>JAGWAJ010000009.1:11676-32961 GCA_021296475.1 Acidobacteriota bacterium
GGGATTGCTCAGCTCGCGAAGATGTCGTCGAGCTCGAGCTGCAGCCCCTCCAGCAGCGCCGTCTGCAGGGTGTCCCGGCGACCGAAGGTGTCGGCCAGCTCGAGCCTGCCGTCCCGTTGCCGATGCACGGCGACGGTCTCGCCCATCGGATCGACGATCCAGTACTCGAGCACTCCGTGTCTGCCGTAGAGATCGTGCTTGTAGCCCAGGTCCCGGTTGGCGGTGGACGGTGACAGGATCTCGATCACGAGATCGGGCGCTCCCCGCACGTTCTCGTCCGTGATCGTGTGCTCGCGCGCTCGCGAGATGAACAGCACGTCGGGCTGCACGACGTCGGTGTCCGACAGTAAGACGTCGAACGGTGCAACGTACACCTTGCCCAGCCTGCGTTCTTTGTTGAAAGCGCCGAGTTCGAGGTGCAGCTTGGTTAGCACCTCTTGGTGCTTCCTGTTCGGTGCGGGAACCATCATCAAATTGCCGTTGAGCAGCTCGTAGCGCTGGTCGTCGCTTGTTGCGCAGTAGTCCTTGTACGTCTGCGTGACGGCGCCTTGTGTCGTGGTGGCCATGGGAGTGCTCCTGGGCTGGGTACCACTCGTCCGGTGGAGTCCGGCATTCTGAGGCGCTGGCCATCCTGCCGCGTCCGAGCCGCCGGCGTTCGCGGCGCGGCTGAGCATGGCTTGGTTCCACAATTCGGAGCCTAGCACGCGGACTCGTTCCCGCCCGGCGTGGGACACGACCCGACTTGGCGCGCCTCGCGCCCGTTGGGTGCTGCCTCGCCGTGCCGTGCAGACAAACCCCTGTCCCTCTGTCACGGAGAGCGCGTTGGGAGTGGTGGATTCACCGGGTCCTGCCGCGACGTCCGGCTTCGGCGCTCAGGCCGGCTAATCGGCGACCTCGAACAGCGACTCGACCTCGACGGGCACGCCGCCGGGGAGCGAGCCGGCGCCGTAGGCGACGCGCGCGTGCCGCCCCGCATCGCCGAACGCCTCGACCATCAGGTCGGAGAACCCGTTGACGACGGCGGGCTGCTCGGTGAAGTCGGCGGTGGCGTTGACCAGGCCCAGGACCCGCACGACCCGCGCTACGCGGTCGAGGTCACCGATCTCGTCCTTCACCACCGCGAGGGCCTGCAGCGCGCACGCGCGCGCCGCCCGATAGGCGGAGTCGACATCCATCGTGTCGCCGACCTTGCCGGCAATCAGCCGCCCGTCCGCGCCGCGCGGCACCTGTCCGGCCAGGAACAGCAGGTTGCCGCTGCGCACGGCGGGGACGTAGTTGGCGACGGGCCGGGAGACCGGCGGCAACTCGAGCCCGAGCGCGGTCAGGCGTTTCTCTACTGCGGACATGAGAGTCTCCTCCTGGATGCAGCGGGCGTGCCGTGCGGGCGCTCAACCCGGGAGCGCGTCCCGGAAGGGATTCACGACGCGCACGGAACCGTAGGTCTGCCCGTCGTTCAGATCCTCGGTGAATAGCTTGGGCGCCCCGAGCGCCTCCGCCGCGGCGATGATCGCGCCGTCCCAGTAACTGATTCGGTGGCGCTCGCTCATCTCGGTGCCGAGCTTGACGAGGCTGGCGTCGAGGACCTGGCACGGAAACGCCTCCAACTGCTCAATCCAGATCGAGGGCCTCGACCGGGGTGAGGGGCACTTCGACCTTGCGCACGACGGTGACATAGAACTCCTGGAGCACCTGCGCCGAGAGCCCGAAATCAAGGTCGTCAATCAACGCGAGGGCACGGGCGCGCTTCGTCGCCTCCTCCGCCCGGCCCGCCGCCGCGTAGACCAGGACGTTGGTGTCGAGAAAGGCCTCAACGCTCATGCAGGTCCTCGCGGGTCCAGGAACGCGAGCCGATACGGGCGGCCGACTGCTTGCTCAGCTCGCGAATGCGCTGGCGCGCTCCGCGTGCTCGATCTTCACGCCTCGCGAGATTGGCAAGGAACTCGCGGACGAGCGCGTTGACCGACGATCCACGCTCCGCCGCGTACAGCCGGACCGTGCGAATGACGGCTTCGTCGACGCTGAGGGTGATGTTCTTCACGCACAGTATATGTGGTGCTGTGATCCGACCGATCACTCCCAGCGGAACACGCGCGAGGCAACAGCGGTGGCCAGGGCGAAGACGACGCCCAGCGCGACGACGTCTCCCGCGTGGGCCCACCACGTCTCGCCGGTCCAGATGCCGCGCAGCAGCGACACCGCGTAGGTCAGCGGCAGCAGACGCGCGAGTGCCTCCAGCGCCGGCGGCAGCGTGTCGATCGGCGTGAAGAGCCCGGACAGGGGAATCATCGGGTAGAGGATCAGCGCTCCGAGCGGCTGCGCGAACCGAGCTGTGGGAACGATGCCGGCGATGACGAAGCCGATGGAGAGCAGGCTCCAGGTGGCGATGACGAGCGCGAGCGTGAAGGAGAGGAGCGGTGCGTCGACGCCGACGGGGTAGAAGCGGCGCCCGGCCAGCACCAGCAGCGCGAGGGTCGCCGCGGTGAAGGCGAGCTTGACCAGCACGTGGGCGAGAAGGATGGTCGGCGGTCGGACCGGCGTCGCCCGCAGGCGCCGCAGGATGCCTCCTTCCCGGTAGATGGCGATGATGGTGACCAGCGAGAGCACGGCGCTCAAGGTGATCAGGATGGCCGCGAAGAGCGGCAGGTCCGTCTGCAGGAATGCGAGGTCACCGCGCGGCGAGCCGCCGGAGGCCTCCGGGGCGGTGGCGGCCGCATCGGCGCTGCCGCCCGCGATGCGTCCGACGACGAGGAAGAGCAGCACCGGGACGGCGACCGACCCGAAGACGCCGAGCGGCTCGCGCACGAAGATCTTCGTCTCGAGCCAGGTCAGATGCGCGAGTTGTCGCAGCAGGGTCGCCATGGCCGTGGCCTCACGCCCGGATCGACCGTCCGGTCAGCGTCAGGAAGACGTCCTCCAGGTTCGGGAGCTCGGTGCGGAACTCCGCCACCGGCATCGCGTGCTCCGAGATGGTCCGGATGACGTCGGTGACGAGAGCGTCGCCGCGGCCGGCGATCTCGTGCCGGCGGCCGTCGCTGCGGACGGAGGTGGCCGTCGGGAGCGCCCGGAAGCGGGCCGCGGCGGCGTCGAAGTCGGTCGCCACGACGACGGTCCGTTGCGGGCAGTGCCGCGCGACGAGCGCGGCCGGCGTGTCGATGTCGACGATGCGGGCACGATCCAGGATGGCTACGCGGTCGCAGAGGCGCTCGGCTTCCTCCATCAGGTGGGTGGTCAGGACGACGGTCTTGCCGCGTTCGCGGATGCCCCGCACGAGGTCCCAGATTGCCCGCCGGGCCTGCGGATCCAGACCCGTCGTCAACTCGTCGAGAAAGACGACCTCCGGATCGTTCACCAGCGCTAGGGCGATGAAGAGCCGCTGCTTCTGGCCGCCCGAGAGCGTCATGAACCACGCGTTGCGCTTCTGGTCGAGCCCGAGTTGCCCGAGCAGCGAGTCGCCGTCGGCGGGGGCCGGATAGAGCGATCGCCAGAAGGCGACCGCCTCCCACACCTTGATCCGTTTCTGGAGCTGCGCCTCCTGCAGTTGCACCCCGATGCGGAGCTGCAGCGCACGCCGGTCGCGGATCGGGTCGAGGCCGAGGACGGCGATCCGCCCCGCATCGGCCGCCCGCAGACCCTCGACGCACTCCAGCGTGGTCGTCTTCCCGGCCCCGTTCGGCCCGATGAGGCCGAAGATCTCGCCCCGCCGCACCGTGAAGGAGACGTCGGCGACGGCGACCGTCCGGCCGTACGCCTTGCGGAGGGCGTCGACTTCGACGACGTGATCAGCGCGCATGTTGGTGGTGGCCGGACCCGGATCCGGCTTCAGCCCACGGCGCCTCCAGAGGCGGGCGCGGCAAGTCTAAGGGCCGCGGCGGGCCGGTGTCCACGCGGTGAGCCGCGTAGAATGGGACCCAGGAATCGACTGATGACGGCGAGTGCTCCGAAGCCCCTGATCACAGCCGACGAGTTGCCGGCGATTTCGGCGCGCCACTCCGCGCGGGGCCAGCGGACCGAGCTTGTCGGAGGGGACCTGATCGTGATGGCGCCGGCGGGAGGACGACACGGGCAGGTCGCACACGCGCTTGCGCTCTTCATCGGCACCCATGTCCGCGACCGGAATCTGGGTCGCGTCTTCGCCGCGGAGACCGGCTTCCTGCTACGTCGCGACCCGGACACGGTGCGTGCGCCCGACGTGGCGTTCGTGGCCGACGAGCGGCTGGGTGCGCGGGGTGCACCGGCCGGATTCCTGGAGATGGCGCCGGACCTTGCGGCGGAAGTCGTCTCTCCGGGCGACTCCGCGGCGGCCGTTCGGGACAAGGCGGCCGAGTGGCTGGCGGCCGGCACACGGCTCGTGTGGGTCGTGTACCCGGAGACGCGATCAGTCGTCGTCCACCGTCCGGATCATCCAGCCCGCGCTCTCCACGACGCGGAGACCCTGGAGGGAGGTCCGGTGTTCACGGACTTCTCCGTCCGCGTCGGCGACCTCTTCACGTAGGCACGGGCGAGCCGAGCATGCTCGAGTACCTCGAACTCGACAACGTGGGCCCGGGTACTCACGGGTACTCCGGGTACCGGCACCGTCGCCCACCCAGGTGACATGCGGTCCACGCCCACTGCACGTCGATGTCGCCCTGGACGTACTGGTGCTCCGGGAAGGAACAGTCGCCGAACTTGATGGCCTGCGTCCCGGAGCCATCGCGCCCGTCCTGGGACCCGAAGCAGAGCCATTCCTGGTTGTGGGGCAGGTCGCCCGACCTCGGCCCGTCGGCGTGGTCCCGGCCGAGCAGGGCCTGGAGAGCCGCCGTGTTGTGCTCTACCGGCACTCCGTCCACGAACAGCGTGGACGAGACCCGCACCGTGAGGGGCTCGTCGCAGACGTTCTCGAACAGGATGTTGTAGTAGACGACGCCGTGATCGTGGAGGCCGGGGTCGTTCCGGCGGTTGAAGTACGAATCGACCGCCCTGGCGCAGCGGTCGAGTTCGCTGGGACCGAGCGTGAACTCGCACGCGCCGGTGGCCGCCAGGAGGGCCACCGCGGCCGCCCCGGAGAGCCTTCCTCCCACGTCCGTCATTCCTTGCGGAACACCACCTCCAGGCCATCGAGCACCGGGTTGCGCCGGAAGCGGGCTACGGCGAGCGCGGCCTCCGCCACGAGCCAGACGGCGAGGGTGAACACCGTGGCCCCGGTGGCGAGCAGCAGCCACTGGCCGGCGGTCCAGAAACCGACCAGGTTGGTCCCCATCACCGTGAGGGTCGACGCCAGCATGAACCCCATGGGCGCCGCGGTGTAGACGAGCGGCTTCCCGCGGCGAAGGAGATACAGGGTGATCGCCAGCAGCGCGAGGCCGGCGAGGAGCTGGTTGGTGGTGCCGAAGAGCTGCCACAGGATGAGGCCCGCGAACTCGCCGTCCACCTGGATGAAGGCGAAGACCCAGATGGCGGCGATGGCGACGGCGGAGGCGACGTAGCGGTTCCCGAGAGCCGCGACCCCCAGCGTGTCGCCCATCTCCGAGACGTTGTAGCGCAGCAGGCGCGTGGCCGAGTCGAGCGAGGTCAGGGCGAACGAGACGACGATGACGGCGACGAACGTGCCGCCGATCGCCTCCGGGATGCCCAGCGTCTCCAGGAAGTGCGTCGTGCCGCGCACGAACGCAGCGATGTTGTTGCCGAGCCCGTCGGCCGCCTGCCAGCTCTCGTAGCGCTCCAGCCACGCCTCGCGCGAGACGAACCCCGCCGTGCAGGCGAGGACCGCCATCAGCCCCAGGAGCGACTCGCCGACCATCGCGCCGTAGCCGACAAAGCGGGCGTCGCCTTCCGTCGCCAGCTGCTTTGCCGACGTTCCGGACGACACCAGGGCGTGGAAGCCGCTCGCGGCCCCGCAGGCGATGACCACGAAGACGAACGGCACGATCGGCGGGGCTCCGGCCGGGGCGACGTCGATGGCCGGCGCGGCGAACGACGGGTTGGTGGCAGCGAACCCGAGGTACATCGCGCCGACGCCGACGTAGAGCAGGAGGCTGTTGATGTAGTCGCGGGGTTGCAGCAGCAGCCACACCGGCAGCACGCTGGCCGCGAAGGCGTAGCCGAGCAACAGCCACTTCCACTGCGCCAGCGAGGGGCCGACGACGGGGTAGCGGATACCCAGGAACGCGAGCGCCAGCGCGGCGGCAAGGCCGACCAGCGTCAGGCCCCGGATGCCCCAGCCGCTGCGGTGCACGGCCACCCCCATGGCGAGGGCGACCCCGATCAGGACGCCGCTCGGCAGCACCGCCTCCGGGTAGAAGTCGGGGGAGAAGAGCACGGCGATGACGTGGACGAAGACGCCCATCGCCAGCGCGATGAGAAAGAAGATGACGAGGTGGAAGAGCGTCTTGCCACGCCGTCCGACGAGGTTCTCGGTCACCTTGCCGAGCGACATCCCGCGCGCGCGGATCGAGACGACGAGCGCCCCGAAGTCGTGCACCGCACCGATGAAGACGGCGCCGAGCACGACCCACAGCATCGCCGGCAGCCAACCCCAGATGACCGCGATGGCCGGCCCGAGCATCGGCGACAGACCGGTGATCGACGCGTACTGGTGGCCGAACAGCACGTAGCGGTTGGCCGGCACGTAGTCCACGTCGTCACGGTGGCGCACCGCCGGCGTCGGCCGGGTCGGATCGAGCGCGAACACCCGGTCCGCGAGGAAGCGGGCGTAGAAGCGGTACGCGACGACGTAGGCGCCGAGGCAGACGAGGGCGGCGAGGAGGGGGGAGACGGTCATGCGGCGAGAAGCTGCGCGCCGATGTCGCGCAGCGCATCCAGACCGTGCACGTCGTCCGGCCGGAGCGGAACGAGGGTGCGCGGCAGGGTGGGGAAGACGGAGTCGATCTCGCGCAGGTAGGCCCGCTCCCGGGCCCGGCGCGCCTCGACGAAGGCGCCGCTGGCGTCGGCTTCGTCGGGCAGCACGCGGTTCACGATGAGCGCGGCTATAGGGATGTCGAAGCGGGCGAGCGTCTCGACGACGCGGCGGCTCTCGAGGATCGACAGGCGGTCGGGGTTCACCACGAGCAGGAACGCGGTGCCGGCGGCGTCGAGCAGGAGCTCGCGAGCCACGAGAAACTTGCGGCGCCGCGCCTTGAGCACCTCGGTGATGCGCGCTTCGGGGCTGTCGCTCGGATGGTCCTCGCGCGCGTCAATCATCGACAGATCGTCGCCCCGGACCCCACCTCCGCCAAGGTGGCCGAGCATCGATCCGAGGCGCGAAGACCGCTCGCGGTGCCGCAACAACCCGTCCATCCAGGCGCCCATCACCTCCGGCAGCGACAGCAGACGCACGGTGTGGCCGCTCGGGGCGGTGTCGAAGACTACGAGGTCGAAGCGCGACCCGGCCAGCGCCATCAGCTCCGCCACCCGCTCGATGAGCGCGGCCTCCGTGGCGCCCGGTGCGTGCGCCGCCAGGTCCAGTTGCCGGTCGACTTCGTCGTACAGGCGCGGGTGGACGAGCGACTTCATGCGCTGCTTGACGCTGGCGATGTGCGCATCCGCGGCCCGGTCGGGATCGATCTCCAGCGCCGTCAAGCCGGGAGCCAGCACGGTCTCCGTGTCGCCGATCGAGTGGTCGAAGACGTCGCGCAGCGAGTGCGCCGGGTCGGTCGATACCACCAGACACGAGCGCCCGCGTTCCGTCGCCGCGAGGGCCAGCGCTGCCGCGGTGGTGGTCTTGCCGACGCCCCCCTTGCCGCCGACGAACACGATGCGGCGGCCGAGGAGGCCGTCAGCAGCAGCGGAAGTGGTCAAGGGGCGAGTGCTCCAGACCCATCCGGGTGTGCCACTCGTGGAAGCGCTCGATCAGGAGCGGCTGGAGCTCCAGCGTGTAGTACGCGGCCGGGTTCGGCACGCCCATCATCTCCGCGAAGACGAAGAGCATGAACAGGTCGTCCTCGTCCCGGCGGGCGCGCGCTACCGCGCCCCGGTAGGGCGCCGCGTAGAACTCGCCGAGCAACTCGCGCGCGCGTTCGAGCCGTGACTTCACGCGGTCGCCCCGCAGTCCGGGATCGTCCCTTCCGCCGCCCCCGAGTGCTGTCCCCGGCGCGCCGCTCCGCCCCGCTTCAGTGCGCCTCCGCCGCCGCCGCCCGCCGCTCCCGCATCAGGGCGGACACAGCTTCGAGCATGACGAAGATCGCGGTGATGATGATCACGACGTCGATGGCGACGAGCAGGTAGTTGCCGGCGGCATAGAGAGCCTGCAGCTGATACAGGGCGCTCAGGAGCGCCATCGTCGTGACGAAGACCATCGGCGTCAGGGTGTAGCGCGACGGCCGCCTGAGCTTTACCAGCATGACGCTGATGACGAGGAGCGTCAGCCCGGCCAGGAGCTGGTTCGTGGTGCCGAACAACGGCCAGATGACCATGCCGCCGCTGCCGTCGGCGCCGCCGGCTCCGAAGGCGAGGACGAGGCAGGCGCCGACCGCGACGCCGGTGGCGGTGTAGCCGTTCGTCAGGGCCGGGATCCTGTAGATGGTGCCCCACTCCTGCACGATGTAGCGCTGCAGCCGGACGCCGGCGTCCATCGTCGTTCCGGCGAAGAGGACCGCCATCACCGTCAGCAGCGTCGCCGCGAACCCCAGGGGCAGGCCCAGTCCGTCTGCCGCGATGCGAGCGCCGCCCTGCACGAAGGCGGTGACCCCGCCGAGGTTGGCGAACGTGAAGTCGGGGTTGTCCGGCCGGACGACGTAGAACGCCTCCCAATCCGCCAGCGTAGAGAAGCCGGCCGTAGCGGCGATGATGGCGACGATGGCAAGGGCGCCCTCGCCGAGCGAGCCGAGGTAGCCAACGAAGCGGGCGTCGGTCTCCTTGTTCAGCTGCTTCGACGTCGTCCCCGAGCTGACCAGGCCGTGGAATCCGGAGATCGCGCCGCACGCGATGGTAACGAACAGCAGCGGCATGATCGGCGGCGTCGCGGGCGGCCGGTTCGGGTTGAGGGCCGGCGCCACGACGTCCGGGCTCGCGATCAGGACCGCACCGTAGAGGATGCCGAGGCCTACGAAGAGCTGGATCCCGTTGATGTAGTCGCGCGGCTGGAGCAGCAGCCACACCGGCAGCATCGACGCCACCGCGGCGTACGCGAAGAGGATCACGATCCACTGCGCGGCCGGACCGAGGCCGCCGATGCTCGCCGGCAGCTCCACCGGCACGATCTCGCCGAGCGCGATCACGGCGTAGAGAATGATCGTCCCCACGATGGTCGGCCACATGATGCCGACGCCCATCCGGTAGAGCAGGATGCCGATGGCGACCGCCACGACGATGGCGCTCCAGGCCGGGATGACGCTGGCCGGTGTGGCGATGAAGGCGTCCGAGATAGCCACGGCGAAGACCGCGTTCACCATCAGGAGGAGGAAGAAGACGACGATCATGAACAGGTTGCGGGCCCGGTGGCTCACGACCTCGCCAGTGAGCGAGCCGACCGACAGCGCCTTGTTGCGGACGCTCGCCCAGATGGCGCCGAAATCGTGCACGCCGGCGAAGAACATCGTGCCGATGACCACCCACAGGAACGCCGGCAGCCAGCCCCAGACGACCGCGATGCTCGGGCCGATGATGGGCGCCGCGCCGGCCACTGCCGTGAAGTGGTGTCCCCAGAGCACGACGCGGTTGGTCGGGACGTAGTCGATGTCGTCCCGCATCGTGTGCGCCGGGGTCTGGAAGTCGGGATCGAGCCGGTAGATCTTCTCCGCCACGAACTTCGAGTAGAAGCGGTAGCCGGAGAAGACCGCCACGAGGCCGATGACGGCCAGAACGATAGCGTTCATCGCGTGTGCTCCTTGAGATCGCGAACCGCCGGGTAGCCGGGAAGACCGGCAGCCTCGCGGACCGCACGGACGATCGCCTCGGCGGTGACGTCGGCGGCGAGGGCGCCTATCTGCAGCAGATTGATCGGTCCCGTCCGCCGGCCCGTCGACAAGGCGAAGATGGCGTCGCCGTCGGCCGGTGTGTGCGCGGGGCGGACGGCACGCGCGAGGCCGTCGTGGGCCATCCGCGCGACGATTCCGAGCTGGGCCTGGGTGAGCGCGACGTTGGTTGCGACCACGCCGATCGTCGTGTTCGCGCCGTTTCGCGCGACCGGGGGGGGCGGGCGGCGCAGGATCTCCCGGGCCCCCGCGATCTCTCGGCCGTCCGCGGTGCGGACCCCGGCGACGAGGGCTCCGGTCTCGGGATCGTGCACGTCGCCGACCGCGTTGACCGCCATCAGCGCCGCCACCTGAACGCCTCCGGGCAGCGTGAGGAGGGCCGTGCCGATGCCGCCCTTCATCGCGCGCCCGGGGCCGCCGAGCTTGCCGACGGTGGCGCCCGTTCCGGCGCCGACGCTCCCTTCCTCCAGGGCGCCGCTCCGCGCCGCTGCCGCTGCGCGGTAGCCGCAGTCCGCTGTGGGGCGGATGGCTGGATCGCCGATGCCCAGGTCGTAGAGAATGGCCGCGGGTACGATCGGCACGCGCGCCGCCCCGGTTTCGAAGCCGACGTTGCGCTCGGAGAGATAGCGCATCACGCCGTCGGCGGCCGCGAGGCCGAACGCGCTGCCTCCGGCCAGGACGACGGCGTGCACTTCCTGAACGGTGTTCACCGGGTCGAGCAGGGCCGTCTCGCGCGTCCCGGGCGCCGCGCCGCGCACGTCGACGGCGGCGACGGCACCTGCCTCCGTGAGCACGACGGTGCAGCCGGTCGGCCGGTCGGCCAGCGTGTGGTGTCCGACCGCGATGCCTTCGAGGGCGGCCAGCCCCTGGGCGGACGCGCCGGCTGCGGGGAGCGCCAGAAGCGTCGAGGTCAGAACCGCGGCGAGGGCGCGGCTCCACGGGCGCCGGTGTCTGTGGGCTGCCACGATACGACCCGGATCGTAGCCGAAAAGCTCGGATCCCACTAGACGGACGAAGGCCGGTCGAATCGATGTCGTACGGAATCCTGGCGGACGCCGTGCTGGTGGCCCACGTTGCGTTCGTCGGGTTCGTCGTGCTGGGGGGCCTGCTCGTCCGCTTCCGTCCCTGCGCGATCTGGCTGCACCTGCCCGCGGTCGTCTGGGGCGTCGGCATCGAGTGGTCGGGGGCGATCTGCCCGCTGACGCCTCTCGAGCAGTGGCTGCGGGCGCGGGCGGGTGTCGGAGGCTACGAGGGGACGTTCATCGAGCACTATCTGTGGCCGCTGCTCTATCCGGCCGCGCTCACGCGCTCCGACCAGATGGTGCTCGGCGCGCTCGCGCTGGCCATCAACGCGGCCGCGTACGGCTGGCTGTGGCTCCGCGTCCGGTCTCGCCGGCGTCCCACCGGCGGCCCCTACGCCGGGGGCCGGGACCGGTAGAATTACCGGATGCGTTGGTGCTGCCGGGGCTTGGCCCTGGCGATGTCGCTGGCGGCGTGCGGGCCGTTCGCCGGGGGGGGCGAGGGGCCGGCGCCGGTGGCGGGCGACCGCGCTCCGACGACGGACGGAGCGCCGGCGCCAGCGGCGACGACGGCGCGGGAGCACGCGCCCGCCGGAGCGCCCCCGCGGGTGGCAGCGCGCCCGCGGATCGTCATCCTGGGCGATTCGCTCACGGCCGGCCTCGGGCTGCCGACCGACGAGGCATACCCCGCGCGCCTGCAGGAACGTATCGACCGCGGCGGCTGGCGGTTCGAGGTCGTGGCCGCGGCGGTGTCCGGCGATACGACCGCGGGCGGCGTGCGACGCCTCGCGTGGGCGCTCGATGGGGACGTGCGGCTGCTCGTCGTGGCGCTCGGCGGCAATGATGCCCTGCGCGGGTTGCCCGTCGGGCAGATGCGCGACAATCTCGCCGCGATCGTCGACGAGGCGGCGCGCCGCGGCGTGCGCGTGCTGCTGGCGGGGATGGAGGCGCCGCCGAACTTCGGCCCCGCGTACGCGTCTAACTTTCGGAACGTGTTCCGCAATCTCGCGGCGAGCCGCGACCTGACCTTCGTTCCCTTCCTGCTCGAGGGCGTCGCCGGGATGCCCGAGCTCAACCAGGCCGACGGCATTCACCCCAACGCCGAGGGGGCCGAGGGCGTTGCGGCGCACCTCTGGGTGGCGCTCGAGCCGCTGCTCGACGGCCTCGGCGCGGAACCGAGCGGCCCGCCGGCGGTGATCCGGGACCAACCATGATCGAACTGCGCGGTGTTTCCAAGACGGTCGAGAGCGGCGGCCGGCCGCTGACCATCCTGCACCCTCTCGACCTCGTGGTGCCGGCCGGGCAACTGCTGGCCGTGGTCGGTCCCTCCGGGAGCGGGAAGTCGACGCTGCTCGGTCTGGTGGCCGGCCTCGACGCGCCGTCGACGGGGAAGGTCCTGATCGACGGCGTCGACATCACCACGCTCACGGAGGACCGCCTGGCGGAGTTGCGGGGGGCGAAGATCGGCTTCGTCTTTCAGTTCTTCCACCTGATGCCGTCGCTCAGCGCGTTCGAGAACGTCCTCGTTCCGCTCGAGATCGCGCGCGCCGCGGACCCGGCCCGCGAGGCGCGCAGCCTGCTCGAGGAGGTCGGCCTGACGGACCGGGCGCACCATTATCCGTCGCAGCTCTCGGGCGGGGAGCAGCAGCGCGTGGCGATCGCCCGCGCGCTCGCGAACGCACCGCCCATCCTGCTGGCCGACGAGCCGACCGGCAACCTCGACAGCACGACCGGCGGGCAGGTCGTCGACCTGTTGATCGAGGTGAACCGGCGTCGCCGGTCCACAGTCGTCCTCGTTACGCACGACCTCGAGCTGGCCCAGCGCGCCGACGTCATCCTGTCGATGCGCGACGGCCGTACCGAACGCATCGAAGCCCCGGCGGTGGACGCGCTGCCGAGGGCCGTTGCCGGATCCTGAGTGGGGAGTGCGCCTGCATGCAGTTCATCTTACGAATGGCGCTCCGCGAGTTGCGCTCGTCCTGGCGCCGGCTGGCGTTCTTCTTCATCTGCGTCGCCATCGGCGTCGGCTCCATCGTTGCGCTGCGGTCGCTGATTCAGAACGTCCGCGTGGCGTTGACGGCCGAGGCGCGCACGCTGACGGCGGGCGACGTCTACCTCCGCACCGACCGCCCGTGGACCGAGGCCGCGGTCGCCGCCGTCCAGCGCCGCCTCGAGGCGCAGCCGGGCGCCGCGCGGACCGACACCGTCGACACGGTGACCATGGTGCGGTTGCCGGACGAGGCATCCGTCCGCACCAAGGTCGTCGAGTTGCGGGGGGTACAGGATGCCTTCCCGTTCTACGGCGAGCTGGAGCTGCGGAGCGGACGGCCCTACGACCCGGCGCTCCTGGACGATCGGGGGGCGCTCGTCGCGCCCGACCTGCTGGCCCAGCTCGATCTGCGGGTCGGTGAGCGGATCGCGATCGGGGGCGCGGAGTTCACGATTCGGGACGTCATCGTCTCGGAGCCGGGCCGGCAGCTCGGCGCGTTCGCCTTCGGGCCGCGGGTGCTCGTGGCCTACGACGCGGTCGAGGCCACCGGGCTGCTCGGCCTCGGGAGCCGCGCCGAGCACCAGATGTTGCTGCGCGTCGCGGACGAGTCGGCCATCGATCCGCTCGTCGACGGCCTGCGCACCGACCTCGAGGAAGAGTTCGTGCGCGTGGGGTCGTATCGGCGGACCGAGAACCGCATCGAGCGCAACCTCGGCCGCGCCGAGAACTACCTGAGCCTGATCGGGTTCGTCGTCGTGATCCTGGGCGGGATCGGCGTCTGGAGCGTGACGCGCGTCTTCGTGCAGCAACGCCTGCGCAGCGTCGCCGTCCTGAAGTGTCTCGGTGCCACCACGCCGCGCGTGCTGGCGATCTACGTCGCGCAGGTGGCGCTGCTGGGACTCGGGGGGGCGACGCTCGGGGTGGCTTTCGCGCAGGTCGCCCTCTCTGCCGTTCCGGCGTCCCTGGCCGAGCAGGCCGCAGCGGCAGCCGGGATCGCGGCCGTGTCGACCGACCTGACGCCGTCTGCGGTGGTGCAGGGCATCGGCGTCGGCGTGCTCGTCTCCGTGCTCTTCGCGCTCGTTCCGCTCCTCGACGTCCGGCACGTGAAGCCTCTGCTGCTGCTTCGGCAGGGGCAGGTCGAGCCGCCGCCGGGCGTCGACTGGCTGCGCGCCGGGGCCACCGCCGCGGTTGGGGCTGGCCTGGTGGCGGTAGCCGGCTGGCAGGCCGCTTCGCTGGAGGTCGGCCTGTACGTGGTGGTCGGTTTCGTCGGCGTGGCCATAGCGCTGCACTTCATCGGCCGCGTGCTGGTGAGCGCCGTCCGGCCGCTCGCCGCGAGCCGGCTCTTCGCGCTGCGGCACGCCGTCCTGAACCTCACCCGACCCGGCAACCAGACCCGCGTCGTGCTGCTCGCGGTCGGCCTCGGCAGCTTCTTCATCATCGGCGTGCGCGCCATCCAGACCAACCTCCTGGCCGGCTTCGCGCTCGAGATGCGCGAGGACATGCCGGACATGTTCCTGATCGACATCCAGCAGGACCAGGCCGACGGGGTGAGCGCGCTGCTGGAAGATGCCGGCGCCGGCAGCGGCGGCGGCGCGGCGCAGCTCATTCCCGTCCTCCGGGCACGGGTGACCGGGGTGGAGGGGGAGGAGACCTCCATCGAGGGGCGGCGGGAGGTGCGCCGGGCCGGCTTCGGCCGCGAGTACACGATCACCTACCGGCCGCGCCTGGAGGACAACGAGCGGGTGATCGCGGGCGAGTTCTGGGACGCGGAGCCCTCTGCCGTGCCCGAGGTGTCGATCGAGGAGAGTCTGCAGGAGCGGGGCATCGACGTGGGCGACCGGGTCCGGTTCGACGTGCTCGGACGTGAGATCGAGGCCCGGGTGACCAGCGTGCGCGAGGTCGAGTGGGACGACTCGCGCAGCGGGGGCTTCATGTTCCTGTTCCGGCCGGGGACGTTCGACGACGCTCCGCACACGTTCATCGCGTTCCTCCAGGGCCCCGCCGAGGAGAACGCGCGGGCGCGGTTGCAGCGCGACATCGTCGCGCAGTACGCCAACGTCTCGGTCATCGACGCCCTCGCGGTGATTGGGACGGTCCGGCGCGTCCTGGGTTACGTGACGCGCGCCATCACCGTCGTCGGGGGCATCGCGCTGCTGGCCGGCGTGCTGATTCTGGTCGGTTCCGTGGCGATGACGAAGTTCCAGCGCATGTACGAGGCGGCCGTCTTCAAGACGCTGGGCGCCAGCTCGCGGGCGCTCATCACCATGTACGTGCTGGAGTACGGCGTGCTCGGAACGCTGGCCGGTCTGGTCGGCGCCGTCGGCGCGATGGGCCTGACGTGGGCCATGAGCCGTCAGCTTCTCGAGGTCCCGTGGCGTACGGCGCCGCTGGTTGCGGTGGTCGGAGTGGGGGCAACGGCACTCCTGGTCGGCGTCGTCGGTGTCGCATCGAGCACCGACGTGCTGCGCCGGAAGCCGCTCGCGACGCTGCGTGCCGAGTAGGCGGGGGGCGCCCCGTCGCGTGCTAGACTGCGCGGATCAGGCCCCTGCAGGACTTCGCCGGGTCGCCGACGACACGGGAGCACGGGCGATGACGATGAACGACGTGGAGGCGTACCGCGAGGCGTTGCTGAAGAAACGCTCCGAGATCTTCTCGGAAGGCGGGATCAAGCCGCTCCAGACCTCGATGGAGAACAACACCCGCCAGGGCGACATGGCCGACCAGGCGAGCGGCAACAACGAGGTCCACATCCAGCTCAAGCTGAAGCAGACCGACGCCAAGATCCTGCAGGCCATCGAAGCCGCACTGCGGCGGATGGAGCAGGGCATCTACGGCGTCTGCCGCGACTGCGGCGAGTCGATTGCGCCCGCCCGTTTGAACGCCATTCCCTGGACGCGCGTCTGCATCGACTGCAAGCAGAAGCAGACCGCTTGAGCTTCCTCCCAGGGGCCGCCGGCGAGCCGCGCCGGATCGCGGTCGGCCTGGGCAGCAACCTCGGCGACCGCGCGGCGTACCTGAGATTGGCGGCCGCGCGCCTGCGCGCCGTGCTCGACCGTCTCGTCGTCTCGCCCTTCTTGGAGACCGAACCCGAGCACGGAGTCGATCAGCCCCGGTACCTGAACGCGGCCGTGGTTGGCTTCTCCGCTGCCGATCCCCACGCGTTGCTGCATCGACTGCTGGCCATCGAGCGTGAGGCGGGCCGGAGCCGCCCCTATCCGCAGGCGCCGCGGACGCTGGACGTCGATCTCATCCTGGCGGGCAGTCTGGTTCTGCAACGGCCGGGGATCGAGGTTCCGCATCCCCGCTTCCGCAGCCGGCGCTTCGTGCTGCAACCGCTTGCGGCGGTGGCGCCCGATCTCGTCGATCCGGTGAGCGGCCGTACGGTGCGCGAGCTTTTGGTGCGCCTCGGCCACGCTGGCGGCCGCGCCGGCGGGGCGTGACGGGGTGTACTCCGAGCCGCTCTCGGCGCTCCCCCCTGCCGGTGATCAGGTTGCGGCTCGGGTCTTCGCGAGCAGACCGTCGACGCCGCAGATGCCGGTGCCGCGCGCGGCGAAGTAGAGGAAGACGAAGCAGTAGAGCACGGCCGGCTCGCCCTGGTTGGCCAGAGGGAACAGGAACGCCCCGTTGCGGGCGACGTGGCCGATGAAGTAGGCCACCGCCATCTCGCCGCTCGCGAGGAAGGCGGCCCGGTTCGTCCAGAGACCGATCGCGATCAGCGCGCCGCAGACCAGTTCGATCACGCCCGCGAGGCCGGGAAGCGACGCGACCGCGACCGGATCGCCGCCGCCCGGGAAGCCGAACAGCTTCTGGGTGCCGTGCAGGGCGAACGCGTAGCCCGCTACGATCCGGAGCGCCGCGTGGATGTAGTCGCCGTAGGGCTCGAGGAACTTCATCAGCGGAGTTCCTTCCGGTAGACCAGGGTGATGGTGATGTCGCCGAACGGCAGGGTGCGGGTCGACTCGACCGTCATCGTCTGCCCGTCCGCGCTCAGGCTGCGCCGCTCGACGAGGTCGACCGAGATCTCGCCGCGCGGGGTCGACACCTCCTGACTTCCTTCGGTAACGATCAGCGCCCCGTCCCACTGCGAGGTGGTCGTCACGTCGCCGCGCGGCCCGGGGTTGGTGCTCGGCTGCCCGTCGAGCCGGTAGTGCAGGGTGCGCGCGCCGCGGGCCGACCACTGGTCGATGGTTAGGTCCTCGCCGGTCTGCGTGATGACGAGGGATTCCGCGGCGCCCCCGAGTCCGCCTCCGGCCGGGCCGGCGAAGCCGCGTCCGCCGCCGCCCCGGCCGCCGCCGAAGCCACCCCGGCCGCCGCCGAAGCCGCCCCGGCCGCCACCGCTGCCCCGGAAGGCGCCGGGTTGCGGGAACTCGCTCGCCTCCCGATCGAGGCTCCAGGTGCCCGAAAAGTCGGGCTGCTGGGCGCTGCCGGTTGCCGCGGCGCCGAGGGTGAGGGCGACGACGAATCCTGTGGCCAAGTGGATGTGCATGCTGCTCCTTTGTGCGGCGACCGCCGGGCGAACGCCGTTACTCGAAGCGCAGTGAGTCGATAGGGTTGAGCTGCGCCGCCTTGCGGGCGGGATAGAAGCCGAAGAAGACGCCGGTGGCGCCGGCAAAACCGAACGCCACGGCTACCGCGTTGGCCGGGATCGAGGTCGGCCAGGCGAGGAACCGGGTCAGCCCCTCGGACAGCGAGAAGCCGAACATGATGCCGAAGAGCCCGCCGACGAGACTGAGGGCGCCCGCCTCCACCAGGAACTGCCGCAGCACGTCTCCCTTTCGCGCGCCTACGGCACGCCGCAGGCCGATCTCCCGCGTCCGCTCCGTGACCGAAACGAGCATGATGTTCATGATCCCGATTCCGCCAACGATGAGGGAGACGCCGGCGATGCTGGCGAGGAGACCCGTCATGGTCTGCGTCATCGACGTCCGCATGCTCATCATGTCGGCCTGTGTGCGCACCATGAAGTCGTTGTCCTCGTTCGGGGCAAGGCGGTGCTCCTCGCGCAGCACGGCGGTGATCTCGTCGGACACCCGGTCGATGTCGTCGGCGGACGCGGCCGAGATCGTGATCTCCGAGATGTTGGTACCGTCCCGCCCCCGCAGCTTCTTGTTGACGGTCGTGTACGGCACCAGGATGACGTCGTCCTGATCCTCGCCGAACTGGCCGGCTCCCTTCGTGGCCATGACGCCGACGACCTGGAAGGACTGGTTCCGGATGCGCATGCGAGCGCCGACCGGGTCGACGCCCTCGCCGAACAGGTTGTCGCGCACCACCGAGCCGAGCACCGCCACCTTGGCCGCGCTCTGCACGTGGGTGGAGGTGAAGAACGTGCCGAGGTCGATGTCCCAGACGCGGATCTGCGGGTACTCGATATCCGTCCCCTGGATCGTCGTCGACCAGTTCTGGCTCTCGGCAATCGCTTGCTCGCGCGACCGGACGCCGGCCGACAGGTAGCGGGCGTCCGGGACCCGCTCGCGGAGAGCCTCCACGTCCTCCGCCTTCAGCCGCGGCGACTGTCCCATGCCCAGGCTAACCCCGCCGCGGCGGTAGTTGCCGGCGCGCACCATGATCATGTTCGTGCCGGCGGCCTGCACCTGTTCCTCGATGGATTGCTGGGCGCCGCTTCCGAGCCCCACCATGGTGATGACGGCCGCGACCCCGATGATCATGCCGAGCATCGTCAGCCCGGTCCGCATCTTGTTGTGGCCGAGAGCCTTGAGGGCCACGCTCAACGTCATGAAGAGCGACATGTCGACCTTCCTTCCCCGTGGGCGGCCCGCGGCGCCGAAGCGTCGCGGGCGCGCAACTCCCCACACGCCCGCCGGGGCGCTCGCATCAGCGCCGGCGGCGGCCGAACGGGAACTGCGGGATGAGCGGCGACCCGCCGCCTCCCGACGACGGCGCCCCCGCCTCGGGCGTGGTGACGCTGGTGACAAGCCGCGTGCCGAGGGCGAGCCTGCCCGCTGCCGGGGCTCCGTTCGCCCCGGGCGTCGGGCCGGCATCCGGCCGTGCCGTGCCGCCGCCGTCCAGGCCGCGCAGGTCCTCGACCCACGCGGCGCTCGACGCGCGCGCCGAGGCCGGCGTGTCCGCCCCACCGCCGCGCACACCCAGCAGTTCGGATGCCGTGCCGTCCGTCACCCCGAGACGCACCTCGACCGGCGCGATCCGATCGCCATCGAGCAGCCACACCCGACCGTTCGAGACCGTCGGGGGCAAGGGCGAGAAGAGCGCGTCGATGGTCGTCGCCCCGCGTTCGACGGCCGGTATGGCGGTGTCGCCGCCCGCGTTGGCCAGCCGTCGCGGTGCGCCCCCGCGGCGCCCGCCTCCCGGCCCGCCGCCTCCCGGCCCGCCTCGCGCCCGCATCCCTGCGAAGAACTGCTCCCGCTCCTCCGGCGACATCTGCTGGATCCGCTCCATCATCTGCCGGCGCCGCTCCGGGTCCGGCGCCCCGCCTGGGCCTGCGCCGAAGCCACCTGGGCCTGCGCCGAAGCCCCCCGGACCCCCGCCACGGCCTCCGCCCAGGCCCCCGGGGCTCCCGCCCGGCGCGCCGAGGCCGCCCGCGAACTCGCGGGGCCTCGCGCTCGGGTCACCCGCGACGGAGGCCTGCAGCGAATCCCCCGACCGTCCCTGCTGGAGCTCGGGGGGGACGGGTTGGTTGAGGACCGCGAACACATCCGGTGTGGGACGGAACCGCAACGCCGCGTTCGGGATTCGCAGGATGTTCTCGCGCCGCGCGATCTCCAGAGTGATCGTGGCCGTCATGCCCGGCTTCAGCTTCAGGTCGGGGTTCGGGGCGTCGATGACCGTGGCGTACGTCACGACGTTCTGCGTCACGATCGGCTCGAGGCGGATCTGGGTCACGCTGCCCTCGAACTCCTCCGCGGGGTAGGCGTCCACCGTGAAGGTGACGCGCTGGTTGGGCCGGATGCGGCCGATGTCCGACTCGTCGATGTTCGCGATGACCCGCATCTTGGTCAGGTCCGCCGCGATGACGAAGAGCTCGGGCGCCTGGAAGCTGGCCGCCACGGTCTGTCCCACGTCGACCAGGCGCGAGGTGACGATGCCGTCGATCGGCGCACGGATGACGGTGTGCTCCAGGTTCACCTCGTTCTGGCTCAGCGATGCCTCCGCCTGCGTCACCTGCGCCTCGGCCGACTTCAGCTGCGCCTCCGCGGAGCGGACGGCGACGCGCGCCGCGTCGAGCTCGGTGTCCGAGATGAGCGCTCGGGCCGCCAGGCCCTCGGCGCGCACGAGCTGCGTCGCGGCGTCCTCGACGCCGACGCGGAGCCGCTCCACCTCGGCCTCGGCGCGCGCCAGGTTGGCCCGCGCCTGGGCGAGCTGCGTCTCGAAGAGCGACGGGTCGAGGCGCATGATGACGTCGCCCTCGCGCACGATCGAGTTGAAGTCGACGAGCAGCTCCTGGATGATGCCGGACACCTGGCTGCCGACCTGCACGGTGGTCACCGCCTCGAGGGCGCCGGTCGCGCCGACGGTGTCGACGATGTCGCCCTCGGTGACGCTGACCGTCGTCACGTCAGGCACGAACTCGACTGTCCGGAGCCCGTAGTAGCCGTACGCGGCGATGCCGGAGCCGACGATGATCGTGACGAGGATCGCCTTCTTCATGCCTGCTGCCATGCGTCCTGCTCCCGGGCGGTTACGGACCGAAGCCGCCTCCGCCCCCGCCAACGATGGAGATTCCGGACCGGTTGAGCGACGTCTCCTGCGAGCGCTCGAACTCGATGAGCGCTTTCTGGTAATCGAGTATCGCCCGCAACTCCGCGTCCTGCGCCGTCGCCAAGTCGCGCTGCGCCTGGACGACGAAGAAGCTCGTCGTCGTCCCGACCTCGAACTTGGTCTCTTCGGCCTCGAGCTGCTGCTCGGCCAACTCCCGCGCCGCTGTCGCGGCCTCGATCCGCTGCTGGATGGAGCCCAGCTGGAGCGCCGCGTTGGTCACCTCGGTCGCCACCTGCAGCTCGAGCTGCCGCAGTTGGGCGTCGGTCTGCTGGAGCTCCAGACGCCCGCGCGCATGCGCGGCCTCGGCGGCGCTCCGGCCTATCGGATAGCTGAACTGCAGTTGGACCGTCCAGGTCGGGAAGTTGGTGTCGAGGAGCTGGTCGACCGCGTCCCCGTAGCCGCCCGGGACCACGGTCAGCACGTTGCCGCCGAGGCCGGCGCGGTTGAACCGGGTCCCGCCCTGACCCTGGAGCTGATACGTGCCGATCAGGTCGAGTGCGGGGAGCGTGTTGTTCCGCAGCGCGCGCACGTTGATGTTGTTGATGTCGCGCTGCTGGCGCGCCCGGGTGATGTCGGTTCGCCGGTCCAGGGCCATGCGCACGGCGGCCTCGACGTCGACCGGGGCGTAGCTGAACGACGGCTGGTCGAT
>JAGWAJ010000009.1:32975-59691 GCA_021296475.1 Acidobacteriota bacterium
CCGTTCACGATCAGGCGCTTGAGGTTGATCTCCGCCGTCTGCCGGTCCTGCTCGGCCTGGGCGAGCGTCTGGCGGCGCGCCGCGGCCTCCGACTGCGCCTGGACGATGTCGATTGGGGCGAGGGTGCCGATCTCGACCCGCGCGCGGTTGTCGCGGACGAGCTGCTCCGCCAGCTCGAGGGCCTGGCGCTGGACGGCCACCGTCTGCACGGTGTAGACCAGCTCCCAGTAGGCGTCGCGGACGCTGGACAACGTGTTGGTGATGGTCTCGCGGAGGTCGACGTCGGCAATCGCCCGGTTGACGCGCGTGACGGAGAGCTGCTGCCGCGCCGGGTCGATGCCGAATCCGCGCAGCAGCGGCTGCGTGTAGTTTGCGGACACGCTGCTCCGGAAGCTCGGGTTGAAGCTCGAGAAGAAGTTCGTGGTCTCGCGTCGCGTGTTGTTCCAGGAGACGTCGAACTGCCCGCCGCCCCACGGCACGGGCTGCCCAACCGTCGAGTCGAACAGCGCGGTGTCGGTCAGGACGTTGAGGCCCCCGTCGAGCTGCGTCGACGATGGGGTGGTGCTCGACGTCGAGCTGAAGTTGCTCGACAGCGTCGGCCGGTAGAACGCCAACTGCTCGGCCAGGTTCAGGTCCGACACCTGCGGAGCGATGCGCTGGACGGCGATGTCGAGGTTGCGGTCGAGGGCGCGCGCGACCGCTTCGTCGACGGTAAGGTCGAAGCGTTGCGCGCTCGGGGCGTCCTGCCCGAGCCGGAGCGACGCCTGCTCGATCAGCTCCCGTACCCGATCGTCCGCCGCCTGCGCATGGACCTGTCCCACGCCGCCGCCGGGCCCGACCAGCAGCAGCGAGCCCACGAGAACACCGGTTCGCGTCACCTGTCTCACGAACATCCACCTCCCCGCCGCCGCGGCCCCCGGTCGACGGCCGTTCCGTCGCCCCGCGCCGTCGGTGCGTAGTCGCTGACCTATCGTCGCAGTCGACTACGCAGTGCCTCGTCCCTGTGTTCCGATTGCAGTTGACCCGACGGCCCACGGCAATATTCCCCGACCCGGGTACTCAGCTCGATCAGCGTCCCAGCCACCCGCGCGGCGAGCATGGATCGGCATCTCTCGGAATCGCGCAGCGGTCCGCCTGCGGCGCGCCGCCGCCGTCAGCACCGTGTCCGCGTTCGGCGCCGCCGCTCCCACAACTCGTGCAGCGCGTCGCGTTGCGGCGCGGAGAGCACGCGGTGCATCCGATACAGCATGAGCGTGCGGGCCTTGCCCAGCGCGCTCCGCGTGGTCTCGACCCTGTCGATCTGCAGCGTGACCTCCCACTCCGCCGCGTCCGGCGCGTGCATGATGGCGGCCAGCGCCTTCTCCTCGGTCCGCAGGCTCTCGACCAGCTCCGTCAGTCGCGGCCGCATCGCCTGGAAGATCTCCTCCAGGTCCTCCGACTGCCGATCCGTGAGGCCGAGCTCGGCCTTGACCGCGTCCGACTGCCACCACTTGTGGCGTTGCGACATCCCGGCGTCCGCCGCCGCCGGCGCCAGCAGCGCCAGCGCGGCCAGACCCGCCCACGGTGCGCGGCGCCATCGCGTCGTACGCATCGTCCGTCTCCCGGGCTTTCCGGTTTCCGTCCCGGTCGCGCCCTCGGTGCGCCGCGGGACGCGCCCGGCGTTTTCGTAGTCGGATACGGCCGGCGGGCGGGCCGCGTTTACGAGTCTCCGGCCAGTTCGGCCAGTCGCGACACGACCTGCCCCACGATGCTGTCCGGAGTCGAAGCGCCGGCGGTCACCGCGACCACGAGCGGTCCGGTGGCGGGCAGCCAGCCGTCCGCCGCGACCTCCCGCCGAGGGCCGGCGACGCCGTTGGGGGACGGCAGATGGCGTATCCGGTCGCGCGATGCGAGGCACGACGGCCCTGCGATGTGGTACGAGGGCGCCCGCTCCGCGCAGATCCGAGCCAGGTTGCGCGTGTTGCTGCTGTTGTAGCCGCCGATCACGATGACGAGATCGAAGTCCCGCTCCCCGAGGAGCACGCGCACCGCGTCCTGCCGATCCTGGGTCGCGCTGCAGATTGTGTCGAACGCCCGATAGTGCGCTTCGAGCGAGGCGTCCCCGTAGCGGTTGGTCATCGCCTGCCGGAGCATCTCGCCGATGGCGAGCGATTCCGACATCAGCATCGTCGTCTGATTCGCCAGGCCGACGCGCCGCAGGTCCCGATCCGGATCGAATCCCGCCGAGCAGGCGTCGCCGAACCGGGCGACGAACCGTTCCCGGTCGCCCCGGCCGGCGATGTACTCGCAGACCTCGGCCGCCTCGTCCCGGTCGAGCACGATCAAATAGGCTCCGCCGCCGGCGGCGCGCACCTGAGAGGCCGTCGCCCGGGTTTCCTCGTGGCGCGCCTTGCCGTGAATGACGGCCGTGTAGCCGTCGCGGGCGTACTGCCGAACGTTCTTCCATACGTTCAGAACCGAGCCGCAAGTCGTGTCGACGAGCGTGCAACCGCGCCGGTCCAGTCGCTCGAGGTCGGAGACGGTGACGCCGAACGCGGGGAGGATCACGACGTCCTGCGCGCCGACGTCCTCGAGGCGCTCTCCGGGGTCGCTCAGGAAGCGCACGCCTGCTTCGCGGAGCCGGTCATTGACGTGCGAGTTGTGGATGATCTCGCCGGTCAGATAGACGGTGCGGTCGGGGAACCGGCGGCGCGTCTGGTAGGCGTAGTCCACCGCTCGGTCCACGCCGTAGCAGAACCCGAATTCTCGCGGGAGGTGGACCGTCAAACGCCCCTCGGCATGCCGGCCGTCCGTTCCCCGCATTCGGGTGACGAGGTCGCTGTGATAGTCGCGCGACAACTCGTCCGCGACGATGTGCTTCAGGTCGAGGCCCTTGCGGTACAGAGTGGCAGGCACTAGCAGGCCCTTGCGGGCGCGTTGGGAGTCTGCGCTCGCACGAAGTCATCCATGGCACGTTCTGCGGCGCAGACTCCTAGCGGACGTCGACCGCGACCTCGTGCAGCCGAGGGGTCAGCTCGTCGAGGGCGGTGAGGGCCGGGATGCGCGGGCTCGTGAGCGCCCGCTCCAGTTCTTGCATGAACAGCTCGTCGCCCGCGTGGGAACCGGAGTCGGCGGAGCGGTCCGCGGCGGTGCCGGCAGGCGCGATGCCGGTCGGAGCATCCGCCGTGCCGAGGTCGAGCCGGGCATCGAAGCGGCCGGCGGTGAGCCCGATGACCAGGCCCGCGGCCGCTGCGGCGCCCATCCACCAGCGGGACCGCCGCGGGGTGCCCGGCCGCCGTCGGGCCGCTCCCGGGAAGCGCAGCACCCGAGGGCCGTCGCGTCCGGCCGCGCGCCGCACGCGGCGCTGGATACGCAGGCGTCCCGTGGTCAGGCGGGCGGGGGAGAGCGCCTCGTCGCAGGCCGCTTCCGCCTCTCGCCGGAGCCCGTCCAGAAACGCCCGCAGCTCCGCGAGCCGAGCGGCGCACGAGGGGCAGTCTGCAAGATGAGCCCGATCGCCCGCTGCGCCGGGGCCGTCGAGCAGCGCGAGCAGTTGCCCGTCGTGCGGGTGGCCGGCGCTCCGTCCGCCGCGAGCCGCCCGGAGCCGATCGCGAACGCCGGAGAGCAGCGTCATCGAGTTCCCGTCCCCACGGCCGGAGCGCCCGGAGTGGCACCGCGCTCGACGAGCCAGCGGTGGCCGCCCAGGGTTCTGCGAAGCGAGCGCACCGCCTGAAACAGGTGCACGCGGACGGTGGCTTCGCTGACGCCCATGGTCCGCGCCACGTCGCGCGTCGCGTAGCCGGCGAGCTGGCTCAGGATGACGACGGTCCGCTGTCGGGCCGGCAGCCGGCGCACTGCGGCGGCCAGGCAGTCTCGCCGTTCGCGCTGCAGGAGCAAGGTCTCGGGCGAAGGCTCGCCCGCCGTCTGCTGCTCGGCACGCTCCCGCTCGTCGTCACCGGCCGGCGCCAGCCAGCGCCGGCGCCGTGCCCTCGCCTTCAGTCGGTCGAGGCAACCGTTGACGAGGATGCGGGTGAACCAGAACTCGAAGCAGAGGTCCTCGCGGAACGACGCCAGGTGGACGAAGGCCTTCAGGAAGGCGTCCTGCACCGCCTCGTCGACGTCCGACGGATCGTGCAGGTAGTAGTAGGCGATGCGTGCCGCGCGTCGCTGATACCGATTGACGAGCCGGTCGAACTGCGCGCAGGCCGCCTCCGAGTCGCCCTGGGCCAGCAACGCCTTGATGCCGCCGGCCAACCGCGTGTCGGCGGCGCGCTCGGGCGAACGGAGCCGGTTCGGCAAGCCCATCATTCCAGCCCCGATCATACCGCGAGCCGGCCGTATCGCGCAGGATCCGCGGGCGGGTCCGACGCGGGCGCGCTCGGTGCTCTACCGGGCACGCGCTCAGCCGACGTTGCGGAGCGGGACCACCGACGTGTTCGGATAGTAGTGCGACAGTATGTCGGCCGGGTCATGACCGGCCCGCGCCTGCGCCAGGGCGCCGATCTGGCAGACGCCGACGCCGTGCCCGAAGCCGGTGCCGGAGAGCACGTACTCGCCCCCGACCTGCTCGATATCGAGGAGCGTGCTGCGGACCGCGCGCGCGCCGAGCGTGCGCACGAGGACGGTGCGGAACGTCTCGCCCCGCACGGAGGTGGTCCGCTCGCCGTCGAGCCGAATGCGGATTGCGCGGCCGGCGGTATCGCGCTCGACGACCTCGATGTCGTGCAGGGCGCTGCCCACGCGGGTGTTCGGATCGCGGTTCAGTGCTTCGTGGGCCTCGGTTGCCCCGAGGGTGACGCTCCACGGCCGCGACCGGGGCATCTGGCAGTACGGATCGTCCACACCGCGCAGGTAGGGAGGCGTATGGCCGCCCCAGACGGTCTCCGCGGCGCTCGTCGCACCGCCGCAGTCGGCGTGGAACAGCGCGTTGACGACGTCTCCCTCGTGCACCACGACGAGTCCCCGGGTGCGTTCGACCGCCTCCGCGATCAGGCTCTCGACGCCCGCGTTGTCCGAGGGGGCGGTGTGGAACACCTGGCAGTGGGTTGTGGCGCAGAGGTCGAAACCCTCCCCTTCGTGGCGGTGGCGGTTGGCGACCGCGTAGGTCCGGGCGAGGATCGACTGCACCTCGGCCATGCGCATGGCGGCGTCCCGGGGCAGCCCGCCCAGCGGTACCTCCGTGTGCACGGCGCCGCGCACGTAGTCCTCGAGCGGTATCTCCGTGATGGGCTCGCCCGGACCGCCGAGCCGCACGCGGAGGTCGGCTTCCGGCGGGTGCGCGGCGCCGCGGACGGGGACGAGTCCCGGCGCGAGAGCGGTCGCGGCGCCCGGAGCCGGCGCGACGGCGTATACCGAGAGCACGCAGAAAACGACACCAATGGACGGTCCGAAACGGTAAAACGGCATCGATGGACTCTATCGGCAGTTGGGGCCCGCGGCGCCAGCGATGCGGGCTGCGGCGAGGTTTGACTGGCGCCGCCCGGCAAGGATAGGGTTACGCCACATGACTGTGGACGCGCCTCGGGACGTCGGTTTGCCCGCGCATGGCATCGAGACCACCGGCACGACGTACTGGAATCTGAGCACGGCGTCCCTGTATGAGGAAGCCGTGCGGCGCGGCGAAGGCATCATCGCGGAGTCCGGTCCCCTCGTGTGCCGGACCGTCCCCCACACCGGCCGGTCGCCCAACGACAAATTCGTCATCCGAGAGCCCTCGAGCGAGCGTCACGTCTGGTGGGGATCGGTCAACCGTCCGTTGGGCGCCGATCGTTTCGACGCGTTGCACGCGGAGATGGTTCAGTCGCTCGCGAACAAGGACCTCTTCGTGCAGGACTGCCACGCCGGCGCCGATCCGGCGCACCGGCTTCCCGTGCGAATCATAACCGAGCGGGCGTGGCACAGTCTGTTCGCGCGCACGATGTTCCTGGAGCAGCCCGCGGGCACGCCGGCAACCGGACACCGCCCGGAGTTCACGGTCATCGACTCGCCGTCGATGAAGGCGGATCCGGATCGGCACGGGACGAACTCGGAGACGTTCATCCTGCTGAACTTCGCCCGCAGGCTCGTGATCATCGGTGGCACCGCGTACGCGGGCGAGATTAAGAAGTCGATCTTCACCGTGATGAACTACCTGCTGCCGCTGGCCGACGTGATGCCGATGCACTGTTCGGCCAACGTCGGCGCCGCGGGGGACACGGCGCTCTTCTTCGGCCTGTCCGGCACCGGTAAGACCACGCTCTCCTCCGATCCGGAACGCCGCCTGATCGGGGACGACGAGCACGGATGGAGCGACGCCGGTATCTTCAACTTCGAGGGAGGCTGCTACGCCAAGATGATCCGGCTCTCCGCCGCGGCGGAGCCGCAGATATACGCGACGAGCCGGAGGTTCGGCACCGTGCTCGAGAACGTCGTCATCGACCCGGTCAGCCGCCGAATGGACCTCGATGACGACACGGTGACCGAGAACACCCGCGGCGCCTATCCGCTTTCGTTCATCGACGGCTCGTTGCCGTCCGGTCGGGCCGGACATCCGGAAAACATCGTCATGCTGACCGCCGATGCGTTCGGGGTCATGCCCCCCATCGCCCGGCTGACGGCGCCGGCGGCGACGTATCACTTTCTGTCGGGGTACACGGCGAAGGTCGCCGGCACCGAGCGCGGGGTGACCGAGCCCAAGGCGACGTTCAGTGCCTGCTTCGGCGCGCCGTTCATGGTGCACCATCCGACGGTGTATGCACGCCTGCTCGGCGAGCGCATCGCGACGCACGGCGCCAGGGTCTGGCTGGTCAACACGGGGTGGTCCGGCGGACCCTACGGCGTCGGGTCGCGCATGGCGATCGGCACGACGCGCGCGCTCCTCTCGGCCGCGCTGTCCGGAGAGCTCGACGACGTGGCCACGGAGCGGGACCCGGTCTTCAACGTCGACGTGCCCTTGAGTTGCCCCGGCGTGCCGGCCGAGGCGCTGCGCCCCCGTGCCACCTGGGCCGACCCGTCCGCCTACGACGCCCAGGCGCGCAAGCTCGCGGGCATGTTCGCGGACAACTTCCGGGCTTTCGAGGCCGACGCCGCAGTCGAGACCCGGCAGGCCGGCCCGCGCGCCTGAGCATTCGCGGCGCGCATGGACTACGAAGCGGTCATCGGCCTCGAGATCCACGCCCAGCTTGCCACCGACACGAAGATCTTCTGCGGCTGCAGCACGCGCTTCGGCGCGCCCGCCAACACGCACGTCTGCCCCGTCTGTCTGGGGATGCCGGGCGTACTGCCGGTCCTCAACGCCCGCGTCGTCGAGCTGGGGGTGCGCGCCGCGCTCGCGCTGGGCTGCACCGTGCAGCCGGTGTCGGTCTTCGCGCGCAAGAACTACTTCTACCCGGACCTGCCCAAGGGCTATCAGATCTCGCAGTACGAGGAGCCGCTCGCGACCGACGGAAGGGTCTCCTTCACGATGGCGGGAGAGGAGCACGCCGTGGGCATCGTCCGCGTCCACCTCGAGGAGGACGCCGGCAAGTCCCTGCACGAGGGCTTCACCGACTCCGCCCGCAGCACCTACCTCGACTTCAACCGCAGCGGCGTCCCGCTCATCGAGATCGTGACGCGGCCCGATCTGCGGGCGCCGGCCGCCGCGGCCGAGTTCTTCCAGCGCCTGCGGGCGATCCTGACCGCGGTCGGCGTGAACGACGGCAACATGGAGGAGGGAAGCCTGCGTTGCGACGCCAACGTGTCGGTGCGCCCGGTGGGGGAGACGCGCCTCGGAACCAAGGTCGAGGTGAAGAACATCAACTCCTTCCGCTTCCTGCAGCGCGCGCTCGAGTTCGAGATCGACCGTCAGACCGACCTCGTGCGGGGCGGCGGAGCCGTGGCGCAGGAGACGCGTCTCTGGAACTCCGCGGCGGGGCGGACGGCGTCGATGCGCAGCAAGGAGGAGGCGCACGACTACCGCTACTTCCCCGAGCCCGACCTGCCTCCCCTCCGGCTGGAGGCGGAGTGGATCGAGTCGGTGGGCGCTTCGCTGCCGGAGTTGCCCGATGCCCGGCGACGCCGGCTGAAGGCCGAGCACGGCTTGCCGGATCAGGACGCGGCGTGGCTGGCGCGTGCGCCGGAGATGGCGGCCTACTTCGAGGCGACCGCGGCGGCGTGCGGTCACCCCCGAGCGGCCAGTCACTGGGTCCAGGGGCCGCTCACGCATCGAATGAAGGCCGCCGGGATCGGGATCGACGCGGTGCGGGTCGGCGCCGAGGCCCTGGCGGAGCTGATCGGTCTGGTCGAGTCCGGCGCCGTGAGCGGGTCGATGGCCAAGGACGTGTTCGAGCGGATGTGGGAGACCGGTCGGTCCGCGCGGGAGATCGTCCACGCGGAGAACCTGTCGCAGATCGGCGATGCCGGCGCGCTCAGCGCCCTCGTCGACGAGGCGCTGGCGGCCCAACCCGATGCCGTGGCCCGCTACCGAGCGGGCAGGACCGGAGCGCTCGGCTTTCTGGTCGGTCGGATCATGCGAGCCACCCGCGGCCAGGCGAATCCGCGTCTGGTCGATTCGCTGCTGCGGGAGCGGCTCGACCGGAACGATTGACCAACGCCGCGGACCCGTTGACACCCTTCGACCGAACTGCGAGACTGTACGACACCGAGTTGATGCCGCCAACGAGACGCAACTCGGCGCGCGCCGGCGACGCCGCGCGGTGCGTGCCTTCCCACGTTTCCGCCGCCCGTACCGCCTTCTATCGCGAGGAGCTCGCCAGGCACCGGCAGTGTCTGGAGCTGCAGCGCGAGTACTACTCCGACCGGACGATCGCAGACGTGCAGCGGGCGATCGGCCGGTTGATGTCGCAGATGGACCGGTTCTGCGCGCTCGAGCACGGAGACCGGCTGGTCAGCAGGTTGCTGCGGACGATTGACGGCGTCACGCGTCTGTCGGTCTGGTCCGAGCGGCGGAAGACCCATTAGCACCCTCAGGCTCCGGACGCTTCGGGAACACGCCCTCGCCATTGTCCGCGCCGGAATCGCCGGCGCGGACGCCCGCAGGCTCGTCGCCCGCGCCGTCGGCGATCCGGCCGTCGAGCAGGCGCTCGCCGGACGCGCACCGGTCGTGGTCGCGGCCGGGAAGGCGTCCGGCCCGATGGCCGAGGCGTTCGTCGACGCGCTGCCCGCGGCAGGGCGGAAGGGGGTCATCGCGTCGCCCCAGCCGGTGGCGCCGGTCGGGCGCCTTGAGCCATTCCTCGTGGGCCACCCGCAACCGAACGGGGAGAGCGTTCGAGCGGGGAGGCGCGCGCTGGAGCTCGCGCGCGGGCTTCGCCCCGACGAGCTTCTGGTGGTCCTGCTGTCGGGTGGGGCGTCGGCGGGCCTCGCAGCGCCGCTCGACGGCCTCACGCTGGAGGACAAGGCGGCGGCGGCCGACGCGCTGATGGCGGCCGGCGTCGCGATCGATGGGCTGAACTGCGTGCGCAAGCACCTGTCGTCCATCAAGGGCGGCCGGCTCGCGGTCGCTGCCGGGGGGCGTTGCCTGACGCTGGCGATCTCGGACGTCGTCGCACCGCTGCCCGATGACCCTGCCGTGATCGGGTCCGGACCGACGACGCCCGATCCGACCACCTACGCCGACGCGCTCGCACTTTGCCGATTCCCCGCGGTGGAGGAGCAGATGCCAGCGTCGGTGGTCGCCCGGCTGGAGTGCGGTCGGCGGGGGGAGCTGCCGGAGACGCCGTCACCGGGCGACGCGCGGCTCGCGGAGGCTGTCTTCCGGCTCGTCGGGAGCCGCGAGGACGCAGTCGCCGGCGCGCGCCGCGAGGCCGAGCGCCGGGGCTTCGCCGTGGCCACGCTTCGCGCGCCGCTGACCGGCGAGGCGCGGATCGTCGCCTCACGCCACCTGGACGCGATCGCGCGCCTCGCCGACAGCCTGCCGCGGCCGGCGTGCGTTCTCTCGGCCGGTGAGACGACGGTGCGGGTGGTGGGGCCGGGGCGCGGCGGCCGCAACCAGGAGCTCGCGCTCGCCGCCGCTCCGGAGCTGGCCGTGCGGTTCGACGCCGCGGTCCTCGCCAGCATCGGCACGGACGGCATCGACGGGCCGACGGACGCCGCCGGCGCCCTCGCCGACACGACCACGGTGCGGCGCGCAGCGGCGCGCGGCCTCGAATCACCTCTGCACTATCTGGACACCAACGATGCACTCGCGTTCTTCGATCCGCTCGGCGACCTCGTCCGGACAGGAGCGACCGGCACCAACGTCGGCGACCTCCAGGTCGCGCTCATTGCCTGACCGCATGCGTCTCGTGACGGGGCGGCTGCATGTCAATCCACGCGGCTTCGGCTTCGTCACGCCGGACCGTCCCGTCAACGGGCTCGCCGGTGACCTCTACATCGCGGGGACCGGTCTCGGTCCCGCCCTGCACGGTGACCGCGTCGTCGCGCGCGTGGAGCGGCCGCGCGGGGCCGGTCGGGCGAAAGGCTCGATCGTCCGCGTCGTCGAGCGGGCGACGTCGCGTCTGGTCGGTCGGTTCGAGGGCGGGGTCCGGGGGGCGGCCTTCGTCGTGCCGTTCGACCGCCGGATCGTCGCCGACGTGCGAATCCCGGGCCCCGCCGTCGGGGGTGCGGTGCCGGGGGAAATGGTGGAGGTCGAGCTGACCGCGTGGCCGACGGCGGCCGGCGCCCCGGCCGGACGCGTGACCGAGGTGCTCGGAGACAGCGAGGCGCCGGGCGTCGACACGCGGATCATGATCCGCAAGCACGGCCTCCCGGATGCGCACGAGGACGACGCGATCGCCGAGGCGCGGCGGCTGGGCGCGGGGGTGCGCGCCCGGGATCGGCAGGGGCGGACCGACTTCCGGCGGTTGACCACCGTGACGATCGATGGGGAGACGGCGCGCGACTTCGACGACGCGGTTACGCTTGAGGAGCTTCCTGCCGGCCACTACCGCCTCGGCGTGCACATTGCAGACGTCGCCCACTACGTGGCGGAGGGCGGCGCCCTCGACCGCGCGGCCCGCGAGCGGGGAACGTCGGTCTACTTTCCGGACCGCGCGGTGCACATGTTCCCGCCGGAGCTCGCCACCGGGCTGTGCAGCCTCAAGCCCGGCGTCGACCGCCTGGTGCAGTCCTGCGTGATGGACATCGGGCCGGACGGAGAGGTCGTGCGGTACGAGCTGCATGACGGAGTCATCCACAGCGACGCGCGGATGACCTACACGGACGTCAACGCGATGCTGACCGGGCAGCCGCTCGCCGCGGACACGCCGGGCGCGCGTCTCGGGCCGCTGTTCGAACGGATGGCCGTGCTCTTCGAGCGGCTGCACGAGCGGCGGCGCCGGCGCGGGTCGATCGACTTCGACCTGCCGGAGGCGCGGTTCCTCGTCGACGACGCGGGCCGTGTCGAGGCGATCGTGGCGGCCGAGCGGAATCTTGCGCACCGGATCATCGAGGAATTCATGCTCGTCGCGAACGAGACCGTCGCGCGGGACCTCGCGGGCCGCGGCGTCCCGGGCCTGTTCCGGGTCCACGAGGCTCCCGATCCCGTGCGGGTCGAGGACTTCGAGGCGTTTGCGGCGACGCTCGGGCACGGCCTCGCGGCTCCCCCCGACGCGGTCTCGCCGATGCACTTCCAACGGCTGATCGACCGGCTGGCGGACACCCCGGAGGCGCGCCCGGTCGCCCTCCTGATGCTGCGCACGATGCAGCAGGCGCGCTACGACCCTGCCGACCTCGGCCACTTCGGGCTCGCCGCGACGAGCTACACCCATTTCACGTCGCCGATCCGGCGCTATCCGGACCTCGTCGTTCACCGGGTCCTCCGGGCGGCGCGGCAGGGAGGGCTCGACGGGGAGCGGCGCCGCGCGCTCGAGGGCGACCTTCCGGAGATCGCCCGCCGCTCCTCGGAGCGGGAGCGGCGGGCGGAAGAGGCGGAGCGCGAGCTCGTGCACTGGAAGAAGGTCCGCTTCATGGCGGACAAGGTGGGCGACGAGTTCAGCGGCTACGTGACCGGCGCCGCGCCCTTCGGCCTGTTCGTGGAGCTCGTCGAGCCGTTCGTGGAGGGGCTCGTGCACGTCTCGAGCATGACCGATGACTACTACCGCTTCGTCGCGGAGCAGCATCTGCTCCACGGCGAGTACTCGGGGAAGGCGTATCGGCTGGGCGACCTCGTCCGGGTGCGGCTCGTGCGGGTGGATCGGGAGCGCCGCCAGCTCGACCTGGCGCTGGTCGACGTTCTCGAAGCGGTGCGCGGCAAGGGCGACGGCCGCGCCCCACGCCGGCGGTCGCGGCCCCGGACGGACGGTCCCCGGCGCGGCCGCGCCCGAGGGCCTCGCCGTCCGGCGTAGGACATCCAGCGCGTCCGCGAAGGCTCCGCACGCGCCTCCAGGGCGCGCCCCGTGCAATGATCACCCGGTGCGGCACATCGTAGTCGGCACGGCCGGGCATATCGACCACGGCAAGAGCACGCTGGTCGAGGCGCTCACCGGGATCGATCCCGATCGCCTGCGGGAGGAGAAGGCGCGGGGCATCACCATCGATCTCGGTTTCGCCCCCTACGTGGACGGCGAGACGGCGCTGGCGTTCGTCGACGTGCCGGGCCATGAGCGGTTCGTCCGGAACATGCTCGCGGGGGCCAGCGGCATCGATTGCGTGCTGCTGGTCATCGCCGCCGACGAGTCGGTGATGCCGCAGACGCGGGAGCACTTCGACATCTGCCGCCTGCTCGGCGTGGGCGCGGGCGCCGTGGCGCTGACCAAGGCCGACCTCGTCGACGACGAGACGCTGGAGCTGGTGCGGCTGGAGACCCGCGATCTCGTTGCGGGCTCCTTCCTGGACGAGGCGCCGGTGGTCCCCGTGTCCGCGCGTACCGGTGCGGGGCTCGACACGCTGCGCGCCGTGCTCGCGAAGATGGCGGCGACCGCGCCGGGAAGGCCCGACGACGGTGCGGCGCGGCTGCCGATCGACCGGGCGTTCAGCATGCGCGGCTTCGGCACGGTGGTCACCGGCACGCTGGTCTCCGGCCGAATCGCGGTCAACACCGAGCTCGCGCTCATGCCGGGTGGCCGGCGGGCCAAGGTGCGGGGCGTGCAGGTGCACGGGGAGGCCCGGCCGGTCTCGCACGCCGGGCAGCGCGTCGCCCTGAACCTGGCCGGCGTCGAGGTGGGCGATCTGACGCGCGGCGACACCCTGGCCGACGTGGCCGGGCTCGAGGCGACCCGGCGACTCGACGCGGAGCTCGCCTTGCTGCCGGACTCGCGTCCGCTCAAGCACGGGGCGCGGGTTCGCTTCCACCAGGGCACCACCGAGATCATGGCGCGGGTGGCTCTCGGCGCGGAGGCCGGCTTGCGTGGAACCGGTGCCGAGGATGCCCCGGAGATCGAGGCGGCGGACGACGGGCTCGTGGCGAGCCCCTTCCCGGCGCTCCTCCCTCCGGGCCGACGGGCGTACGCGCGGCTGCACCTCGAGCGGCCGGCGGCGATGACGCGCGGCGATCGTTTCGTGCTGCGCGCCTACTCGCCGCCGGTCACCATCGCCGGCGGCACGGTGCTCGACCCGCGACCCCCGCGGGGCCGGCTGCGGTCTGCGGCGGGGCGCGCGCGCTGCGAGCGGCTTGCCGCCTCCGAGGACGCGGCCGAGGCCGTGCGCGTCATGATCGAGGAAGCCGGTGGGGAAGGCGTCTCTCGCGCCGAGATGACCTCGCGGGCCGGCCTGCCGCCGGGCGCCGCGGAAGCGCTCGAGCGCGCGCTCACGGCGGACCGGGACGCCACGGCGATCGGCGGCCGGCTCGTGGCCGCGGATCGGCTGCGCGAGGTTCGGCGGACCCTGCTCGACGCGGTCGCCGCATTCCACCGCGGGCAGCCGCTGGAGCCGGGCCTGCCGCGGGAGGAGGCGCGTGAGCGCCTGCGCCGGCGGGCGAGCGCGGCGGTGTTCGATCACGTGGTTGCGGAGCTGGTCCGCGACGGCACGCTGGTCGCCACCGGCCATCTGGCCCTGGCCTCGCATCGGGTCTCGCTGACGCCGCACGAGCAGCGGGTCCACGACGTCCTGGACCGGCTCTTCCAGGATTCCGCTCTGACGCCGCCCGATCGTGCGGCCCTGTCCACGGCGACCGGCGCGGACGGCGAGGTCCTCGACCGGATGATCCGCCTGCTACTGCGCGCGGGCCGGCTGGAACGCGTCGATGCCCTGATCTTCTCGGCCGCCGCGCTGGCCCGACTGCGCCGTGAGATCGCCGCGCTCGGCCGCGGGACGGAGCCGGTGCGCATCGACGTGGCCGCCTTCAAGGAGCGCTTCGGGGTGACCCGGAAGTTCGCGATCCCGCTGCTGGAGTACCTCGACCGGGCGCGCGTGACGCGGCGCGTGGGATCCGATCGGATCGTGCTGTGATGGCGGCCCGACGATCGATGCTCCGTCAGGACGGCCGCCGGCCCCGCCGGGGCGGTGCAACAGTGGTAAACTCCCGCGTCCGGACGTGCGTCGCATCCGCCGCCTGACTCGCGGGCGAGTAGATGCGGCGCGGGGCCGGGCGCCGGCGGTGGAAGACGGGCGGGGAGACAGGCGAGCGCATGGCACAGGACGACGAGAGCGGTTGCTTCACCATCGGCGTGTTCGCGGATGCATCTTGGGCGTCCCGCGGGCTCGAGGCGCTGGCGCGCGACGGATTCGAGCCCGGCATGCTGTCGATCGTGGCGAGGGAGACGCCCGAGGCGGCCTCGCTCGTCGAGCGGACCTTCGGTGAGCGTGCGGGTGGCGGCGAGCTCGACCTGCGCGGGGTCGGGCGCGTGCTCGCGCACGGCACTCTGGTGGGCGCCCTGCAGGGCGAGGACCAGGGCCTCGCCAGGACCGGACTGGCTGCAACGCTGCGGCGGGCCGGGTTCCAGGCCCACGACGGGTTCATTTTCGAGACGCTGACCGCGCGCGGGGGTGTCCTCGTCGCGATCGACAGCGAGCCGCGCGCCGCGGACGCGCTGGCGCTGCTGCACGCCTACGGCGGCGGCAACGCGGCGATCGGCGCGTGGTCCGGACGCGTGTAGGAGCTCCGTCCGCCACCCCGGCGGACCGCGGAGCGCCGGATGCCCGGGAACGCTCGGCGCCAGCCGTTGCCCAACGCAAACACGTTGACTACAATGGGTTGCGGGGGGTACTGGGCAAAATGCATGGCCTCAGCCTCGGTCCGGTCAGGTTCGCGCCGTCGTACACGCCAAGCCGGCGGGCGGAGGAGCGGCGCGAGCGTCGTGCCGTCGCAGGAGGAGCCACGCCCTCGCGCCCGAGGAGCGCCGCGCCGCGCCGCGCGTCGGCAGCCGGCGATTCGCAGGCCAGCGTCCTCTCCATCCTTCCCGATGACCTCGCAGCGGTAGACGTTCGCCACTTCGCGGGGCCGAGCCACCAGCGGATCGCACGCTCGTTCGCCGGGTCGCTGGCCAGTCACGCGGTCGGTATCGCGGTGGTGGCCCTGCTGCTCAGTCTGGCGCCGGCGCGCGTGTACGAGGTGGTCGAGGCCAATCGGGACAACTACGGCATCGTGTGGATTCCCGACGAGGGGCCGGGCGGCGGAGGTGGCGGCGGCGGCAACGAGTCGCTGGAGTTGCCGTCCCAGTTGCTGGTCGAGGGTACCGACCCGGTCGAGATCAGCCTGCCGATCGAGGAACCGCCGGAGGTCGATCAGCCGGAACCGGAGCCCGAGGAGCGCGTGATCGAGACCCAGCAGATCGCCATCCCGGCCATGGCCATGGCCTCCGCCGTCGAAACCCGGTCCGGAATCCTGGACGGGCTCATGGCTTCCGCCAACCTGTCGCGCGGGTCGGGTGCGGGGCCGGGAGCGGGGAGCGGCCAGGGCGCCGGTATCGGTTCCGGCGACGGCGCCGGCCTCGGACCGGGCCAGGGCGGCGGCGTCGGCGGCGGCCCCTTCCGTCCCGGCAACGGCGTCGCTCCGCCGCGACTCCTGCGGGAGGTGAAACCGCAGTACACGGCGGAGGCGATGCGCGCCAAGATTCAGGGAACCGTCTGGCTCGAGGTGGTCGTCCTGCCGGACGGCACCGTGGGCGACGTGCGGATTACCAAGTCCCTCGACCCGGTGTTCGGGCTCGACCAGCAGGCGATGGACGCCGCCCGGCAGTGGCGCTTCGCGCCCGGCACCCGCTTCGGAGAGCCGGTCCCGGTGCTCGTCGGCCTCGAGCTCTACTTCAACCTTCGCTAGAAGAAAAGCCCGGAGGGCGTGAGGCCCCCCGGGCTTTCCGTTGGCTGGCATCCGCCGTCGGCGCTAGTACATCCCGCCCATTCCGGGAGGTCCGCCGGGGGCCGGAGCTTCCTTCTTGTCTTCCGGGATCTCCGAGACGAGTGCTTCGGTGGTCAGCAGAAGGGACGCGATCGAGCCCGAGTTCTGGAGCGCCGTGCGCACGACCTTCGTCGGGTCGATGACGCCCGCCTCGACCAGATTCTCGTAGGCCTCGTTCTGCGCGTTGAAGCCCTCCTCGACGTTGCTCGTCTCGCGCACCTTCTGCACGACGATCGAGCCCTCGAAGCCGGCGTTCTGCGAGATCCAGCGCATCGGCTCCTCGAGGGCGCGCTTGATGATGTTGACGCCGATCTGCTGGTCGCCGGAGAGAGACACATCCTCGAGCGCGCGCGACGCACGGAGCAGGGCCACGCCGCCGCCCGGCACGATACCTTCTTCCACGGCCGCCTTGGTGGCGTGCATCGCGTCCTCGACGCGCGCCTTCTTCTCCTTCATCTCGGTCTCGGTGGCGGCGCCGACCTTGATCACCGCGACCCCGCCGACCAGCTTCGCCAACCGCTCCTGCAGCTTCTCGCGGTCGTAGTCGGAGGTGGTCTCCTCGATCTGGGCGCGAATCTGCTTGACGCGGCCCTCGATGGCGCCCTGCTCGCCGTCGCCCTCGACGATCGTCGTGTTGTCCTTGTCGATCGTCACCTTCTTGGCCTTGCCGAGATCCTCGACGCGGATGTTCTCGAGCTTGAGGCCGAGGTCCTCTGTGATCGCCTTGCCGTTGGTCAGGATGGCGATGTCCTCGAGCATGGCCTTGCGGCGGTCGCCGAAGCCCGGGGCCTTGACGGCCGCGCCCTGCAGAGTGCCGCGCAGCTTGTTGACGACCAGGGTCGCCAGCGCCTCGCCCTCGATGTCCTCCGCGATGATCAGCAGCGGTCGACCGAGCCGCGCCACCTGCTCCAGAAGTGGCAGCAGGTCCTTCATGTTGCTGATCTTCTTCTCGTGGATGAGGATGACCGGATTCTCGAGCACCGTCTCCATGCGCTCCGCGTCGGTCACGAAGTACGGAGAGAGGTAACCGCGGTCGAACTGCATCCCCTCGACGACCTCGAGCGAGGTCTCCAGCGTCCGCGCCTCCTCGACGGTGATGACGCCGTCCTTGCCGACCTTGTCCATGGCCTCGGCAATGATGGTGCCGATCGTCGAGTCGTTGTTGGCGGAGATGGTGCCGACCTGGGCGATCATGCCGCCGCTCACCGACTTCGACATCTGCTCGAGCTGCTTCACGACGGAGTCGACCGCGTTCTCGATGCCGCGCTTGATCTCCATCGGGTTGGCGCCGGCGACGACGTTCTTGGCGCCCTCGCGGTAGATCGCCTGGGCCAGCACGGTCGCGGTCGTGGTGCCGTCGCCGGCGATGTCCGACGTCTTGCTGGCCACCTCGCGCACCATCTGCGCGCCCATGTTCTCGAGCGGGTCCGGCAGCTCGATCTCCTTGGCCACCGTCACGCCGTCCTTGGTGATGGTGGGCGATCCGAACTTCTTGTCCAGGACCACGTTGCGCCCCTTCGGGCCGAGGGTTACCTTGACCGCGTTCGCGAGCTGGTTGACCCCCTCGATAATCTTCTGCCGCGACTTCTCACCGTAAACGATCTGCTTGGCCATGTGTCTCGAACTCCAATTCGTGGAAGCGTTCCGTCCTTCGCCTACCCCTCGACGACGCCGAGAATCTCGTCCTCGCGCATGATGAGATACTCGTCGCCGTCCAGCTTGATCTCCTGGCCGGAGTACTTGCCGAACAGCACCTTGTCGCCCGCCTTGACATCGAGGGGCGTCACCGTGCCGTCGTCCTTGATCTTGCCCTTGCCGGCGGCGATCACCTTGCCCTGCTGCGGCTTCTCCTTCGCCGTGTCCGGGATGATGATGCCGCCGACCTGTTGCTCGGATTCCTCGATCCGTTCGACGATGATGCGGTCGTGGAGCGGTCGTACCTTGACAGCCATGTACCTCAGACTCCCTTCAGAAAGTGGGTGGAACAACCGTTGCGCGAGGCGAGGTGCCGCGAAGGGCTCCGCCGTGCGCGCTGGCAGTCGCCTAACAAGACTGCTAGTCTAACGCCCGCTCCGGCCGGCGTCAAGGCGCCGCCGCGGTCCCGGCAAGGCCATTGCATGAGGCCGCGGAAAGGCCGTTGTACAAGGCCGCGGCAAGGCCGTTGGCATGACGCCGTCCGAGGCCTGCGGAGGTCGCGTGGGGTACGGGGCCGGACCGGACCCCGGGGTGGGCGCGGCGCCGGTCAGTCGAGCTCCCGGCCGGCAAGAGACCGGAACGCCTCCCGGTACTTCTCGCGCGTGCCCTCGACGACGCCGGTCGGAAGGGTGGGGGCCGGGGGCTGTCGGTTCCACCCCACCGCGTCGAGGTGGTCGCGCACGAATTGCTTGTCGAAGCTCGGTTGCGGGCCACCCGGCGCGTACCGGTCCGCCGGCCAGAAGCGCGAGGAATCCGGGGTGAGCGCCTCGTCGATGAGGATGATCGATTCCGCGTCGTCGCCCGGGACGAGGCCGAACTCGAACTTGGTGTCCGCGACGATGATCCCGCACGACTCGGCGTGCGCCGCGCCGTGGGCATAGAGGGCGAGCGTCAGGTCGCGCAACCGGGTGACCAGGTCCCGCCCGACGAGATCCGCCGCCTCGTCCTCGCTGATGTTGACGTCGTGCCCGGTTTCCGCCTTCGTCGCCGGCGTGAAGATCGGTTGCGGCAGGCGCTCCGACTCCCGCAGGCCGGCCGGCAGATCGATACCGCACACCCGCCCGGTCTCGCGGTACTCCTTCCAGCCGGAGCCCGACAGGTACCCGCGCGCCACGCACTCGATGAGCACCGGTCTCGTCCGGCGGACGAGCATCGAGCGGCCGGCGAGAATCGACTGCTGCTCGCGCAACGCGGCCGGGTAGGACGCCGGATCGGTCGACACCATGTGGTTCGGCACGATGTGGCCCGTTCGGGCGAACCAGAACGCCGACAGTTGCGTGAGCACCTTGCCCTTGTCGGGAATGACGGACTCGAGCACCACGTCGTAGGCCGAGATGCGGTCCGTGGCCACGATCAGCAGGTGGTCGCCGACCGCGTACAGATCGCGCACCTTGCCGCGGTGCAGAATCGTGGCCCCGTGGAGCGAAGTCTCGAAGATCGGAGCGGGGGACATCAAGCGGCCTCGCGTCGGTTCCGGGCGGACGAGGGAGCTTACCCGGCCGGCGGCGGCGACGGCAAGCAGGCAAGTGCAGTGGCGACGGCAAGCAGGCAAGTGTAGTACGGTCGCGTCGCCCCCATGCGCAGACGCCTCCGCACCGTTGCCGTCCTCGCGCTCGCGGTGGGCCTCATGGCCTTCTTCCTGCGCTCCGCCGACCTCGAGCGCGTCGCCGCGGCGGTGCGGGACGCGCGCTGGGACCTGCTCGGCGCGGCCCTCGTGGTGACCTGCGCCACGTACGTCGTGCGGGCGATCCGGTGGTGCTGGCTGCTGCGTCCGCTCGGGGACGTCCGCTTCCGGGTGGCGTTGCGCGCAACGGTGGTTGGGTTCGCGGCATCGGCGATCCTGCCCGGGCGTGTCGGCGAAGTGCTCCGCCCGTACGTCCTCGCGCGCCGGGAGGGTCTGAGCGTCTCGGCCGCGCTCGCGACGATAGTGCTCGAACGTCTTCTGGATGTCCTTGCCGTGTTGGCCCTGCTCGGAGTCGCGGTCCTGATCGGGGCGCCGGGCAGCGCTGCCGGAACCGGACTGCTGGGCACGGTGCGATCGGGCGCCGCCCTCGCAGGCTTGGCCGCCGCCGCGGCGGTTGGGGCCGCGTTCGTCGCCGCCGGCCATCCCGACCGCGTGGCGCGCGCCGTCGAGCGGCTCGGCGCGATCCTGCCGGCGCGCGCCGCCGGGGTGCTGACGCGGATCGCGAGCCGATTCATCGAGGGGTTGGCCGTCGTCCGCAATCGTCGGGTGCTGGCCGTGGCGGGCGTCTGGTCGCTGGTGCACTGGGCCGCGGCAGCCGCGGTCGTGTGGCTCGTAACGGTGGCGTTCGACATCGCCCTTCCGGTGTCCGGGGCGGCCGTTCTGATGGCGTTGACCGTGGTCGGGGTGTCGCTGCCGACGCCGGCCGGCATCGGGGGCTATCATGCGGCGTACCAGGTCGGGGCGACGTTGCTCTACGGGGCGCCGGACGCGGCCGCGGTGGCCGCCGCCCTGGTGCTGCACGCCACGTCGTTCCTGCCGGTCACCGTGGTGGGGGTCGTGTGCATGACGCAGGAGGGCGTTCACCTGACCGCCGTCCGGTCCTTCGGCGGAGCCGGGGCGGAGGAGAACCGGTCCGCTGCCCCGGCGGACGAGTCTGCCGTCGCGGCATCCGCCGCAGGGGGGCGACGGACGTGAAGTGCCCGTTCTGCGGTCACCTCGACGACAAGGTCGTCGATTCTCGCGAGAGCCGGGAGGGCGAGGTCATCCGTCGCCGCCGCGAGTGCACCGGTTGCGGCCGTCGCTTCACGAGCTACGAGCGGATCGACGAGGTTCCCTACATGGTGGTGAAGAAGGACGGGTCGCGAGCGCGCTTCGAGCGCGAGAAGGTCATCGGCGGCCTGCTCAAGGCCTGCGAGAAGCGCCCGGTCAGCGTCGCCGACCTCGAGACGGTCGCCAACCGGGTCGAGTCCGCCCTGCAGGAACGCCCTGACAAGGAGATCTCCACCGAGGAGGTGGGCGCGGTCGTCATGCGGGCGCTCCGCGACCTCGACAAGGTGGCCTACGTTCGGTTCGCATCCGTCTATCGCGACTTCCGCGACGTCGGCGAGTTCATGACCGAGCTCAAGGGGTTGCTCGACGCGAAGGAGTCCTAGTAGGTGGCTCTGCCGGCGTCCGTGCTGATCGTCGACGACGAGGATTCGCTGCGCTCGGTCCTGGCCAGCGCCCTCGCCGGCGCCGGGTGGCGGGTGGATGCCGTCGCCTCCGGCGAAGACTGTCTCGCGCGCGTGGCCCGGCGCAGCTACGACGCGATTCTGCTCGACGTGCGTCTGCCGGGCCTCGACGGTCTGGCGACCCTGGAGGCGATGCGCGAGCAGGGCGTGGAGTCGCACGTAGTCGTGATGTCGGGTCACGGCAACGTCGAGTCGGCGGTGCGCGCCATCAAGATGGGAGCCTTCGACTTCATCGAGAAGCCGTTCCCCCTCGACAAGGCGGTGCTGGTCACGCGCAACGCCCTCCGGCAGCGCCGCCTGGAGGCGGAGAACCGGGAGTTGCGCGCGCACGTCGACCGGCGCTCTGCGCTGGTCGGGGAGGGGCCCGCGATCGCCCAGCTCCGGAGGCAGATCGAGGTTGCCGCGCCCACGAACGGCCGGGTGCTGATCGTCGGGGCGAACGGGACCGGCAAGGAGCTCGTCGCCCGCAGCGTGCACGCCCGGAGTCGGCGCGCGGCTGGGCCCTTCGTCGAGCTGAACTGCGCGGCGATTCCGGAGGAGCTGATCGAGAGCGAGCTGTTCGGCCATGCCCGGGGCGCGTTCACCGGTGCGGTGGGCGACCGTGCGGGCAAGTTTCGGGCCGCGGACGGCGGCACGCTCTTCCTCGACGAGGTGGGCGACATGACGCTCAGGACGCAGGCGAAGATGCTGCGCGTCCTCGAGGAGCAGGTCGTCGAGCCACTCGGCGGCGACACCGGCACCCGCGTGGACGTACGTGTGATAGCCGCGACGAACAAGGACCTCGCGGCCGGGATCGAGAACGGGACCTTTCGCGACGACCTGTTCTTCCGGCTCGACGTCATCCGCATCGCGGTGCCGCCCCTCGCCGCGCGCCGCGAGGACATCCCGCTGTTGGCCGAGCACTTCCTGCACATGTTCGCCGGCGAATACGGGCATCGATTGAAGACGCTCGACGCGTCGGCCCTGACCGTGCTGAACGCCCATCACTGGCCGGGGAACGTCCGCGAGCTGCGCAACGTGATCGAGCGCCTCGCCATCATGGTGCCCGGCGAGGTGATCACCGCGCGCGACCTCGGGTTCCTGGTGGGGACCGCCGCCCCCGCCGCACCGGGGGCCACCGGCGACATGCGCCCGCTGCAGGAGGCGCGGGAGCGGTTCGAGCGGGACTACATCGCGCAAGCGCTCGCCGCACACGCCGGCAACGTGTCGCAGACCGCGGAGGCGCTCCGGGTGGAGCGCAGCAACCTCCACCGCAAGATGCGCGCGTTCGGCATCACCTCGGTCCGTCGGGCGCGGGAGACCCCGCGGCCGCGCGATGAAGGCGGACGTCGAGCACGCGATCCGGCGTGAAGCCGTCGATGCGAAGCCGCTCCGCGCCGGCGGCGGGCAGTGCCTCCGCGGGGACCAGTCCCACCAGCTCGGTCCCCCCGACCTCGACGCCAAGGTCGGCAGCCTCCCGCAGGACCGCTTCGAGCACCGTCTCCAGGGACGAGCGCCGGTAGTCGACGACGTTCGTCGACACCTGCGCGATTCCGCGGTGCCCGAGCCGAATCCCCAGCGCCTTCACCCCTGGCAGGCCGCCGTCGCGCTCGCGGATCTTCCCGGCGATCCGGCGTGCCGCGGCGACGTCGTCGGTCGTCAGGTTGACGTTGAACGCGATGAGCGGCGCGCGGGCCCCGACCGCGCTGGCGCCGGCCGACGGGTGCGGCGTCGCCGGGCCGCAGTCCGGACTCCAACCCGGGGCGTGCATCTTCGCGGAGAGCCCTTCGAATTGCCCGCGCCGGATCGCTTCGAGCGGACGCCGACTCTCGTGGACCGCAGCCTCCTCGTACCAGAAGACGGGAATCCCGAGGCGGTCCGCAACCTCGCGGCCGACGCGGCGGGCGAGATCGACGCAGTCGTCCATCGACGTCTCTCCCAGGGGCACGAACGGGACGACGTCGACGGCTCCGATCCGGGGGTGCTCGCCCCGGTGCCGGCGGAGGTCGACGTGCTCCACCGCGACCGCGAAGAGCCGCAGTACGGCTGCCGCCAGATCGTTCGCACTGCCGGCCATCGTGAAGACGGACCGGTTGTGGGATGGGTCCGCCGACCAGTCCAGCAGATGAGCGCCGCGCACGCCGCCCGCGGCCGCCGCCAGCTCCTGGAGAACGTCGGCCCGCCTTCCCTCGCTCACGTTCGGCACGGCCTCCACCAGAGGCGTCGGCGCCGGCGGGAGCGAAGCCTTGCCCTCGGGGGCGGGCGCGGTTGACGGTCCCGGGAGCATGCCTCCATAATGGCACCGCTCCCGCGACAGCGACGAAAATGGTGGACAAGTTGCGCCACGGTTCCGCAAGGCCGCGCGCGGCGCGAACGCCGTCGCCGCGCGGGAGCGAGCCGCGAGGCGCGGAGCCCGGCCCGGCGTCCCACTCCGGCGCGGTGTGGTCCGACCTGCCCCTCTTTCCGGAGCCGCGGGCGCCCGAGCCGATCCAGAGGGGGAGCCGCCCGCACGCCACCCGGCCTCTATCCGTGCGCCGCCGGACGCCGCGCGTACCGCGTCGGCGGTTGCACGAAGAGCGCGTCCCCTCGCGCGCGTCCTCGGAGCTCCTCGCCGCGGACCGCGGAATCGAAGGGGGGGCGCTTCCCGCGCATGCCTCCGGCTCGCGTCCGGCTGGGCCCGGCAGCCGAATCGCGGCCGGTGTCGCGGACCTGCTCCTGCTCGGGGCCGTCGACGGTCTGGTCGTCGCCCTGACCGCCCGCGCGCTCGGCATGCCGATGGCCGCCGCGGCCACTCTTCCGTGGTTGCCCCTGGGTGCCTTTCTCGCGCTGTTCGACCTCGCGGCCGTTGTCACGCTGACCGCTCTCGGAGGCCAGACGCTCGGCAAGATGGCGGCCGGCATACGCGTGGTCGACCTCAACGGAGAGCCGGTCACGGCCAGTCGGGCACTCCTGCGCACCATCCTCTCCGCGCTCTCCCTGCTTGCGGCAGGTCTCGGGTTCGTGGGCCTGCTCGCGCGCTCGCGCCGCGCGGGCCACGACTGGCTCGCGGGCACGAGGGTCGTGCGGACCATCCACTCGTAGCCCCCTCATGTCGACGCTCGCACGACTGATCGCCACGGCCGGCTACTGCGGAAACGTACCCGTCGCTCCCGGCACGGTCGGCTCGGCGGTCGGGCTGGTGCTGCTCGTCCTGGTGCGGTCGGCCGGCTCCCCCGGTCTCGAGGCGCTGACGCTGGCGGTGCTGGTGCCGGTCGGCGTCTGGGCGGCAACGGCCGTGGAGCGTGAGAGCCGGCGGACGGATCCCCCGGCGGTGGTAATCGATGAGGTGGCCGGCATGATGGTCACCCTCCTGTGGCTGCCGGTCGGCTGGGTCGGCGGTCTGGCCGGCTTCCTCGCCTTTCGCCTCTTCGACATCGTGAAGCCGTATCCGGCGGCCGCCGCCGAGCGGTTGCCGGGGGGGTGGGGCGTGATGGCGGACGACCTCGTTGCCGGCGCGTACGCCGCACTGACGATGCGCGTCCTCGCGTGGATGGCTCCGGCCGCGATGCTGTCATGACCCGGCAGCGGCGTTCGGCGCCGGCGAGCGCCGTCATCATCGCCGTCGGATCCGAGCTGCTGACCCCTCACAAGGTCGACACGAACTCGCTCTACCTCACCGAGCAACTCGACCGGATGGGGGTGGCGGTGCGGAGGAAGCTGGTCACCGGCGACGACGCCGGCGAAATCGGCGCCGCGGTGCGCCAGGCGCTGCGGCCAGGGGAGCTGATCTTCCTGACCGGCGGTCTCGGCCCGACGGACGACGATCGGACGCGGGAGACGGTGGCCGGGGTCCTCGGCCTGCCGCTCGCCGAGGACCCCGCCATCGTCGCCGATATTCGGGCCCGCTTCGCGGCGCGCGGTCTCGAGATGCCCGATCTGAACCGCCGGCAGGCGCTCGTGCCGGCCGGGGCAGGCGTCCTCGCGAACCGCAGGGGCACCGCCCCCGGGCTGTGGATCGACCACGAGCAGGCGGTCGTGGTGCTGTTGCCGGGGCCGCCGCGCGAGCTGCGGCCGATGTTCGAGCAGCAAGTCGCCGCCCGGCTCGCGGGACGCTCCGGCGTGTCCGGCATCCACCGCCGGGTGCTGCGCATCGCGGGCCGGGCCGAGTCCGCGGTCGAGGCCGTGGCCTATCCGATCTACTCCCGCTGGCAGACATCCGAACCAGTGATGGAGACGACCGTTCTGTCCACCCTCGGGCAGATCGAGTTGCATCTGTCGACCCGTGCGCCCAGCTCCGAAGAAGCGGAGCGACGTCTGGATACAGCGACGGCCGAGCTGGCCGCGGTTCTGGGCCGGGACCTCTTCAGCAGCGACGGGAGCTCGCTGGAGGCGGTGGTCGGCGCGCTGCTGCTCCGGCACGGGCTGCGGGTGGCGCTTGCCGAGTCGTGCACCGGAGGGCTCGTGACATCGCGCCTGACGGACGTGCCCGGGAGCTCGGCCTACGTGCGCGCCGCGTGGGTGGCCTACAGCAACCACGCCAAGGTCGCCGGTCTCGGGGTCGACGCGGATCTGCTGGAGGCAAACGGGGCAGTCAGCGAGGCGGTGGCCGAAGCGATGGCGCAGGGCGCGCGGAGCCGTGCCGGCGTCGATGTCGGGCTCGGCGTGACCGGCGTGGCCGGGCCCGGCGGCGGGTCGGCGGACAAGCCGGTGGGCACGGTCTGGGTTGCGCTCGCGGGGCCGGGGAGCGCGCGGCGGGCTCGCCGGCTGCAGCTTCCGGGAGAGCGCGATCGCGTGAAGTTCCAGGCCTCTCAGGCGGCGCTGGACATGTTGCGGCGCGCCCTGCTTCGCCTGTAGCGGCGCACCCGGCCACGCCGGCAGCGAAGCGCGCAGGGGGCAACGTGCGGCTGTTTCTGGCCCTGGACCTCGACCCCGCGGCGCGCGCGAGAACGGCCGAGGTGCAGCGCCGCGTGCGCGGGGCGGCTGCGTTCCGCGAGGTCCGCGTGCGTTGGGTGCGCCCCGAGAACCTGCACCTGACGCTCGCCTTCCTTGGCGAGGTGGACGCCGACGGGGAAGCGCGCGTGACGCGGGCCGCGGCCGAGCCCTGGTCGCAGCCGCCGTTCCGCGTCGAGCTCTCGTCGCCCGCGGCGGCTCCGCGGACCGGGGCGCCCCGGACGTTGTGGCTCCCCGTCTCGGCCGGCCGCCCGGAGCTGGCGCGCCTGCACGCCGACGCTCGCGACCGGCTGGGGCCGCTCCTGGCCGCACCCATCGATCCTCGCCCGCCCGGTCACGTGACGCTCGGGCGGCTGCGGCAGGCGCCGCGATCGAGCCGCGGGAGCATTCGCGACGGGCTGGCCCGGTTGGCCGTGCCCGCCTTCGGATGGCGCGCGGACGCGGTCGTGCTCTACGAGAGTCGACTGGCGCCCGGCGGAGCGTCCTACCGGGCACTCGCGCGCGCCCCCCTGAGCTGCGTCATACTGAATGGCGATACATGATCTGGCTGCTCGTGGGGGCCTCGTATCTGGCCGGTGCGGTTCCGTTCGCGCACCTGGTGGCCCGTGGTCTCGGCGGGCTCGACGTGCGCAGCGCCGGCAGCCGCAACGTGGGCGCGACCAACGTGCTGCGGGTGGCGGGTCTGCCGCTCGCCGGTCTCGTCCTCGCTCTCGA
>JAGWAJ010000157.1:0-370 GCA_021296475.1 Acidobacteriota bacterium
GGAACCTGACCACGCAGGGCGAGACGCTGCGGGCCATCGGCTGGCTCGAGCCGACGTGGCAGACCGCGGCCCGCTCCGCCGGCGGCCGGCGGCTCGGCCCGGAGGCGGCGAGGAACACCGCGCCCGAGATCGACGTCGACGCCCCGGCCGCCGTCGCCCTCCAGGACGGCGCCACGCTGGTAGCCCGCGTGACGGACGACGGTCTGCCCGTCGTGCGCGAGATCGACCCGAACCGGCCCCGGACGGGCTCCAACGATCCCCCCACGCTGCAGCGCGGCCCCGACGACATCGAGCCGCCGCAGAACGTTCCCGACGTGCCGAACCGGCGAGGCAGCGGCGTGCAGCAGCCGCGCATCCGCGGCCTGCGCGT
>JAGWAJ010000157.1:648-1838 GCA_021296475.1 Acidobacteriota bacterium
GGGGCGCTTCAGGACTGTCGTGGCTCGATCTCCGCAGCGGACCGCGCCTCGGGGCGGGCCGGGCCAGTGTTCACCGACGTGGCGCCGATGTCGGGGACCCCGATCCGGGCGGTTCACCTGACGGAGTTGCGTGCAGCGGTGGTTGCGCTACAGTGAGCGGCGAGAGCGGGACGGCGACGGTCAGCAGGCCGGCTCACGCTGCGTCAGCGACGTGGCGAGTCCCTCCGGGCCGGCGCCCGCGCGAGAGCCGCGGGCCACGCACCAGCGCCTGCCGGTCAGGGCTCTACCCTGCGAACACCGGCCACCCGGTCGAAGTCCCGGTCGTAGCTGACGATCTCGGTGATTCCCCGTTGCGCCATGTGGGCCGCGGCCAGCGCATCCTCGAAGTCCAGGGTCGGCGACGACCCGTAGGTGTCGAGCGCCTCCAGGCAGACGCGCTTCTGCGGAAGCCTGAGGCCGCGAAGCGTCAGCACGGGCAGGAGCCGGGCGCGAATCTGCTCGTGGCTCAACCGATAGGGCAGGCGCGGCGACGAGAGCACGTAGATCACCTCGGCGACGATGGCCTCGCAGGTCGCGAGCTCTTCTTCTCCCCGCTGCAGGCGCTGGAAGAGCTCGTAGCAGGCCTTCGCCTTCACCTCGTCGTCCCGGGTCAGGTAGCGCAGGATGACGTTCGCGTCGAGGAACCTCACGTTCCGCTCATCTTCTGCAGGGTCCGCTCGGCCCTGGCGTCCCTGGCGGCCCGAGACAGCTCGTCGAAGTCTTGGGGCTCGCCGGCCGGCTCGACCGATCCGTATGCGGATTCGAGGCTGTACGAGACGGGCCTCAGGCGCACCTCGCCGTCGGCGATGGTGAAGGTGACCTTGTCTCTGGGCTTCACGCCGAGCGCGCGCCGCACCTCGGCGGGAACGGTGACCTGGCTCCGCTGCGTAATCGTGGTGGTGATTTCCTTCATCTCGAGCAGACCGAGTATATCATTGGACCGGAAAGGAACACACCCATGAACCGATACGCGCACCCCACCGCCGCCATCCGACTCGCCCTCCTGCTGCTGGCGACGACGGCCTTGTCGGACTCCGCCGGGGCGCAACCGCCGGCCGGCGACTTCGTGCCCGTCACCGACGCCATGCTCCAGGACCCGGCGCCGGAGGACTGGCCGATGTGGCGGCGCACCCTCGACGGCTGGGGCTACA
>JAGWAJ010000157.1:1936-2558 GCA_021296475.1 Acidobacteriota bacterium
ACATGCCCAACCCCAGCGACGTCATCCAGGCCCTCGACGCCGTGACCGGCGACCTGCGCTGGGAGTACCGGCGGGACCTCCCGGACGACCTCGGCGACCATGTCTCGGGGCTGTCGCGAACCAACCGGAACATCGCCGTCCACGACCGGTTCATCATCGACACGAGCGCCGACGACTACGTCTTCGCCCTCGACGCGGCGACCGGCGAGCTGGCCTGGGAGACGCAGATCCTCGACTACCGCACCCTGCCCGCGCACCAGTCGTCGGGGCCCATCGTCGCCGGGGGCAAGGTCGTGTCGGGCCGGGGCTGCATGCCCGAGTCGGGGCCGAACGCGTGCGTGGTCACCGCCCACGATGCGGCGACGGGCGAGGAGCTGTGGCGGACCCGCCTGATTCCCGCCCCCGGCGAGCCCGGGGACGAGACGTGGGGCGGGGTGCCGTTCGAGGAGCGGCGCCACGTCGGGGCCTGGATGGTGCCGAGCTACGACCCCGAGCTGAACCTGGTCTACATCGGCACGTCGGTCACATCGCCCGCCCCCAAGTTCCTGATCGGCGGGATCGAGAACACCCACCTCTACCACAACTCCACCCTCGCGCTGGACGCCGACACCGGCGAGATCGT
>JAGWAJ010000157.1:2593-3251 GCA_021296475.1 Acidobacteriota bacterium
TCCTCGTCGACACCGAGGTCGCGCCCGACCCGGCCGCCGTGACCTGGATCAACCCGCGCCTGCAGCCGGGCGAGCGCCGCCGGGTGGTGACCGGCATCCCCGGCAAGACCGGCGTGGTCTACACCCTCGACCGCGAGACCGGCGAGTTCCTGTGGGCGCGGCCGACCGTCGCGCAGAACGTCATCAGCGCCATCGACGGCGCCACCGGCGCGGTGACCGAGAACGCCGAGGTCGTGTTCAGGAGCGAGGGACAGGAAGTGATGGCGTGCCCGACGTGGCAGGGCGGCAAGGACTGGGAGGCGGGCGCCTACAGCCCCCTGACCAACCTGATGTACATGCCCCTGCGCCACACCTGCGGCCGGATGCTGGCGACGGCCGGCGTCGGCTGGTACGCCCTGACGGTGCGCACCGAGGTGACCCCCGGCGAGCAGCACCTCGGCACCATCGAGGCCATCTCCGCCGAGACCGGCGAGACCGTCTGGGCCCACGACCAGCCGGCATTCACGATGTCGCTGGTGGCCACCGGCGGGGGCCTCGTCTTCGGCGGCGACGCCAACGGCCGCTTCAAGGCCCTCGACCACGAGACCGGCGAGGTGCTGTGGGAGATCAACCTCGGCTCGCCGGTCACCGGCTTCCCGGTCACCTACGCCGCCGGCGG
>JAGWAJ010000010.1:0-1072 GCA_021296475.1 Acidobacteriota bacterium
CGGGCATCGAGGCGTTCGCGTTCGACGCCTACGGCACGCTCTTCGACGTCTTCTCGGTGACCGCGCTGTGCGAGGAGCTCTTCCCCGGGAACGGCGACGCACTGTCCCAGCGCTGGCGCGCCAAGCAGCTCCAGTACAGCTTCCTGCGCAGCCTCATGGGCCGGCACCGGGACTTCTGGGTGGTGACGGGCGACGCCCTGGTCTACGCCGCGCGCAGCCTGGGCCTGGACCTGACCGCGGCGCGGCGGGAGCGGCTCATGGACGCCTATCTCTCCCTGGCCGCCTTTCCCGACGTGCGGCCGGGGCTCGAGGCGCTGCGGGACCGGGGCGTGCGGCTGGCCATCCTCTCGAACGGCGAGCCGCGCATGCTGGAGGCGGCGGCCCGCAGCGCCGGCATCGACACCCTGCTCGACACGATCATCAGCGTCGAGGAGGTGAAGATCTTCAAGGTGAGCCCGCGCGTCTACAACCTGGGGGTCGAGCGGCTCGGCGTCGACCGGTCGGCGCTCGGGTTCGTCTCGTCGAATGCCTGGGACGTCGCCGGCGCCGCCTCCGCCGGCCTGACCACGTTCTGGATCCAGCGCGCCGCCGCCGAGCCGCCGGAGGAGCTCGGTTTCGCAGCGCATCGCGTAGTGGCGGCGATCACCGACCTGGCGCCGCTCCTGCCGTAGGCCGACGGTTCGTCCCGCGCCGGGACCGGGAGTGTGCGGGCGCCCGTGAGCCGTCCTCGCGGGGCTCCTGCTCGCGGGGATGGGGCGGGACGGACGGTGCGGTTCGTCGGCGGGCGTCATCCGGAGGCCGGCGCAGGACCGGTGGGGTCCAGGCGGAACGTCACCCGCACGAACGGATTGCTCTCGTCCTGCGCCAGTTCCGGCTCCGTTCCGTTGAACGCTCGCATCTCCCTGCGCATGATCAGCCAGCCTCGGCCGCGCCCTTCCATGAACCCCTTCGCCGCCATGAAATGGGCCAGCGACTCGTTTCGCGAACGAGGGTTGGCCCCGGCGCGAACACGTGCCACCGTCATGTGATTGGGGAGGGCGCCGGGGCTCGTCACGTCGACGCGCCGGTCGAA
>JAGWAJ010000010.1:1177-1689 GCA_021296475.1 Acidobacteriota bacterium
CTCGAAGCGTCCGAGCCCCAGGAACCATCCCGTCGCCCGGTCCACCTGCTCGTCGACGCGCCCGGCCGCGCTGGCGACCTGCAAGACCTCCGCCGCGCGATCGACCCCCGCGTAGGCGACGCACTCGATGCGGAAGTCCCGCGTCCGCGCGTAGCGCTGCGGGTCCCTCCCGAACGCCAGCACGCCATAGAGCGTCGCGCGCAGCTCCCCCCCCACCTCGACGACTACGTCCCGGTTGCGCAGATCGTGCACGGCGTCCGGCTGCGGATCGTCCGTTGTGTCGAACCCCAGACGCTCCAGGTACGACCGGAACGCGTCGAGGTCGATGTGCGTTGGGGGGGCGTCGAGAATCGCCCGTTCTTCCGTGAGGATGTAGCCGAACGCGTTGTAGAGCTCCTGGAGCTCCGTTGCCGACGGCTCCACGGTGCTGCGTTCACGCCGCACCCAGACTCGACCCTGGTACCGCAGCGGTTCGAATCCGCGCTGTCGAGGAACCTCGATCCAGTGCACCC
>JAGWAJ010000010.1:1719-2685 GCA_021296475.1 Acidobacteriota bacterium
GACTGCAAGAACGACGTCAAGCGTTCCTGCACGCGCTCCGCGTCCTCCTTGATGCCGGTGAGCTGCTTCGAGTCCTCCACGCCCAGCACGATCAGCCCGCCTTCGGTGTTCGCGAAGGCGCACGCCGCCTTGCCGATGGCCGACAGGTCGCCGAGTCCCCGCTTGAACTCCGTATGCCGGTCTTCGCCTGCCCTGATGCGGCGAACGACGTCCATCCACTCCATTGTGCGCGACTCCCCGGAGGCTCTCGAGCGGGTCCGGCGGACCGTGTACCAGTACACTACGACCGACCAGGCACTTGAAGACAGGAATCCAAGACATGAGCAGACGATCGACGACGGCGGCGGTGTGTGGTGTTGCCTTGTTTCTGGGGGTTGCAGCGCCGGGAGGCGCCCTCTCTGCGACAGCGCCGCAGAGTGCGGCGGCCGGCTCCCGGGGCGACATCGCGATGACGCAGATCGCGCTCGGCGACCTCACGTTCGACGTGCGGACGGCCGGGCCGGACGACGGCGAGGTGGCGATCCTCCTCCACGGCTTCCCGCAGACCTCCTACGAGTGGCGCCACCAGATCCGGTCCTTGGCGGACGCCGGGTTCCGGGTCGTGGCGCCCGATCAGCGGGGCTACTCGGCGGGGGCGCGCCCGACGGACACTGCGGACTACGCGCTGCCGCTCCTGGTCCAGGACGTCCTCGGGCTGGCGGACGCGGTCGGCGCGGAGCGCTTCCACATCGTCGGCCACGACTGGGGGGCCATCGTGGCCTGGGCGGTGGCGGTGGCGGCGGCGGACCGCGTCATCACCGCGAACCCGGTTTCGGTGCCGCATCCCGACGCCTTCGCCCGGGTGTTGAGCGATCCGGAGTCGTGCCAGGTGGCGTCGTCGTCCTACTTCGACCTGTTCATCCAGCCCGACTCCGAGGACGGCTTCCTCGCCAACGACCAGGCGCTGCTGCGCGGCCTCTACGCCGG
>JAGWAJ010000010.1:2727-15909 GCA_021296475.1 Acidobacteriota bacterium
CTCGGCGCCGCCCTCGACTGGTACCGCGCCAACATCGCCGGCCGCAACCTGCAGCGCCCGGCGACCGGCGCCGTCACCGTGCCGACGATGTTCACCTGGAGCGATGGCGACACGGCGCTCTGCATCGACGGGGCGGTTCTCACCGAGGAGTACGTCGAAGCTCCCTACCGCTTCGAGGTCCTCGAGGGCATCGACCACTGGATCCCGGAAAAGGCGGCCGAGAAGATGTCGGCGCTGCTCGTGGAGCACCTGACGCAGTACTCGGAGCGCTGAGCCGGCAGGGCTGCCGCGGAGCGCGCGCGGGCCTGTTCCCGTCCGCTTCCGGTGGGCGCTCGCGCGTGCCATGGCCGCGCGAGCCCGTGGCGCCACGCAACCCGGTAAGCCTGCCTGCGGCGGATGGCGCTACCCGCGGCCGAAGACGATCCGCTCCTGGCGCAGCATGCGCGACGTCAGGGCGAAGAAGAGGCAGCCGAACGCGGCCGTGGCGACGGCCGATACGGCCAGGTTGGCCGCCGCCACGGGTTCGCCGCCCATGACGTCGATCAGCAGGAGCTGGTGCGACAGGGCGGGGACCAGCATCATCCAGCCGGCGGGCTGCAGCGGGTAGACCTGCGCGACCATGCCGGGGATCATCGGCACGAAGATGAGCAGGTTGACGTAGGTCTGCGCCTCCTTGAAGCTGCGGGCGAAGGTGGCGACGAACATCTGCAGGGACGACGCGAAGAGCGCCATGGGCGCGAAGGCGGCAGCCATCAGCAGAAGCTGCGGCCCGTCGAGGCTGAGCTGCATCCCGAGCTGCTCGAGCGGCACGAACGGCAGCATGACCAGGAACGCGGCCAGCGTGAGCCACGCGGACGCCAGGCTGAAGACGCAGGTCGTCAGCCACTTGCCGGCCGTCAGCGCGGTGCGCGACACCGGGTTGACCAGCAGCGGCTCCAGCGACTGCCGCTCCCGCTCCCCGGCCGTCGTGTCGATGGCGACGTTCAGGCCGCCGACGAACGACCCCAGGATGAGCAGCATCGGCAGCATGGAGAAGAAGCGCGCCGCGGTCTGCGCCGGGGTCGCCAGATCGAGATCGTCGACGCGGACCGCCTGCATCACGCCCGGACTGACGCCGCGCGCCAGCAGGCGCAGCAGGGCCACCTCGCTGCTGTACGCCCGCAACAGGTTGCGCGTGCGCCGAATGCTCGAGAGCGACGCGGTCCGCGAGCTGTCGTGCACGATGCGGACGACGGCGGGCTCCACGGACCGGAACTGCTCGCCGTAGTCCTCGTCGATCACCAGCACCAGGTCGACTTCGCCGTCGCGCACGGCGGCGTCGGGATCGGCGGGCGGGTCGAGGACGACCACGCCGCGCTCCTCCAGCCAGGCGACCAGGTTGGGGGCGCGGTCCCGCCCGACGATCGGCGTCTCGAGCGGCCGCTCCGAGCCTTCCAACTGCGCCACGGCGCCGAAGACGACCGCGATCATCAGCGGCATGAGGATGGGGTAGAGGAGCGCCGACAGCAGCGAGCGCCGGTCCCGGAGTGCGTCGAGGATCTCCTTCCGCCAGACGGCGCGCACCTGGCCGCCGAAGCCGAGCTGCCGCGCGCTCACTGCAACCCCTCGTCGCTGCCGATGATCCGCACGAAGGCGTCCTCCAGGTCCTCCTCGCCGGCCCGCCGGCACAGCTCGTCCGGCGTGCCCCGCGCGACGGCCCGCCCGCGCGCGACGATGACGATCTCGTCGCAGAGCGCCGAGACCTCCTGCATCACGTGGCTGGAGAAGAGGACGCACTTTCCGTCCGCCCGGAGCTGGCGGATGAGATCGCGCATCGCCCGCGTGCTCATCACGTCGAGACCGCGGGTCGGCTCGTCGAGCAGCAGGTTGGGCGGGTCGTGCACCAGCGCGCGCCCGACCGCCACCTTCATCCGCTCGCCGGTCGAGAAGCCCTCGACGCGCCGGTCGATGATCTCGCCCATGTCGAGCCGCGCGACGAGGCTGTCGATCGATGCGGCGATGGTTGCCGTGTCGAGGCCGTGCAGCTCGCCGACGTAACGCAGGTGCTCGCGAACGGTGAGCCGCACGTAGAGCCCGTGCGCGTCGGGCAGGACGCCGATGCGGCGCTGCACGCCGAGGGGGTCGGCCACGGCGTCGATCCCGTCGACGGCGACGGCGCCCGCGTCCGGGCGGAGCAACCCGTAGAGGGTGCGGAGCGTGGTCGTCTTCCCGGCGCCGTTCGGGCCGAGGAGCCCCGTGATGCAGCCGTCGGCGGCGCTGAAGCTGACGCCGTCGACCGCGACGACCGCGCCGAAGCGCCGTTCCAGGTTGCGGACCTCGATCATCCGGCGTCTCTTCCGGTCACGGGTCGGTGCCGGCGGCGGAGAGCAGGAACGGAGGCCGGCGCAGCCGCTCGATGCAGCTCGCGTCGAGCCCGGCGTGGGTGCCCGCCTCGATGAACTCGGCGACGACGTCGCGCGTGCAGCCCCGCGGCAGGACGCCGTGGCCGGCGCCGGGGGCGACGACGTGGAGCGCGTCGGTCAGCCCGTCCATCACCGTCTCGCCCCACCGGGGCGGAGTGACCGGATCGAGATCGCCGGACAAGAGAAGGGCCGGCGCGGCGGAGCGCACCGGCTCGAAGTAGTCGTCGGGCAGCTCGGCAGCCGGCCAGACGCTGCAGGCGTCGTTGGTCACCTCCATCGTGAGCCGGCCGAGCATTCCTTCCCCGGCCATGCGCTCGGCCTCGCCGGCCGCAAGCCGCGCAACATCCTCCGCGCAGACGACCGACAGGAACATGCCGACGTTGATGGCCTCGCCGCTCTCGACCAGCGGCGCGAGCTGCGCCAGGAACGGGGCGAAGTCGCCCGCTGCCGCGCGCGTGACGGTCCACGGCACGAGGCTCGACAGCGTCGTGTTGTACAGCGCGTTGCGGAGGCCGCCCGCGAAACCGACGGCGCTCATCTCCAGCGCGAACGGCTCCCCGGTTCGGGGATGGGTGGTGTCGAGCCGGCGCGGATTGGCCTCCAGCTCTTCGAGGACGGCGGCGAACGTCGCCGGCAGGTCGGGGAAGGCCTCGCGGCAGCCGGGATCGGCCGCGCAGTCCGCGAACAGCCGGTCGAGCGCGCGGTGGGCGTCGGCGTTCATGTTCGTCGGCAGGCGCATGGCGACGGGCGCGAGACCGTCGAGCACGGCCGTCCGCACCCGATCGGGGTGCCGGCGCATGTAGACGAGGGCGGCGCGGGTGCCGTACGAGCCGCCGTAGAGGTTGATCCGCTCGTAGCCGAGCGCGGCGCGCACGGCGTCGAGATCGTCCATGGCGACCGGCGTCGTGTACTGTCGCGGGTCGGCCCCGGCCTCCACCTCCGCGAGGCACTCCCGCAGCTCGTCGAGCGGCAGCGCGTCGAACTGCAGCGATTCGCCGACCGCTTCCTCGGCGGAGTCGCCCTCGAAGAACGCGCAGCGCATGCGGCCCGAGCCGCCCGTGCCCCGCTGGTCGACGAAGACCAGGTCGCGCGACCGCCGCACGTCGGCGAACAGCGGCAGCGTCGGGCCGGCCAGATCGGTGGCGGCCTGCCCGGGGCCGCCGGCCAGGAAGAACAGCGGATCCGGATCGGCGTTGTCGGAGACGGCCGGGATGACGACGATCTCGAGGTCGAGGGTCCGTCCGGCACCCGCGGCGCGGTCCTCGAAGACGGTGAGGGAGCCGCATCGCGCCGGGACCGAAACTCCGTCGAGGCGACAGTCGGCGAGCTCGAACGCAGGTTGAGCGTGCGCGCCGCCCGCGGCCGAGACCATCGCGATCGAGGCGAGCGCGAGGAGAAGGCGGGGGCGGGGGAAGAAACTCGCTACGGTCACGGTCTTGGGAGTATACGCACCGGTGTCCAGGGCGGTTCGCCCGGTCCGCGCTCGCCGTCCGGGGCAGCGACGGAGATCGCGGCGTCGGCCGGGCCGTTTCCTCCAGCGGACACGGGGTCGTGCGCACAGGGGCCGTGGAGGGCCGATCTAGGATTGTCGAGACGCCGCCGGGAAGCGGGAAGCCGTGCGTCGTCGGCGGACCGCCGGAGCGTCGTCGCGGAGGGAGCATGCGCACGAATCCGCTCGTCACCTGCGTCGCGGGGGTGTTGCTGGTGGCCGCGACCTGCGCGTCCGGGGTGGCGCGCGCCGAGAACTGGCCGGCCTGGCGGGGACCCACGGGCGACGGCGTCAGCACCGAGACGAACCTGCCGGTTGAATGGGACACGGAGCGGAACATCGCCTGGAAGCTCGCGATGCCGGCCTGGTCGGGGTCGACGCCGATCGTCTGGGGCGAACGGATCTTCCTCAACGTGGCCGTCGACGACGACAGCATCGAGCTCTGGTGCCTCGACCGGGAAACCGGGGAGCCGCTCTGGAAGCGGCATCTGAGTGACGGGAATCGCCGGCTCCGGAAGCAGAACATGTCGTCGCCGTCGCCGGTGACCGACGGCGAGCGCGTCTGGGTGATGACTGGCACGGGCATCCTCAGGGCCTTCGACGTCGACGGCAACGAGCTGTGGATGCGCGACATCCCGGCCTCGTACGGCCCGTTCGGATTGAACTGGGGCTACGCATCGTCGCCCCTCCTGCACGGCGACGCGCTCTACGTGCAGGTGCTGCACGGAATGCGCACCGACGACCCGTCGTACGTGCTGCGCATCGACCGCGACAGCGGGGAGACGGTCTGGCGGGTGGAGCGGCCCACCGAGGCGGTGCGCGAGTCCCCGGACTCCTACACGACGCCCGCCCTGCTCGAATACGACGGCGTGCAGGAGATCGTCATCACCGGCGGCGACGCGGTGACGGGGCACGATCCGGAGACCGGCCGCGAGCTGTGGCGCGCGGACGGCCTGAACCCGACGCGCCAGCGCGACTACCGCATCGTGGCGTCGCCGTTCGTCCGCGACGGGCTCATCTACGCGCCGACGCGGGTCCGGCCGCTGCTGGCGCTCAGGCCGGGCGGGCGGGGCGACGTGCTCGACAGTCACGTCGTCTGGTCCACCGACAACGGCCCGGACGTGCCGACCCCGGTGACCGACGGCGAGTACTTCTACGTGGTCAACGACCGCGGGATCGTCTTCGTCTCCGACGCCAGGACGGGAGAGCCGGTGTACGGCCCGGAGCGCATCCGTCGCGGCACCTACAGCGCGTCGCCGGTGCTGGCCGACGGGCGGATCTACGTGACCAACGAGGATGGGGTCACCACCGTCCTCCGGGCCGGCCCCGAGTTCGAGATCCTGGCCGAGAACGACTTCGACGACTACTGCCTCAGCTCGCCGGCGATCTCGGAGGGCCAGATCTTCATCCGGACCACCGGCCACCTCTACGCCATCGGCGAGCGGCGCCCACCCGTCGCCGCGGATGCGACCGCCGGCGCGACGGTCGACGCCGTCGAGGCGTTGCTCGACCTGCTCGACGAGGCGCAGCGGACCGCCGTCCGTCACGATCTCGACGCTGCCGTGCGCCGCAACTGGTCCAACCTCCCCGCCGGGGTCGTCGACTTCGACCGGAACGGCATCCGCCTGGGCGACCTGAGCGACACCCAGCGCGCCGCCGTGTTCGACGTGCTGCGGGCGTCCCTGAGCGCGGAGGGATTCGACAGGGTGTCGCAGATCGTGCGGGCGGACGAGGTGCTGGCGCAGGGGTCGGGGGGTGCCGGCCTTCGCGGCCGGGCGGTGGGCTGGTCGGAGGACAACTACTGGTTCGCGCTGTTCGGGACTCCGTCCGCCGGCGGCGTCTGGGCGTGGCAGTTCGGGGGGCACCACCTGGCCGTGAACGTCACCTTCGACGGCGACCGGATGTTCCTGACGCCGACGTTCCTGGGTGTCGAGCCGGCCACGTTCGAGGATGGGGGCGCGGTATACGCACCGATGCGCGCCGAGCTGGACCGTGGTCTCGCGCAGCTCGGAGCGCTCGACCCGGCGCAACGGGCCGCGGCGATGGTCGAGGAACGGCCGAGAGAGGTGCACGCGGGGGCGGGACGGGACGACGTGCTGCCACCCCTCGAGGGGGCGCGAGCCGGTGACTGGCCGGCCGAGCACCAGGAGCTGTTGCTCGATCTGGTCTCGGGTTGGGTCGGACTCCTGCCGGAGGAAGCGGCGGCAGCGCGCGTCGACGAGATCGCCGCCGACCTCGACGCGACCCGCTTCGCCTGGAACGGCCCGACCGACGGCAGCGGGGCCGTCTACTACCGTGTCCAGGGGCCGCGGCTGCTCGTCGAGTTCTCGACGCAGGGCGACCTCGGAGCCACCGCCGGGCACTACCACTCCATCTACCGCAATCCAGCGAACGAGTACGGCGGGGCGCCGATGCTGCCGCCGGAGCGAAGCCGATCGACCGCCCTCGGGGCGGTGGTCGTAGCCGTCATCACCGCCGCCGCCCTGGTCCTCGGCGTCGTCCGCTACCGCCGGCGCCGGCTCTCCGGTTCGGCGGCGCCCGCGGCGCAGCGTCCCTGAGCGAACGGGAGCGACGGGCTCTCGCCCTCTCGCAGACCCTTCCGCTGGACGAGTCGCCCGTCTCCCGGGCGGCGTCTTGTCGCGGCACCCCGCGGCCCCCCGTCCGCTTGCCCGTATCCCGCTCGCGCGTGACTGAGTCGCAGTCTCACCTCCGCGCCGGATCGCGCGGTAGGTTGGGAGCAGCCGCCCTCGTCACGGGCGGGAGGAGGAGTCGCATGAAGGGGCAGACCGAGATCATCGAGGGGCTGAACGGAGCCCTCACCGTCGAGCTGACGGCGATCAACCAGTACTTCTGTCAGGCGAAGATGTGCGCGGACTGGGGCTTCCACGACTTGGCGAAGAAGCACCACGAGGAGTCGATCGGCGAGATGAAGCACGCCGAGAAGCTGATCGAGCGCATCCTGTTTCTGGAGGGGGTGCCCGAGATCGCCCGCTACGACGTGATCCGGGTCGGGACCGACGTGAAGGAGCAGTTCGAGAACGACCTGAAGCTCGAGATGAAGGGCGTCGCGCACTACAACACGCTGATCGAGCTGAGCGTGCGGCTGGGCGACAACGCGACGCGCGAGCTCGCCGCGCCCATCCTCGTCGAGTCCGAAGAGCACGTCGACTGGCTGGAGACGCAGCTCTTCCGCATCGAGAAGGTCGGCATCCAGAACTACCTGGCGGAGCAGATGGCGTCCAGGTAGCGCTGCAAGACGGGGTGGCACGCCGTGCAGCCGTCGCCGGCGCCGATGGCGCGCCGGAGGTCGCGGAGCGTGTGGATGTCTGGATGCGACAGAGTGCCGAGCAACTCGCGCTCCGTGATCTGCAGGCACGTGCAGACGAAGCCGGAAGCTCCGGCGCCGGGCCGGGCGGTCTCCACCGTCTCGGTTGGCATCGCCGACGGCATCGACAGATCGTATCCCGTCAGAGATTGAGACGCAATCTCATCCGCCGCCTCCGTTCCGTCGCCGTCCGAGGGCGCCCGCCCTCCGCCCGCCGCGCGCCGCCGGCACGTCCCGGGGCCGGTGGCGGGCCGGCGTAGCGCGGAGCCTCCTGCTATTCTGGAAGTCGTGGGCTTCAACGAGCGGGGGGACCGATGATGGCGCGAAGCGTGGCGGCGATCATCCTTCTGGCATTCCTCGGTACGGCGCCGCTCGCCCTGGCGCAGCCCGGCCGCGTCGCCGGCGACGTCGTCGACGAGACCGGCGGGGCGCTGCCGGGGGCCACCGTGACCCTGAGCGGCCCCGGTCCGTCGCGCGTGGTGCAGACGGACGGGGCGGGGGCGTTCGTCCTCGAACGCCTGGCGACCGGCACCTACTCCGTGTCGATCTCGCTCGCCGGATTCTCGCCCGAGGCGAGGGAGGTGGCGATCGCCGACGACCCCGTAGATCTCGGGAGCATCACGCTGCAGCTCGCCGGATTCGGCGACACGGTGGTGGTGACGGCATCGCGCAGCGAGGTCCGCGTGGTCGACGCGCCAGTCACGACGTCGGTCATCTCGTCCGACACGCTCGAGGCGTCGCCGGCCACCAACTACGGGGACGTGCTGCGGACGGTGCCCGGCGTCAACGTGGTCCAGCTCTCGGCGCGCGACGTCAACGTGACCAGCCGGCAGGCAACCGGGGCGGTGGCCAACTCGCAGCTCGTCCTGATGGACGGACGGAGCGTCTATCTCGACTTCTTCGGCCTGGTGCTCTGGGACCTCCTCCCCACCAACACGGACGACATCGAGCAGATCGAGGTCGTGCGGGGGCCGGCGTCGGCCACGTGGGGCGCCAACGCCATGACCGGCGCGGTCAACATCCTCACCAAGCCGCCGCGGGAGTCGGTCGGCACGACGGTGACCTTCACCGGCGGCGTGATCGATCGGGACGCCGGTTCGACCGCGGGGCGGAGTCCGGGAACGCTCTTCGGGGCTAACGCGACGGTCACCCGCGCGCCGACGGACCGGCTGGCCTACCGCATCAGCGCCGGCTACTTCACGTCGGACGCGTTCCCGCGCCCGACCGGCCGCATCCCCGTGATCTCCGACCCGCGGGAGCCGGGGCGGCTCGTCGGGGGCGCGTTCTATCCCACGGACGCGCCCGGCGCGTTCGGGGCCGCCGCGTTCGCCAACCGCGGCACGAGCCAACCGAAGTTCGACGTGCGCGTCGATCAGGAGCTGTCGGACGGGCGGCTGACCTACGCGGCCGGGGTGGCAGGCACGGAGGGCATCGTGCACTCGGGGGTCGGGCCGTTCGACATCCAGCCCGGTTCCTACCTCGGCTACGGCAAGGTCAACTACACGCGGGGGGACTTCCGCGCCCAGGTCTTCGCGAACTTCCTGCGCGGGGACGCACCGAACCTGCTGCTGCCCGACCCGGCCACGGGCCAGCCGGTGCAGCTCGGATTCCGCACCGAGACGTTCGACGCCGAGATCGGCCATTCGGCGTTCCTCGGCGAGCGGCACCTGCTGACCTACGGCGGGAACGTGCGGCAGAACAACTTCGACATCACCATCGCGCCGCTGGCAGAGGACCGCCTCGAGGCGGGGGCCTACCTGCAGGACGAGATCTTTTTCGACCCGTTCCGGTTCGTGATCGGCGGCCGGGTGGACAAGTTCGGTAATCTCGCCACCCCCACGTTCTCGCCACGACTGGCGTTCATCATCAAACCGAGCGAGGACCAGTCGCTGACCTTCTCCTACAACCGGGCCTTCCGGGCGCCGTCGACCATCAACAACTTTCTGGAGATGAGCATCCTCAACCCGGTGGACCTGAGCGCCCTCGCACCCTTCGTGCCGGCGACGCTCCGCCCGGTCATCGGTCCGCGCCTGGCGCAGCCGTTCCCGCTCGTGGTGCGGGCCGCGGGCAGCGACCGCCCGATCGGGGAGATGGAGCGCCTCCCGCTCCGGGAGGAGTCGCTGACGGCGTACGAGGTGAGCTACACCGGGACGTTGTGGCAGGGAGGCACGATCGGGGCGGCGGCCTACCTCAACCGGCGGGACAATCCGATCAACTTCGTCCCGGTGCGATCGGATCTCGACCCCTACACGGCGCGCAACCTGCCGCCCGGCTGGGCGGCCTACCTCGGCGCGGACCAGTTGCCTGCGCCGCTTGCGGCCCAGGTTCCGGGCCTCCTGCTGCAGCAGATGGCCCAGTTCGGCATCTACCTGCCGCGGACGGCGTTCACGTACTTCAACCTCGGGCCCACCCGCCAGGTGGGCGCCGAGCTGTGGTGGGACCAGCGCCTTTCACGCTCGGCCTCCGCCTGGATCAACTACTCGTGGCAGGCGGAGCCGGAGATCCTCGAGGCGGAGAACCCCTACCTCCCGGAGGAGCTCAGCCTGCCGCCGACCCACCGCGGCAACGCCGGAATCTCGTGGAACGGGTCGCGGTACATCGCGAGCGCCTCGGTGAGCGCCGCGACCGACGCGTTCTGGAGCGACGTTCTGACGCGCGACTACCACGGCTTCTCGAGCGGCTACACGATGGTGAACGGGAGCATCGGCATGCGGTGGCAGGGCGGGGCCGTCACGACGGTCCTCAAGGGGACCAACCTGCTGAACCGGCACATCAAGCAGCACATCTTCGGCGACATCCTGCGGCGGACCGTGCTGCTCGAGGTGCGCTTCCGCCTGTAGCATCCTCCGGCCCCCGGAGCGTACGGGTGGGTCGGGTGAGCGTGCGATGACACCGAAGCGTGCGCGGCGTCCCACAGCGGCGGAGTTGGCTGCGGCCGTCGACACGCGGCTCCGTCGTGCCGGCATCCCGGCGCGTGCCGAGGGCGAGAAACGCTACCTCAAGAGCGACCTGACCTTCTACGGCGTCGGCCGGCCCGGCATTCGCGAGATCGTGGGAGCCGTGCTGGAAGAGCACGCGGACTCCGCGACGTACCCGGGCTTCGCAGGGCAGGGGTGCCCGCTGGACCGGCGGCAGGCGCTGGCCACGGCGCGTGCTCTCTGGGCGCCCGCGGTGCACGAGCGAAGGTGCGCCGCCATCCATCTCCTGGATCGCCACGCGGCGCTCCTGCAACCGGCCGATCTCGCCCTCGTCGAGCGCTTCATCCGGCAGTCGCGCACCTGGGCGCTCGTCGACTGGCTCGCCATCCCGGTCGCAGGGGCCCTCGTCGAGCGCCTGCCGGAGCTGGAGTCGGAGCTCGACCGCTGGGCTGTCGACTCGGACTTCTGGGTACGCCGCTCGGCGCTGCTGGCGTTGCTTTCGGCGCTGCGGCGGGGCGAGGGCGACTTCGCCCGTTTCGGCCGCTACGCCGACGCCATGCTCGACGAGCGGGAGTTCTTCATCGCCAAGGCTATCGGCTGGGTGCTGCGCGAGTTGGCGAAGAAGCGACCAGCGCTGGTTGTCGACTGGCTGCTGCCGCGCGCCGACCGGGCTTCCGCGGTGACCAGGCGCGAGGCCGTCAAGTACCTCCCGGGGCGGGATCGGGCTCGTATCGCGCGGGCTGCCGCGGCAGCGCCCTCGCGGGGGCGCTCGGAGTCTGGCGCGTAGCAACGCAACGCGCGTTCTGCGGCGCGGACTCCTACGGCCGGATCGCGGACTGCCGGAAGCCGCCGAGGCCGGCGAAGGTAGCCCGGCCGCCGAGGTCGTGCTCGATCCGCAGGAGGCGGTTGAACTTCGCGGTGCGCTCACCGCGACAGCCCGAGCCGGTCTTGATGTGCCCACAGCCGGTGGCGACGGCCAGATCCGCGATGAACGTGTCCTCGGTCTCGCCGGAGCGGTGCGACATGTAGGCGCCGTAGCCGTGGCGCTGGGCGAGGCGGACGGTCTCCAGCGTTTCGGAGACGGTTCCGATCTGGTTCAGCTTGACGAGGATCGAGTTGCCGACGCCGCGGTCGATGGCGTCCTGGAGGATGCGCGGGTTGGTGCAGAAGATGTCGTCGCCCACCAGCTCGATGCGCTCTCCGAGGGCGTTCGTCAAGTCGCCCCAGCCGTCCCAGTCGTTCTCGGCGAGTGCGTCCTCGATCAGGACGATCGGATAGCGGTCGATCCACGACCGCCACTGGTCGATCATCTCCGCTGTCGAGCGGCGCGACTGGTCCGACTTGAAGGCGACGTAGCCGCCGTCGCGCCACATCTCGCTTGTCGCCGGGTCGAGGCAGAGCGCGATGTCGGTCCCGGGCCGGTAGCCGGCCGCCGCGATCGCCTCCAGGATCAGCTCGACCGCCTCCTCGTTGGTCGCCAGGTCGGGGGCGAACCCGCCCTCGTCGCCGATGCCGGTCGACTTGCGCCGCTGCTTGAGAAGCGCTCGGAGGGCGTGGAACGCCTCGATCCCCATGCGCAGCGCCTCGGCGAAAGACGGGGCGTTGTGGGGGGCGATCTTGAACTCCTGGAAGTCGACCGTGTTGTCGGCGTGCCGCCCGCCGTTGATGACGTTCAGGCACGGAACGGGGAGGATCGCTGTGTCGTCGTCGCCTCCGCCGCCGAGGTGGCGGTAGAGCGGCACGCGCGCCGAGGCGGCGGCCGCCCGGGCCGCCGCCATCGAGACGCCGAGGATGGCGTTGGCGCCGAGCCGCGACTTGTTCGGTGTGCCGTCGAGCTCGATCATCTGCCGGTCGAGCCCGTCCTGATCGGACGCGTCGAACCCGACGAGCGCCTGGTTGATCTCGCCGTTGACATTGGCCACGGCCTGCCGGACGCCCTTGCCGCCGTAACGCTCCCCGCCGTCGCGGAGCTCCGTCGCCTCGCGCTCCCCGGTCGATGCGCCGGACGGGACGCGCGCCTCGGCCACCGTGCCGTCCTCAAGATGGACGCGGGCCTCCACGGTCGGGTTGCCGCGGGAATCGATCACTTCCAGCGCATCGATGGAACGAATCTTCATGGTCGTCTTTCTCTCAGACCGCCCCCCGGTCCCGGAGGGCGAGGATCTCGCCGTCTTCGTAGCCGGCCTCGCGCAGCACGTCGTCGGTGTGCTCACCGAGAAGCGGGGGCGCCGACCGGATGCGGGCCGGGGTGTCGTCGAGCTCGATCGGTTGGCCGATCATCTTCACGGCGCCGGCGGTCGGATGGGGCCGCTCCACCACCTTGCCGCGCTCGGTGAGCTGGGGGTTGGTGCAGACCTCTGCGACGTTGCGGATGCGGCCGCAGGGGATGCCGGCCGCGCCGAGCAGGTCCGTCCACTCATCGACGGTTCGCTCCCGGGTCAGCGCCTCGACGATCGGGATGAGCTCCGCCCGGTGACGCACCCGTTCGGGCGCGGTCGCGAAGCGCGGGTCGTCCCGGAGATCGGGCCGGGCGATCGCGTCGCAGTACCGGCGCCACAGCGCGTCGTTGGCGATGCCGAGGTTGATCCACCCGTCGGCCGCGCGCAGCGTCTGGTAGGGCGCGACGGACGGATGGTCGTTGCCGCGCCGGGTCGGCGCCTCCCCGGTTGCGAAGTAGTTGCCGGTGTTGTAGGTGAGGAGCGAGGCGACGGCGTCGAGCATCGCCACCCGCACGTGCTGCCCGCGCCCGGTCGTCTGCCGTGCGTAGAGGGCGAGCAGGATGCCCTGCGCCGCCATCAGGCCCGTCGTCAGGTCGGCGATGGAGGTGCCGATGCGCGTCGGCGGGCCGTCCGGCTCCCCCGTGAGGTCCATCAGTCCCGACTCGCCCTGCACGATCAGGTCGTAGCCGGGACGCGCGGCGTCGGGACCGCTGTCCCCGAACCCCGAGATGGAGCAGTAGATCAAGCGCGGATGGCGGGGGGCGAGGGCCGCGTAGTCGAGGCCGAGCCGCTCCACGGCTCCCGGCCGGAAGTTCTGGACCAGTACGTC
>JAGWAJ010000010.1:15928-30462 GCA_021296475.1 Acidobacteriota bacterium
CCGTCGTCGCGCTTGAGATTGACGGTGCAGCTCCGCTTGTTGCGGTTGATCGACAGGAAGTAGGGCGACTCGCCGCCGAGGAACGGCGGCCCGAAGGCCCGCGACTCGTCGCCCCGTCCCGGCTCCTCGATCTTGACGACGTCGGCCCCCATGTCGGCGAGCGTCATCGTGCAGAACGGCCCCGAGACCACGCGGCTGAGGTCGACCACGCGGATGCCGTCGAGCGGACTCATGGCGCCCGGAGTCTGCGTCGCAGACTTGTGATGGACGAAGCCATGGGGCCGCGCAGGATCCCACCGCGCCCGTGACGGCGCGCCCGATCATCCCCGCACGCGAGCCTCCCGGCGGCCGGCGTCATGCCGGAGGCCGGTTGTAGAGGACCATCGCCGCGCCCGCCGCCGTGATGAGGAACCCGAGGTAGAGCATCGGGCTCGGCGCCTCCTTGGGCGGGTGGAGCGCCATCGAGACCAGGACGTTGATGAGCGGCGCGCCCCCGAAGACGAGCGGCATGACGTAGAGCGGGCGGCCGCCGGTGATGAAGGAGAACGTGATGCATGCCGCGCCGATCGCCCCGAGCGCGCCGGCGCCGATGGCCCACGTCGTCCCCGACGCGTTGAAGCCGCTCGCGCCCAGTTGGCCCTGGCTGCCGAGGGTGATGACCGGGATCACGACCGCGATCAGGAAGTAGGCGATACCGACGCAGAGCAGGGCGCGCAGGCCGCTGCCGAGCTGCGCCTGGCCGGCGCCCCACGACAGGGCTGCTCCGAGCACGAACAACGTCCATGTCATGCGACTGATCTCCTTGGATGGCCTGGGAACGGGGTCGTCGGCCCCTGCCGGAGCCGCTGGCGCCAGTATTGTCCGGTGCGGGGTGCCCGGCTGACAAGGCTGCGCGCCGGTCCCCGCTGCCGCCGCACCGCTGCTGACCGTGGCGAGCGCAGCCTCCCGCTGCCTCAGCCCCCGCTGCCCGCAGCCGTCGTTGCCGCTGGCCCCGCTGCCGCTGGCCCCGCTGCTTCCGCCGCTGCCGCAGCCCCCCGCTGCCGCTGCTGCTGGCCGGCGGGGCCCCGGCGGCCGGTGTATTCTTGGCGGCGCCTGCCCCCAAGCAAGCTCATGAGGAACTGGCTGCTCGCCGCCGCCGTCGCCGCGCTCTACCTGCTGCACCAGGACGTCTGGTTCTGGGACGCGGCGCGGCCGCTCGTCTTCGGCTTCCTCCCCATCGGGCTCTTCTACCACGGGGTCTACTCGCTTGCGGTTGCGGGCCTGATGTGGGCGTTGGTGCGCTACGCGTGGCCTGCGCACCTGGAGGCGGAGGCGGAGACGGACGATGCGGCGGGCGGGGCGCCGACGGGGGAGGGGCGCGCATGATTCCCGCGCTGGTCGTCTTCCTGTACCTCGGCGTCGTCCTCTACATCGGCATCTTCGCGTTCCGGCGCCCGGGAGGCGGTGGTGCCGAGGGCTACTTCCTCGCCAACCGCTCCCTCGGCCAGTACGTCTTCCTGCTGTCGCTGTTCGGCACCAACATGACGGCGTTCACCATCCTCGGGTCGGCCGGCCACGCGTTCGCCAACGGGGTCGTGACCTACGGGCTGATGGGATCGTCGTCGGCACTCCTCATTCCGGTCACGCTCTACCTGTTCGGCACGCGGGTCTGGGCTCTCGGCAAGCGCCACGGCTTCATGACGCCGGTGCAGATGTACCGCGACCGGTGGGAGTGCGGGCACATCGGGACGGCGATCTTCGCCATTCAGGCGACCCTGCTCGTGCCCTACATCGTGATCGCCGTGATGGGGGGCGGCACGACGCTGAACGCCGTCAGCGGGGGCGTGGTGCCGTACTGGTTCGGCGGGCTGCTCGTGGCCGCGGTCGTGATGAGCTACGTCTTCTTCGGGGGGATGCGCGGCACGGCGTGGGTCAACACCTTCCAGACGGTGCTGTTCCTGACGTTCGGGGCCGCCGCCATCGTCTTCATCGGGGTCAGCATCGGCGGGTTCCCGGCCGCGATGGAGCGGCTCGCGGCCGCCCCCGAGTCGGCGCCGCTCCTGACGCGGGAGCACATCTCGCCGCGTTTCTTCTTCAGCTACATGCTGATTCCGCTGTCGTCGATCATGTTCCCGCACATCTCGATCTTCTGCCTCACGGCGCGCCGGATGGGGCAGTTCCGGAAGACGGTCATCTTCTACCCGCTCTGCATCCTGGCCATCTGGCTGCCGTGCACGTTCCTGGGGCTGGCCGCCAACGCCATGACCGACGTGCCGGGCATCGAGTCGAAGCTCGAGGCGCGCGCCGAGCTCGCGGCGGATGCCGGCGGGCGGACGCCGGCCGAGACGGGGGAGCTGCAGCGCGCGGCGGCCGGCGATGACGTGATCATCCTGATGCTGGAGCACTACGCGCCGCTCTGGCTGGCGGGGCTGCTCGGGGCCGGCATCATGGCCGCGGTGATGGCCAGCGACTCGCAGATTCTCGCCCTGTCGACGATGTTCACGGAGGACGTCTTCGCCTACTACGGCGGGAAGTCGCGCTTCGGTTCCGCCGTGCAGGTGCAGACGGGGCGGCTGTTCGTGGTGCTGATCGCGCTCGTGGCCTATGCAATCGCGCTCCAGGCGCCGCCCGGCATCTTCGGCATCGCCGTGCAGTACGCCTTCTCCGGGTTCGCGACGCTCCTGCCGCTCCTCGTGGCGGCACTCTTCTGGCGGGGGAGCACGAAGTGGGGCGCACTCGCCGTCGTGCTCTGGACGGCGGCGACGATGACGGCGGTGGGCGTCCTGCAGGCCGTCGTCCCGGCGCCCGCGCCGGGAACCTTGGTCCCGATCTGGACCGTGGGTGGGCTCGACGTGATTACGCGCACGCCGGGCGGAACTGCCGTGCTCGGCTACATGCCCGTGCTGCCGATGCTGGTCGGCTCGTCCCTGCTGATGTTCGTCGTGTCGCGGTTGACGCCGGGGCCCGCGGCGGCCACCTTGCGCCGGTACTTCCCGGAACCCGCAGCCTGAGGCGCGCGCGGGATGCAGCGGTCAACCCTCGGTCCTGGTGCGGCTACCAGTCGTATGCCAGCGAGGCGACGGCGCTGATGCCGGGGCTGGAGTAGCGGTCGATGGCCGGGTCACCGGGCAGGCGCCCCCGCACGTTCCACCACTCGAAGAACGTGGCGTCGGTCAGGTTGAGGAGCCCCAGGCGCAGCGTCAGCGCCTCGGCAAGCGACGCGAACCCGACGAGGTCGACGACCTGGTAGGCGGCGGGGGCGAACTGGTTGTCGCCGGCGTCGGCCGCTCCGTAGCCCTCGACCAGCCGGGCGGAGAGCTCGCCGCCCCAGCGGCCGTCGGGACGGACGTAGCGGACGCCGACCTGGCCCTCGCTCGGGGCGATGGAGCCGAGCGGGGCCTCGCCGAACGGGGAACCTGAGGGGCCGGTCGAGAGCGACACCCCGTCGATCCGCGCATAGCTGCCACGAAGCATCAGATTGCCGGTCAGGTAGGCCTCGCCCCGTACCTCGAGTCCCGCGATCTCCGCCTGCTCGACGTTGCGGCTCTGGAACTCCAGCAGCCGGGTCGCGGGATTCGTGCCGGCGGTGGCGAGCTCGATGAAGTCGTCGTAGCGGTTCACGAAGGCGGTGACGTCGAAGCTCGCCCGCGCGAACGCGGTCCGGACGCCGACCTCCAGATTGTCGCTCGTCTCGGCCCGCAGCGCCGGGTTCGGTAGCGTCGTGTAGCCGGCGCTGAAGCTCGTGAACCCGGTGTTGATCGTGCTGTACGGCGGGGCGCGGAAGCCGGCCGCGTAGCGGGCGTGCAGGGTGACGGCGTCCGTCAGGCGCGCGGCCGCGCCGACCTTCGGCGAGATGGCGTGCGCCGAGAAATCGGCCGGATCCGGGTTCTGGCTGGCCAGGAAGATCGGGTCGGCCTGGTCGGCGTCGAGCGCGAACCGGTCGTAGCGCACCCCCGGCACGAGCGTGAGGCGCCCGAGCTGGAGCTCCCCCTGCACGTAGGTTCCCGCCTCGACGACGTCGCTCTCGGGGAAGTACTTCGTCGGATAGGTCTGCCGCGGCGGAATCTCGGCGCCGGTCGCGACGTCGAGCTCGACGGCGTTGCGCAGGATGTCGAAGTGATCGGCCCTGTAGCTGGCGCCGAACGTCAGCAGCATTCCCCGCTCGGAGTCGCCGAGCCGCTTCTGCCCCTGCACCGAGCCGCCGGCGCCCGCCTGGTCGAAATCGACCGTGCCGTGCCGCGCCGCTTCGACCGGCGACCCGAACCCCCGCGTCGAGCGGCGGTCGTCGACTACCTGCGCCGTGTCGCTGCGCTGGCGGTAGAGGCGCCACGTCAGGAGGTCGAGCCCGCCGCGCCCGGCGAGGGTGTGATCGAGCGACAGCCGCAGGCGGTCCTGGGTGTCGACCGCGTCCACGTCCTTGGTGTCGATGTGGATCGCGGGCCCGAACTCGACCAGCCCCTGCTGGGAGAGGACCTCCGTCTCTACGCGCGTGTCGTAGAGCTCGGCCGACGCCCGCAGCACGTTCCCGGGGGCTGCGTTGAAGACGACCTTCGCCAGCGCCTGGGTGGCGTCGACGTGCTGCGGGTTCGGCGCCGTGCGCGTGGCGTCGGACGTGTGCACCGTCCCCTGGTTCCGGATCTCCCCGCCGCGGGAGCCGCTGGCGAAGAGCGATCCCTGGAGCCGGTCCCCGCCTCCCGCCACCGCCGCGTTGCCGCTCAGGCCGCTCGCGCGCCCGTCCCACGTCGTCTTCGCGCCCGCGTGGAACCGCCGGCCGCGGAGGTAGTCCGCCGGGTCCTTCGTGAACAGCGACACGACCCCGCCGAGGGCGTCGCTGCCGTAGAGGGCGGAGTTCGCGCTGCGCACGATCTCGACCGACTTCAGCGCGTCGACGTCGAACGACACCTGGTGGACGTTGAAGGGGCCGAAGTCGAACTGCTCCGAGGTCTCGACGCCGTCGATGCGGGTCATCACGCGATTCCCGCCGATGCCGCGGATGTTGAAGCCGTTGAGGCCGAGCCGGGTGACGTTGCCCTCGACGTAGACCCCCGGCTCGTACTTCACGAGGTCTGCCGCGTTCTGGATCAGCCGTTCCTGGATCGTCTCTTCGTCGATGACCGAAACGACCCCCGGCGTCTCCCGCACCGGGGCCGGGCGCAGCGTGGCCGTCACGGTCACCGAGTCGAGAAACGTCAACGGATCGCCGGAGGGCGAAGTCTCGTCGCGCGAGGCGGTGTCGGGCGCCGGCTCTGCGGCGGCGGGCGCACCGGTCGTCTGAGCGTCCTGAGCACCCTCGCCTTCCTGCGCATGCGGCCGGCCGGAGAGCGCGAACGCCAACGTCAGGGCGAGCGTTGCGATACGCAGCGGCCGTTGGAGGGGCGTGCGAGGCGCAGGGTACAGGGCGCGCGTCGGGAAAGCGGGTCGCATGTCCCATGGTCCTACAGGTAGACGGCGATTGGCCAGATGCGATTAATCCCTTGACGGACCGATTCGGTCGGATATACAGTCTCGGCGCAACTGAGACTCAATCTCACTTACAGCGAGGTGCTCGCCGGGTGATGCAACCACCCGGCGAGCTGGATGAGCGCGAGGGCCGCTGCGCGGACCCGCCACACGGACGCATGACGGCGCTCGCCCGGCCCGAGTCTAGGCGACGTCCGTCGTGACGCGCAACGGGAGACGTCATGACGCGTACCCGCCCGTCGTCTCGCCTGGCAGGCCTTGCCCTGGCACTGCTGCTGTTCGCGGCCGCCCCCCTGATCGCCCAGGAGGATGCCGCCGGCATCTACCGTCTCGGCGCCGGTGCGGGCTCCTGGGAGTTCGTGGCGGGTCTCGCCGACCGTCGGTTCATGCACCGGCTCGCTCCCTTCGGGGACCGGCTGCTGGCCGTCGGCGGCTCCTGGCGCACCGGGCACCTCGCCACTATCGAGATCGTCTCGCCGGGTGACGAAGCGGCCGACCAGCCGGTCGACGACAGGGCCCCCGAACGGGGCGCCACGCGCTGGCCCGGCTTCCTCGGCGGACGGGAACCCAACGTCAGCCGTGCTGCACGCCTCCCCCTTGCCTGGTCGGACGACAGTGTCGTCTGGCGGATCACGACGCCCGGATTCGGTCAGTCGAGTCCTGTCATCTGGGACGACACGGTGTTCCTCACCTCACTCGAGGGTGCGATGAAGGAGACCCTCTTCATCACCGCCGTCGACCTCGAAGCCGGTACCGAGCGCTGGCATCGGACCCTCGAAGCCGCGGAAGCGTTCGAGTGGAACGACTACGTGTCGAAGGGCGCACCGACGCCCGCGGTCGACGCGGAGCGGGTATATGCGTTCTTCGACAGCGGAGACCTGCTGGCCCTGACCCACGACGGGGAGAGCGTCTGGCATCGCAAGCTGGGCGCCGAGTACGGGACGGTGGGCGGAAACCACGGGGTCGGCAACTCCGTACTCCTGACCGACGACGCGGTGGTGGTGCTGCTGACGCGCCGCACCTACTCCTACCTGTTGGCCGTCGACCCGGCCACGGGCGAGACCCTGTGGAAGGCCGATCGCGAGCCGGGCGTCGCCTGGAGCACCCCCATGCTCGCCCCGGGCGGCGGCGAGATCGTCGTCAGCGCCTCGGGCCGGATCGAGGGGTTCGATCCGGCGACCGGCGAGCGGCTCTGGTTCTTCGAGGATCTGCGCGGCAACCACGTTCCCTCTCCTGCGGTCACCGAGGACCTCGTCATCGTGGGCGGCATGGCGGTCGGGGCGAACCTCGCCCTCCGTCGCGGGCGGGCGGGTGGGCTCGATCGCTCGGATGTGGCGTGGATGGCGGGCTCGGCGTCCAGTTTCGGCTCGCCGTTCGCCTATCGCGACTGCGTCTACTGGGTGAATCCTGCCGGGGCGGCCCGCTGCCTCGCGCCGGAATCGGGCGACGTCCGCTGGACCCATCGCCTGCCCGCGTCGACCTGGGCGACTCCGCTCGGCCATGAGGACCGCGTCTACTTCTTCACGGAGAGCGGGACCACGCAGGTGCTGCGAGCCGCCGCCGATGCGCCGCACGTGATCGCGACGAACCCGCTGTCGGTCGGCGCACCGGTTACCGGCTTCGCCGCGGTCGACGACGCCATCGTCATCCGAGCGGGATCGGAGGTGATTCGAGTCGGCCGGCAACCCTGAGAGTCCATGGAGTGGGCGCCCCCGCATCCGGCCTGGAAACCACGCGGGGACGCCCAGGTGAGCCCCGGCGTCGCATGGTGCGCCGCCGGAAACCCATCGGGAGTATAGGCAAATGCAAGCCGTTCAGCGCGCGCGCGTACCTCATGTCGCCGGAGGCGCGGTCGCGAGTGTTCTGGCGCTCGCGGTTCTCCTCCTGCCGAACGCGGTCGTCGCCTCAGCGCAAGAGGAGGCCGACAGCCCGCAGGCGAGCGGTCAGCAGCCCGACGAACCAGCATCCGGCGAAGTCCAGCCGACGGACGATCCCTGGATTCCGTCACCGTCTCGGCGACACTCCGCCCGGCGCCGGTGCGCGAGACACCGGGCATGGTCTCGGTCATCGACAGCGAAACCATCGAGGAACGGCTGACCCAGAACTTCGCCGACCTCGTCAAGTACGAGCCGGGGGTCTACGTCGAGAACAACGTGACGCGGCTGGGGCTCAACGGCTTCAACATCCGCGGCATCGGCGGCAACCGCGTCATGACGCAGGTGGACGGCGTGCAGACGTCCGAGCAGTTCGACTTCGGCCCGTTCAACATCCACCAGGTGGGACTCGACGTCGACGCCCTGAAGACGGTCGAGATCGTGCGCAGCGCCAACTCGGCGCTCTACGGCAGCGATGCCCTCGGCGGCGTCGTGTCGCTGTTCACCAAGGATCCGGCCGACTACCTGGGCGGCCGGGTCAGTTCAACGACACGTCGCAGGTCATCGACCGCGAGCGGATGACCTTCGGCTTCGGCCCGCCGCTCCCGTCGCTGCGTCACGGCACGCTCGACTACGAGCAGGCCGGCTACGGCGGATCGCTGCAGGGCCAGCAGTGGCTGGGCGATCCGGACGGCGGGATCCTGATCACGGCCGGCGCCGCCTACAGGAACGACTACTTCGACATCCTGCGCGACAGAACCGAGACGCATGCGATCACGAGCCTCATCTTCCCGACCAAGTACTTCCCGGAGAGCACCGTCACCGAGACCGGCGTCTACCTGCAGGCGGAGCTGCAGCTCGGCCGTCTCACCTTCGTGCCCGGAGTGCGCTACGACCGCTTCGCGCTCGACGCGAACCAGGGCGATCCGGTCTTCATCGCGAGCCTTGCCCCCGAGGCGGCGGACTTCTCCGACTCCGCGGTCTCGCCGAAGATCGGCGTGGCCGCGCAGCTGACGGACGAGTTCACCTTGCACGCGCAGTACTCCGGCGGCTTCCGGGCGCCGCCCTACAGCGCCATCAACACCGGCTTCACCAATCCGCGCGGCGGCTACACGACGCTGCCGAATCCGAATCTGCGGGCGGAGACCAGCCAGAACCTCGAGGTCGGCGTGCGCGCCGCGTTCGACCGGGCGAGCCTGGACCTCACCGCGTTCTCGAACCGCTACGACGACTTCATCGAGAGCACCAGCCTCGGCGTCAACCCGGTGACGCGGCTGCTCGAGTTCCAGAGCCAGAACCTCGAGGAGGCCGAGATCAACGGCATCGAGCTGCGGGGCGAGGCGTACCTGAGCGACAGCGTGATGGTGCGCGGGAGCTACGCCCGCATCGACGGCGCCGAGATCTTCCGTGACGTGGCCGTTCCGGCGCTGGCCCAGGAGACGCCGCTCGGCGAGATCGCCCCCAACGAGGGGGTGCTCGGGCTGCGCTACGTCCGCCCCTCCGGCCTCTGGGGCAGCGAGCTCTCCGTCCGCCTGGTGGAGTCGTACCAGCACGGCAGCGAGGAGCAGTTCGCGCCGCAGGCCTACCAGGTCGTCGACCTGGTGGGCTTCGTCTCGCTCGCGGACGGGCTGACGTTCCGCGTCGGCCTGCTGAATCTCACGGACAGCAAGTACTTCGAGTGGTGGAACGTGCGGGGACGTCTGCCGAACGATCCGGTGATCGACCGCTACTCGAGCCCGGGGATCAGCGTCGTTGGCTCGCTCGGGTACGACTGGTAATCACGTCTCGACCGTCGGCAGCGGAGGCGCCTTCGGGGCGCCTCCGGCCGCTCGACACGAGGAGGTCTCAATGGGGTCGACCATGCACGGCGACCGTGAATCGGAAACCCTGGCCAAGGGCGCGGAACTGGCCGTGTACCAGTGCGGGCACGGCCTGCTCCATCTGCGTGTGAACCGCGTGACCCTGACCTTGAAGCCGGAGGAGTTCAGCCGGCTCGCAACGCTCGTCGGCGAAGCTCACATTCGGCTGGGCACGCGGGAGGCCCTGCGAACGTGCGCGACACATTGATCCCGGACCCACACGACACACTCGGAGAACAGACATGTCGAGAACAGCTCGAACGGGATTAGCGTTCGCTCTCCTAGGGGCGCCGGCGGTCGTCGAGGCGCAGGGAATACTGCTGCTCGCCCACGGCGGCAGCGACGACTGGAACCGGGAAGTCCTGGCCCTGGCGGAGCGGGTCGACCCGACGCGGCCGGTCGAGGTGGCGTTCGGCATGGCGAACAAGCGGACGATACGGGATGCCGTCGACCGCCTGGCGGAGCGGGAGGTGTCGAGCATCGTCGCCGTCCCGCTGTTCGTCTCGTCGCACAGCAGCGTGATGCGCGCCACCGAGTACCTGCTGGGGAGCCGTGACGAGGCACCGCCGGAGCTGCAGGCGTTCGCCCGCATGGGCGCCCGCCGCGATTCCGAGCGCGCGGACGACGACCCCGGTCTCGATCGGACCGCTCCGCTGGAGGCCAGCGTACCGATCTCCGTGACGACGGCCTTGGACGACCATGCCCTGGTGGCCGACATCCTGCTTTCACGAGTCGCGGACGTCAGCCGGATGCCGGAAGACGAAGTCGTGGTCCTGGTCGCGCACGGCCCCAGCTCGGAGGAGGACAACGCGCTCTGGCTCGACAGCATGGAGACTCTGGCCGAGCGGATGCGACCGCACACGCCCGTCAGCCGCATCGAGTGCCTCACGGTCCGCGACGACGCGCGGGACCCGGTCCGGTCGCAGGCGACGGCGGAGCTGCGCGCCGTGGTCGAACGTGCGCTCGAGGAAGGCAAGTCCGTGCTGATCGTGCCGCTGCTCCTTTCCTACGGCGGCATCGAGGTCGGCATCCGCCGCCGCCTCGAGGGGCTGTCGTACCGGACTGCCGGACGAGCGCCTGTCGCAGTGGGTACTGATGCAGGCAGCGGAACGCTGACCGAAGCGGCGGGAGTGCCCCTCTGCGCGCACGCGCGAGCGGAGGCTGCGTGTCACACGCGGCGGAGGAACGACGACGTGAACTGAAAACCAGGCCAAGCGGCGGGCCAGCCACTCGCCGGCGATGGCCCCGGCGAAGGGGCCGATGAGGAGGCCGGGCAGACCGAGGAAGAGGCCGAAGAACGTGCCGGCCAGTGCGCCCGCGATCGCCCAGCGGCTCGCGCCCGCCCGCTGCGCGCCGATGGCCGCCCCGAACTCGGCGACGTAGCTTGCCGCGGCCAGCGCGACGAGCAGGGCCACGGTCGACGGCCCGACCCGCGCGAAGTCGTCGAGCCACGCGAGGCCGACCAGGCCGGCCAGGACCAGCGGCACGCCGGGGAGCCCCGGCACGACGGTGCCGACCGTGCCGACGACGATGAGCACGACCGCCAGGACGGCCAGCGCGACCGTCACGATCCGGTGCCTGTGGTTATGATGGCAGGCGCCATGTGCCGCAACATCAAGACGCTCTTCAACTTCGACCCGCCCGCCACGGACGAGGAGGTGCGCGCCGCGTCCCTCCAGTTCGTGCGCAAGCTCAGCGGCTTCACCAGGCCGTCGCAGGCCAACCAGGCCGTCTTCGATGCCGCGGTCGAAGACGTCGCGCAGGTCGCGCGGCGCCTCATCGATGACCTCGTGACGACGGCCCCGTCGCGGGACCGCGCCGAGGTCGCCGCGCGCGCCCGAGCCCGCGCTGCCGAGCGCTTCGGACGCGCCGCGGCTCCGTGAGCGGCGCCGGGCCTCCGGGATCCGCGCGGCCGCGTCCAGGATCCGCCGTGGCTCGGTAATCCCCGCGGTGGCCTGCGGTTAAACGGCCGACGCGGCCCACAGGAAGCTACAGGTGCTGGCGGGCGACCGATTCGTTGAGGGTGACGCCGAACCCGGGGCCGTCGGGCACCTGCAGGATCCCGCCGTTGAACCGCTCCGGCGGATCGATCAGATCGCCGCGCCACGGCACCTCGTTCCACTGGTATTCCAGGATGTCGAAGTTCGGCAGGCCGGCGCACACCTGCGCCGACACCATCGTGGAGACGGGGCCGCTCGGGTTGTGGGGGGATACGAGCACGCCGTGCAGCTCGGCGACCGTGGCTATCTTGGAGAGCTCGGTCACGCCGCCGCAGTGCTTCACGTCCGGCATGATGATGTCGACGGCGCGCTCGCGGCAGAGCGGCTCGAAGCCCTCGACGCCGAAGAGGAACTCCCCGCCCGCCATCGTCTGCCGGATGCCCTCCTTGATCGCCCGCGTGCTCGCCAGATCGGTGGGCGGGACCGGCTCCTCGTACCACGACAGCGACTGCGGCTCGAGGCGGGCGGCGACGTCGATGGCCAGAGGCACGTCGAAGTTGCTGTGGACGTCGATCTTCAGGGCGACGTCCGGGCCGATCGCCGCGCGCATCGCCTCGATGCACGCGATCCCGAGCTCCGTCGCCGCCTCGACCTCGGCCGCCGGGGCGTCGAGCGACGGGAAGCCGTCGAACGGCGCTGCCTTGATCGCTCGGAAGCCGTCGTCCACGGCCTGCCGTGCGTTGGCGGCGAATCCGGCGGGGGTACGGTCCGACGTCGCGCGGTTGATGTTCGCGTACGCGGGCAGCTCCTGCCGCAGGGAGCCGCCGGTGAGGTCGTACACCGGGGCCCCGAGCGCCTTGCCGACGAGATCCCACTGCGCCTGCTCCACGGCGCTGAACGCGGTGGCGACGGCCCGGTCGCCGGCGGCCGCGGCCTCACGCCCGCCCTGCCGGTAGCGGTGGATCTCGAACGGCGAGCGGTCGCGGACGAGCGCGAAGAACGGCTCCAGCTCCGGGAGTTCCGTCCGTCGTCCCAGCGACGCCTCGCCCAGGCCGGTCCGCCCGTCGTTCGTGGTGAGGCGGATGACGATCCAGCTCGTGCGGGTCGTGGCGCGCACGACAATCGTCTCCATGCCGGTGATGCGCAGGCCGAGCTCGGCCTGACCCAGCGGCAGCGCCGGCGGCGCAGCGGCCGCTGCGGCCGGCCGGACCGTCGCCGCGACGGCAAGAGTCGGCACGGCGGCGAGGAACGCGCGGCGGGAACAGCGTGCGGTCTGCGTTCGATTTCGGGGCATGGCGGCTACCTCGCACGGCGGTTGGAGGTTGGGGGTTGAGGCCGCCGAACCGCCATCGGGCCGGCCGCGGACTGCTTCCGTAGTGCCGCGGTTCGACCGCAGCGTCGGCCGGCTGACGCTGCGGTCGCGTGCCCGACAGGGCGCGCTAGCGGCTCATCGCGTACAGCAGGACGTTGATGCCGAGGCCGTAGCCGTCCGGCGAGAACTGCCGGAAGAAGCGGGGGTCGTCCCCCTCCCGCTCCCAGGCGTCGGCGACGTCGGTGTTGTGCGTCATGACGACGAGAAAGCGGCCGTGCTCGTCGCTGATGGCGCGGAAGTGCGGCACGGCGCTGTCGCGGCCCCGCTCGGAGGTGGTGCGCCCGCCCGTCCCGTACCAGAACTGAATCGCCGTTATCTGGGGCACCTTCGCCACGTGCGTCCACGTGCGGAACACCGGATGGTCGAGCGGCACGTCCCGGATGGGATACTGGGACGGCGGCAGCACGCGGCCGATCTCGCTCTCCCAGTGCCGCCACGCGGCCGTGCCCCAGAAGTCGTCCACCCAGAGGAAGCCGCCCTTCAGCAGGTACTCCCGCATGCGCGCCGCCTCTTGTGCCGTGAAGCCGATCGTCCCGACGTCGGACGCCATCGTGAACGGACAGTTGAACAGGGCGTCGTCCGTCATGCGCACGACCCAGTGGTTCGGGTCGCCTCTGCGATCTGTGCTGATGCGGGTGGAGGTCAGGTCCTCGAGCCGCAGCATCAGATTGATGCCGGCGTAGGGGTAGTCGGTCGACCAGCCCATGCCCAGCCGCTCGTAGCGGACCTGGTCGTACATGATCTTGCAGAAGGCGAAGTCGCGGTCCGGGAGCGACGCGGGCGGGAATCGGGGCGGCATGTTGCCCTCGCCGACCCCCCAGCCCCACTGCGCGTGGCTGCCGGTGAGCAGGACGGCCGCCAACAGGAACGCCGTCAGCGCGAGGATGCGTCGCATGGCCGCTCGCCGCAAGCATACCCCACCCGCCGTCCGTAGGGGCGCCGGCGGCGCCCCGGCGGACGGCGGCGGGGTTGCGTATGATTCGTCGCAGGACGTCGACGGGCGGCGAGAACGGGCGGCGAGCCGCCCGAGGAAGGATGACAGGCTGATGCGAGCACCAGTACCGACACCCACGACCAGGACCGGCCGCGCCCGCGCGTGGAGCGTGGCTCTCGCGGCGGCGCTCCTGGTTGCCGGCGGCGCGGCGGCGGCTGCGCAGGACCACGGCGGGCATGGCGACGGCGCCGGACACGACGCGGCGAGCCCGGAGCTGCCCGAGAGCTTCAGCGAGCCGATGCCGCTCTACGAGGGCGTGCTCGGCGACCACGAGCATCCGATCTCGTCCACGGACGCGGAAGCCCAGGCCTACTTCAACCAGGGATTCCGCCTGATGTACGCGTTCGCGAAAGAGGAGGCGATCCGGTCGTTTCGCGAGGCCTGGCAGCGCGACCCCGACTGCGCCATCTGCTACTGGGGCGAGGCCTGGGCCTGGGGGTCGTACCTGAACGGGCCGATGCGCCCCTTCGAGGCGCCGCACGCCTACGCGGCGCTGCAGGAGGCGCTGGCCCGCCGCGATACTGCGAGCGCCAGGGAGCAGGCCTACATCGACGCGCTGTCGACGCGCTACGTGGAGCATTTCGACCCGGAGACGCGCCGCGAGCAGGACGAAGCCTACGCCGAGGCCATGCGCGGGGTGGCCGAGGCCCATCCCGACGACCTCGACGCGATGACCCTGTACGGCGACGCGCTGTTCCTGCTGGAGCCGCGGCGGGGCACCCGCGATCTCGAGGATCCGAACGTGCAGCGTCTCCACGGCGTTCTCGAGAGCGTGCTGGATCGGAACATCCGCCATCCGGGCGCGTGTCACCTCTACATCCACGCCACCGAGTCGACCGTCGATCCGGGCCTGGCGTCGGCCTGCGCCGAGCACCTCGGCAGCGAGATTCCGGGCGCCAGCCACATCAACCACATGCCGTCCCACACCTGGAACGAGATCGGCCGCTGGGCGGACGGCGTGCGCGCGAACGTGGCGGCGTGGCACTCGGACCTCAAGGCGGCGCACGGCGAGGGGATTGCGATCTATCCCAGCCACAACCTGCACATGCTGCTCTT
>JAGWAJ010000010.1:30579-31732 GCA_021296475.1 Acidobacteriota bacterium
CCGAGCGCCCCGAGCAGGAGGTTGCGGGCGGGCTGTGGGACTTCGCGCAGGGCTACGCGCACCTGCGGACCGGGGATGCCGACTTCGCCGAGGTCTACCTGCGGCGCGTGCTTGCGCTCGCCGAGACGACCACGGCGCGCTTCCGCTTCGACTCGGGCGAGCTGCTGCTCGGCACCGTCGGCGCGATCCTCGAAGGGGAGATCCGCCGCGACGCCGGCAAGCTGGACGAGGCGATCGCGGCGTTCGAGCGCGCGGTCGAGATCGAGGATGATCTGGAGTACTCGGAACCCGAGCCGCTCCCGTTCGCGGCCCGGCACTGGCTGGGCGCCGCGCTGCTGGAAGCCGGACGCGCGGCCGACGCGGAGCGCGTCTATCGGGAGGAGCTCGCCGACCACCCGAACAACGGTTGGTCGCTGTTCGGCCTGCACTCGGCGCTGGTGGCCCAGGGCCGTCCTTCGGCCGAGGTCGACGCCGAGTTCGAGAAGAGCTGGGGGCGGTCGGACACCTGGCTCCGCGCTTCCCGCTTCTGACCCGCCGGCCTACGCAACGTGCGCGGCGCGCGTGAGGGGCTGCGCTCGCCGCCTTGTCCCGACCTGCCGCCGGCCGGCCTGCAAACCGGCCGGCGGCAACGCCGGAGAGGTCAGTTCGAGAGCAACTGGTTCTTGAGCCAGTCGAGCAGGAGCGGCTGAAGCTCGGGATTCGCCTCGAACATCGGCAGGCCGTGCTCGGTTCCCTCGTACACCTTGGCCATCGACTTCTCGTTCCCGGAACCGTCGACGGCGCGCGAGATGACGTCCGCGACACCAGGCGTGATGGTGTCGCCGGAGGCCGCGGCGCCGAACACGCCGAGGCTCGGGGTGGCCGCGATGTGGGCGATCGCCGCATCGCTCGGCGGCCCGGAGAGGAGCATCAGGCTCGTGATGCCTTCGTGGCGCGACGCGAGGTCCGCGGTCAGCATGGCGCCGCAGCTCGCACCGCCGACGGCCACGCGCGAGCCGTCCACGCCATCCTTGCCCACCAGGTAGTCGTACGCGAGGTCGAGGTCGCCGGGCGACTTCATCATCAGGTTGCGGAAGCCCTCGGCTCCCGCGAGCGGCTCGCCCTCGCTGTCGCCGAAGCCGCGCAGGTCCATGGTCAGCACGTGGACCCCGGC
>JAGWAJ010000010.1:31791-89316 GCA_021296475.1 Acidobacteriota bacterium
GTGTAGGTCGCCTTCAGCATCGCCCCGTCGGCGCCGGTGAGATCGATGTCCATCGACTGGGCCGCGGCGGGTGCGGCGGATGCGAACGCGACGAGCAGGGCGCCGAGCGCCGCGACGAGTGTCCTGGCCTTCATTTGGTCCTCCTTGGGGATCCGGTTGCGATCGTCGTTCGGGTCGTCACTGGATCTGCGAATAGTCGGTAGCGTCCATGAAGACCGCGTCGACGCTCTCCACGATGCGGCCGTCGCGCTGCGACTCCTCGGCCACCCGCTGCCATTCCGGATCCGCCCGGAACTTGTCCCAGTTCGTGGCCGCGGCGTCGCGGCTCGGGTGCGAGATGATGTAGATGAGGGTGTTCTCGGCCAGCGGATCGTCCTGCGGCACCCAGTAGCCGACGTTCGACATGCCGTGCTTCCGGAAGATGCGCGTCGTGTGATCCCGGAAGCGGGCGTTCAGGGCGTCGAGGCGGCCGGGAAGCGCGGTGTAGGTCCGCATCTCGAAGACCTTCTCGCTCTGGGCCTCGACCGCGCTGCCCAGCTCCGTCAGGTTGCCCGCCAGGAAGCCCGCCGCGAACACGGTCACGCCGAACGCCACCAGCAGCCGCTTGTTCTTGAGCATGGAATCTCCTTCGGATCGGAAAGGGTCAATCATAGCGCCGCCGCCCGTCACCGGGAAGCGTAGCGCGCCATCAGCCGCCGCCGATCGCCGTCCGTGAGGCGCATGTACTCCGGGTCGTCGCTGCCCAGCCCGGACGTCCGGCAGGGGCCGCACATGAGCGAGGTCGGGTCGCGGTTGTGGACGAGTCCCAGCGAGTGGCCGATCTCGTGCGCGATGATGTTGCGGGCGATGTTGAGGTTCTGCGCCATCGCCAGCTCGTCGGCCTCGATGGCGATGAAATGCCCGCGCCCCTTCGGTATGGGCCACGCGAACGACATCAGATCCTGCCGGGAAAGCAGCAGCACGACGTCGGCGTCGACCGCGACCACCTCGTCGGGGGGCGACGGCTGGCTCTGCCCCGACCGGAGCCGCCCCGCCTGCTGCGAGATGGTGCGCGCGTAGGTCTCGAGCCGCCGCGTTACCGGCGAGGCGAGGATCACGTCGCTCACGAGCCGCAGGTCGAGATTGAGGCCGGTAGCGACGGAGTTCCAGAAGGCGATGGCGTCGAGCGTCATCGGCAGCCGGACGTCGTTCCCGTCCGGGCTGAAGATGACAACCCGATGCTCCACCGGTCCGCCGCCGGTGCCCGTGCAGAGCAGAGCGGCCAGTACGACCACCGCTGCCCGGCCTGCCGCCGCCCGCTTTGCCCCCATCCGCTCGGAATCAGCGCGCGCCGTCGTCCTCCGCCCGGCACAGCACTTCCGTCGTGGTGCCGGCCGCGTACGCGGCGGCGCCCAGCGCCAGAATCAGAAGGGCGAGGCTGAGCTGGACGGCGCTGTCGAGACCGAGGGCGCGCACGCCGACGAAGGCGGAGGCGAGGACCATCAGGAACGCCACGGCCCACACGGGCTGCAGGCCCTCCACGTTCGGCGTGAACCGGCCATCCCGGATCTGGAGCGGGATGAGCAGGGCGAGCATTCCCGCCGCCAGACCGCCCAGAGCGGCCGTGGACCACGCGGCGTCCAGCGCCAGCGGGAGCGTGATTCCGACCACCGCGCCGGTCACGATGGCCGCTGTGATCGACGTCGGGGAGAGCACCGCGGGCAGCGGAGCTTCCGTGCCGGCGGCCGGCGCGGGGTCGAGCAACGCGGCCGTGCTGCCGCACAGGAAGGCCGCCAGCCCGGTCAGGAACACCAGCACCTCGAGCCCGTCCGCGATCGACGCTTCCACCGGCAGGCCGCCGCTGCCGAAGAAGAGCGGCATCGCGATCAGGAGGAAGCTGAGGATCGCGATGACGCGCGCGCTCGCCGCGAGGCGGCGCCGGAGGGCCGGGAAGAACCATCCGTTCAGGATCTGGAACGGGACGATCAGCCCGATGGCCCCGGCCGCCACGCCCGTCGACAGCGCCATCCCGAGCGGGGCGTCAAAGGCGGCGGAGGATGCGACGCCGCCGGCGATTCCCGCGCCGATGGCGGGCCCGGCGACGCGTTCGGTGAACATCGATGTCTGCATGTCGTTCCTCGTCGAGCGCCTGGCGTCCGCCGCCGGGCAGTGTCGTCGTCGTGCCGGGATTCCGGTTGCGGCAGGCCGGAACGGCGCGTGCGAGCCCGCAGCCGGCCGGCGCCATTCTACGATCCTGGGGCGGGCGCCGCGAAACGCGGGCCCTCGTGTCCGCTGCCGCGCGGGTCAGCGCGGGGGCGTCGCGGCGGCTCCGAACAATTCCACGAGCGCCTCGGCGCGGGCCAGCGGCCCTGGCGCTTCCAGCAGGCGCTGGCGCGCGCCCGGGGCCATCGGCGCGTACTGCGCGATCCCGTTGACCAGGTCTTCGTCGGGCAGCGCGGCCGGGGCCGGCGCACCGTTCCGGGCCGCGGCAAGAATCGTCTCGAGCGCCGGGCGGAGCTCACCGAGCGCCGTCAGCTCGGCGTCGTCCACGAGCTCCGGGAGCGCCGCCACGCGCGCCAGCCGGTAGGGCCGGCTCCGATCCTCGTCGAGGACGCGGAACTTCACCAGGCCGCGCAGGACGATGAGGTACCGCCCGTCGGGCAGCTCTTCCACCTCCGTGATCCGACCGGCGCAGCCGATGCGGAAGATCGGCGGGCGCCCTTCGTAATCGGCCTCGTACCCGGGCTCGAGCGTGACCATGCCGATCAGCCCGTCGCCCGCCAGGGCATCCGCCACCATCTCGCGATAGCGCGGCTCGAAGATGTGCAGCGGCCGGGAGACGTTCGGGAAGAGCATGACGTCCGGCAGCGGAAACACCGGGATGACGTCGGGCAGGGCCACCGCCCCCGGCACCGGGTCGAACGCGGGGGGCTGGGCCGCGCCGCCGCCGGGTGCGGCCAGCAGGCAGGCCAGGACCGTGGCGGCTGCGAGGCCGCGGGCGGTCGTCCGTACTCGCTCGCGGCCGGCGGTCGTTCGAGGGTCGCGGCGTCGCCGCGCGGGATGTGCGGTCTGCATGTCGCGCGCTCTGCGCCTTCCTCCGCGCAGCCTATCACGCGGCGGCGCGATGCGGGCGGGATGCCGGAAAGCCCGCGGCCAAAGCCGAAACCGATGCGGTAGGATGGCCGTACGGGCGGGCGCGACAGGTGCTCGAGCGAGGCGATTCCGATGCTACGGTTGACCAGACTTGCACATCCGCCCGGTCGGCGATCGGCGGGGACGAGTCGGCGTGCGCTGGCGCGCGGTCTGCGCTGCGGTGCGGCGGCGGCGGCATTGTGGCTGGCCGCGCCGTCCGCAGCCTCGGCGCAGATGGAGTTCCACTACCAGTACGGCCGACTGACGAACCCGTTCACCGGGCTGCGGAGCCCGACGTCGATTCTCACCATCCAGCACGCGGGGAGCTGGTCGTTGGGGGACAGCTTCTTCTTCGTCGATTTCCTGGACGACCAGTTGAGCGACGGGTTCAATCAGAAGGACCTGTACGGGGAGTGGTATCCCACGCTGAGCTTCAGCAAGCTGACAAGCCGGACCGTCGGGGGCGGGCCGGTGCGCGACATCGCGCTGATCGGCGGCATCAACTTCGATGCGGACGCCAACTTCATGAAGTACCTGCCCGGGATTCGCGTGGCCTGGGACGTCCCCGGCTTCCTGTTCCTCAACACGGACATCACGGCGTTCCTGGACGCGAACGACGGCGCCGGCCCCGGGGATGCCCCCCGGACCAGCGACAGCTTCATGTTCGACATCAACTGGGGGGCGGTCTTCGACATCGGCAACCAGTCGTTCCTCTTCACCGGCCACGCGGAGTACATCGGCGCGACGACGATCGAGCCCGTGGGCGGCGAGGTTAAGAGCTGGGTGCTCGCCCAGCCCCAGCTCACGTGGGACCTGAGCAAGGCGCTGAACGGGACCGGCAACGAGCTGTTCGTCGGCGTGGAGTACCAATACTGGGGGAACAAGCTCGGCGCGAATGGCCACGACAACGTGGCGCAGTTCCTCGTGATCTGGCGCCTCTAGGATCTGCGCCGTAGAACGGGCTGACTCCCAGTAGGCTTGGCTGGGCACCAGGCGGAGCCGTCAGGCGACGAATGGTGGGCTAGCGGGACGCCTCGCGAGGTTTCGAGGGTCGAAGACATGGCGAAGTCCCACACCGGCGTGCTGTCCCGGTCCCTCGAGGCGTGGCGGACCCCGGCGCGCATGCGGCTGGCGGTCCGCGGCTTCCTGGCGCTGGCCGTCCTGCTCGCCGTCACGATCACGGCGACATCGGCCACGCTGCTCTACAACGCGGCCACCGCGCTCCGCGACGAGGCGGAGGGGGCGGCCACGCACCTGGCGGAGCTCCTTTCGGCCAGCTTCGCGGAGATGGGGGAGATCTCGCTCGCGAACGTCGCCCGCACGCTCGACGCGACGCTCGACGGGCAGATGATCGCCCAGGCGCGCATCGCCGCCCACCTGGTCGCCGCGGCGGAGGAGGCGGGCTTCGACCCGCCGCGCGTCATCGACGTTCTCGATGACATCATCGCGAACACGGTGCTCGACGAGTTCTGGATCACCAACGAGGCCGGCTTCTCCTATCTCACCAACGTGCGGGACGAGCAGGGCGATCTCGTCCCGTTCCAGTTCGATCCGGACCCGGCGGTCCAGCCGCAGGCGTCGAAGTTCTATGTACTGCTCGCCGCGCCGGTCGGCGGGAACGACTTCATCACGCAGCCGGCGCAGGTGCGTGAGATCGATCAGGAGGTCTACAAGTACGTCGGCGTCAGCGGCGTCGACAAGCAGCGGATCGTGCAGATCGGCAACGCACTCGTGTTCGGCGAGCAGGAGATCCTGACCAACGTCCACACGTCGCAGCGGGCGGACGTCTCGGCCGTCATCGAAGGCATCCTGGGCCAGCACATGGCCGTGCAGGCCACCATCGTCGACCGCTTCGCGACCGCCGCCGAGGCGGCCGGCTGGAGCGCGGCCGATGTCGACCGAAGGCTGGGCCAGATTGTCTCGACGACCGCCATCGGCGAGATCCGCGTCGTCGACCGGGACGGAACGCCCGTCTATTCGAGCCTGTCGGCATCGGACGCGGCCGGCGAGGAGGTTCCGCACTTCGGCGAGTACGCCGGCCTCTTCGACGGTTCCGAGTCCTTCTTCGAGCACCCGTCCGAGCCGCGCGCCTCGGACGGAGTCATCTACAAGTACGTGACGGTCGCCAGCCCGGACGGGTCGCGCCTGTCGCAGGTCGGGATACCCATCGAGAGCAGCGCCGGCAACCTGCTCTACTCCGTGTACCAGCGCGAGGCCGACGTGCTGGTCCGCTCGCGGAACCTCGAGGCGCTGTGGGTCGTCAACCTGGAGGGAGATGTCACCGCCGCGGCGCCGCGTGCGGAGCTGGCCGCGGGCGCCGCGGGCGCTTTCGGGGGCCGGGTGGAGGCGGTCATGTCCGACGCGCTGGCGCAGGGGCGCGTCGTCAGCGCCTCGAGCCTGAGCCTCCTGACGCCCGAGGATCGCGGCATCTGGGTCGCGTCGCCCCTGATCAACACGGGTGGGATCCCGATCGGCGGTCTCGCCATATCGGTGAGCCTGGACGATATCGCGCTCACGGTGCAGGGTGAGGCACTGAACACGACCCTCATCGCGTTTGCGCTGCTCGGCCTCACCGCGTTAGCCGCGGCATGGGGCACCCGGTGGCTGACGCATCCGATCGAGGTCATTGCCGACGCGGCTCGGCAGGTCGAGGCGGGCAACCAGCCCGAGGACGACGAGATGGAGGACGTCCTGCGGCGGCAGGACGAGCTCGGCAGTCTCGCGCGGGTGTTCACGGCGATGACCGTGCAGGTTTTCAACCGCGAGGAGCAGCTCGAGATGCTCGTCTCCGAGCGGACGCGGGACCTGGAGGAGAGCAACCACAACCTGCGTGTCGCGAAGGAGGCGATGGAGCAGGACCTGGAGATGGCCAAGGTCGTGCAGGCCGCCCTCGTGCGCGAGGGGACGGTCGAGATGGGCGTCTTCTCCGCGTGCGCGCGGATGACGCCGGCCCAGCGGGTCGGCGGGGACTTCGTCGACGTCATGGAGCCGGCGCCCGGCCGCCGCTGCCTCGTCGTCGGGGACGTCTCGGGCAAGGGGGTGGCCGCGGCGCTGTTCATGGCCGCCTCGCAGGCGGCGATCAAGGCCGCGTTCAGCGAGTGCGACGGTATCGACGACGTCACGAGCGCGGCGAACGACCGGGTCTGCCGCCAGAACCCGATGGGGCTGTTCGTCACCGCCGTGCTCGCCGTCGTCGATCCCGAGAAAGGCGCGGTCGAGTACGTCTGCGCGGGCCACGACCCGGCCTACCTGATCGGATCGGACGACGTGTGCCGGTCTCTGCCGGTGACGGGAGGGCTCGCCATGGGCGTGATGGAGGAGTTCCCGTACGCGAGCCGACGACACGTGCTGCAGCCCGGGGAGACGCTCGTCCTGTATACGGACGGATTGACCGACGCAGTGAACGCAGGCGGGGAGCTGTTCGGCAAGGAGCGCCTGGAGGCCGCGCTGGTCGGTACCGCGCACCGGACGCCTTCGGAGGTCGTGCACCATGCGTGGAGCGAGATTGGAGCCTTCTCGGCGGGCATGCCGGCCGCGGACGACATGACCTGCCTCGTGCTGCGCCGCCACTAGAGTCTGCGCCGTAGCACGCCGTTTGTGCAGCGTGTCCCGCGGCTGCTAGGGTACGAGAGAGCCTGACCATGAGCTTCAATGATCTGCGTCTGTCCGTCGCACCCCGGTTGTCGGGCGTCGGCAACGTGTCCAGGATCGTCGAGGCGTTCGGGGAGGAGAACGGGCTTGCGGAGCCGCAGGTCTACGCCATCAACCTGGCCCTCGACGAACTGATCGCCAACGCGGTGACCCACGGGTTCGCCGACGTCACCCGTCCGCGCATCGACATCGGCTTGCGGGTCGACGACGACCGCCTGGTCCTCACCCTGACGGACAACGGTGCGCCGTTCGACCCGACACGGCACGCGGAAGCCGCCGACACCGAGTCGCCGCTCGAGGAGCGGAGCGCCGACAACCTGGGCCTGCACCTGGTGAAGTCCGTAGCGGACCGGGTGAGCTACGAGTTCAGCGCCGGCCGGAACCACCTGACGATGGAGCGCGACCTGGCCGGCGTGGCGGCGTGGCGGCGTAGCGGCACGGTCGTGGGCCGCGGTGCGAGGTAGGGTGCATGGACATTGAAGTCGCCGAGGAGCGGACCGAGGAGACGCTGATCCTGCTTCCGGTCGGACGTCTCGACAGCGCGAACGCGCGCTCGTTCGAGGCGCTCGTCATGGAGCACATCGAGGGCGGGCAGCAGAGTCTGGTCATCGACTTCAGCCGGCTCAACTTCATCAGCAGCTCCGGGATGCGGGTGCTCCTGATCGCGGCCAAGAAGCTGCAGGCGAGCCGCGGCACCCTCGTGCTGTGCGCCATGAAGGACCACATCCACGAGGTCTTCCGCATCAGCGGCTTCGATCGGATCATCCCGATCAAGGACTCGCGCAAGGCGGCCCTCGGCGTAACGGGCTGACGCGCTCCCGCCGCCGACCGAGCGGGCCGCCCGCCGAGGATTCGGCGCCGCCGGGCCGCGGCAGCGTGCGGAGCGGCGCGTCATCCCCTGCCGGCGTCGCTCCAGCAGCTTCAGCCCGGCCGTGCAGATGACGGCCCCCACGGCGCCGATCACGATGGCCCAGTAGTGGCTCGTGAAGTCCGGTCCCGCTGTGATGGCAACGAGCCCCGCGATGGCGCCGTTCAAACCGGCGAGCAGGTCGACGCGCCCCAGAATCGGCCGCGAGACGGCGATGGCCGCGACGACGCCGGCCGCCGCCGCGAGGTTCGTGTTGACCAGCACGTGACTCATGGCGACCACGTCGGCCGCGCTTCCCAGCGCGAGCTGCGAGCCGCCGTTGAAGCTGAACCACCCGAACCAGAGGATGAAGACGCCGAGCGTCACCACCGGGACGTTGGACGGCGGCGTCATGAGGGCGGTCCCGTCGGGCCGGAACTTGCCCCTGCGCGGTCCGACGACGAGCGCGCCGGCGAGCGCCGCCCATCCTCCCGTGCCGTGCACGATGGTCGATCCGGCGAAGTCCTGGAAGCCGAGCGCGTCCAGCCAGCCGCCGCCCACGTCCAGGCGCCGACGACCGGGTAGATGAAGGCGGTCAGGACCAGCGTGAACACGAAGAAAGACCAGAGCCGGACCCGTTCGGCCAGTGCGCCGGACACGATGGAGGCGGCCGTCGCCACGAACACCATCTGGAAGAACCAGTCGGACATCACCGCGTAGTTGTTGCCGATCACGGCCGCCCGCGCGCTCTCGTCGCCCGCCACGAGCGCCACCTCGTCGGCGGACGGGCCGTAGAGGAAGGAGATCGATCCGATCCACCCTCCGACGTCGACGTACATCAGGTTGTAGCCGATGACGTAGTAGGCCAGTCCGGCGATCGCGTACAGGCCGATGTTCTTGAGGCAGATGAGGGACGCGTTCTTGGTGCGAACTACCCCGACTCCAGCATGGTGAAGCCGGCGCACATCCACATCACGAGCGCGCCCCAGACGAGGAACGACAGGGTGTTGAGAACGAATTGGGACTCCGCGGCCGCGAGGTCATTCATTCATGGTCGTCGCCGATCCGATGCGGGCGCATGGCGTCAGCGCGCGGGCGCCCCGTCGACGCGGTATCCGACGTACGCGGCCAACACGAGGTCGTGCAGCGTGCGGCACTTCTGCTGCAGGCGCCGGAGGCGGTCGGCGCGCTCGTCCAGACTCGGTCGGCCCGACCAGCGTCCGCGCGTCGCCTGGGCCAGATCGTGTGCCGTCTGTCGCGCCTCGGCCGTCGGACCCGGACCGAGCGCGGCCGCGTTCAGGGCACCGGAGGCCATCTCGACCGCGCGACACAGCGAGCGCGGCAACAGCACGTCGGTGACGAGGAGATCCAGCACCCGGTCCGCGCTGATCTCGGCTCCGTGGCACCGGGCGTAGGCGTCGAGGGCCTGGCAGATCCGCAGCAGGCCGGGCCAGTCGCCGCCGACAGCGCCCTCCCGCCCTTCCCGCACGAGCGCGAGCTGGGCCAGGAGGAGCGCGATCATCAACTGCGCCCGCTCCGCGAATCTCCCGAGCTGCAGGAAGCGCCAGCCCTCGTCGCGGTACATCGTCGTCTGCGCCACGCCCGAGAAGGTGTCGAGGTCGCGGGCCACGGCGACGTAGAAGGCCTCCGGTGCCGTCTTCCAGATGTCGTCGATGGTGCGCGCGCTGAAGCGGAGCCAGGCCGCGTTCAGGCAGGTCCACATCTCGCTGCTGATGCGGTGCCGGACCTGCCTCGCGTTTTCCCGGGCGCAGGCGAGCCCGTTGCGGATCGAGTCCGGGTTCGCCGACTCGAAGGTGAGGTCGTCGGCCAGGGTGAACGAGTCCGCGAGCGTGTAATCGTCGTCCTCGCTCGTTGCGAAGGCGAGCTCCGGTCCCGGCGGCCTCCGGTGCAGCGAATCGTAGATGCGCCGCCAGCCGAAGTTGATCTCTCGCACGGGCCGATCGACCAGCGTCTCGACCTGACAGCTCAGCAGGCGGCAGAGGTGCTCCGTTCGCTCGAGGTAGCGGCCCATCCAGTAGAGGTCTTCCGCGTTGCGCGAGAGGATCATTCGTCGAGCACCCAGACGTCCTTGCCGCCGCCGCCCTGGCTCGAGTTGACCACGAGACTCCCTTCGCGGAGCGCCACGCGGCTGAACGCGCCCGGTACCAGCCGGGTCTCGCGGCCGGTGAGCACGAAGGGCCTGAGGTCCACCCGCCGCGGCTGGGCGCGGCCGTCGATGACGCACGGCGCGGACGAAAGCTCCAGCACCGGCTGCGAGATGTAGCCGGCCGGGTTGGCGCGCAGCTCCTTCGCGTACGCCTCCCGTTCCGCCGGCGTGGCGTGGGGGCCGACCAGCATGCCGTAGCCGCCCGAGCCCCCGACCTGCTTCACGATCAGGTTCTCGAGGTTGTCGAGCGTGAGCTCCAGATCTTCCGGGCGGCGGCAGATGTGCGTCGGCACGTTCGCCAGCAGCGGGTCCTCGCCCAGGTAGTAGCGGATCAGGTCCGGAACGTAGGGGTACACGCTCTTGTCGTCCGCCACTCCGGTGCCGGGGGCGTTCACGAGGCTCACCCCGCCCAGGCGGTACGCCTCCAGGAGGCCCGCCACGCCGAGCAGAGAATCCTCCCGGAACACCAGCGGATCGAGGAAGTCGTCGTCCACGCGCCGGTATATCACGTCGACGCGCCGCAGCCCCTCCGTCGTCCGCATGTAGACGAGGCCGTTGCGGGTCAGCAGGTCGCGGCCCTCCACCAGCTCGGCCCCGATCTCGTGGGCCAGGAACACGTGCTCGTAGAACGCGGAGTTGTGGACCCCCGGTGTCAGCAGCGCGATGCGCGGGTCGTGGCAGCCCTCCGGCGCGAGCTCGACGAGCGTTCGCCGCAGCAGACGACCGTAGTGCTCTACCTCCCGCACGCGGCAGCGGCGATAGAGTCGGCGCAGGCTCGATTTCACCGCTTTCCGGTTCGCGATCATGTAGGAGACGCCCGACGGCACCCGGAGGTTGTCCTCGAGCACGAGGAAGCCGTCGTTCGTGCGCACGACATCGCTGCCGCAGATGGCCGCCCACACGCCGTGCGGCGCCGAGAAGCCGCGCATCTCGGGGCGGTACTGCGGGCAGCCGTGCACGAGGTCCTCCGGCAGGACGCCGTCGGCCAGCACGTGGGCGTCACCGTAGACGTCGGCCAGGAAGCGGTTCACCGCCCGCACGCGCTGGGTGAGCCCGGTCTCGAGCAGCCGCCACTCGTCGGCCGACACGATCCGCGGCACGCAATCGATCGGGATGATGCGTTCCTCGGCCTCCTCGCTGCCGTAGACGGTGAAGGTGATTCCCTCGCTCACGAACGAGTGGGTCACGCGCGACTGAATGCTGGCGAGCTCCGCGGTCGAGAGTCCGCGCAGCGCGTCATGGAGCGCCCGGCTGTGCTCGCGGGGCGTGCCGTCCGGCAGGAACATCTCGTCGTAGACGGCGGCGTCGAGCTCGTAGCTGCCAAAGTCCATGTCGATGGACTGAGTTGTATCGCATCGGCGCCGGCGCAGCAACGGGGATCGCGCCGGGCGGGCGCTTCGCGTCAGGCCGACCGCTGGTTGGCGGCGAGCACGATAGGGGTACGGAGCACGGACGCGTCTGGAGGGCGAGGGTGCGCGCCCGGAGGGCGAGGGTGCGCGCCCGGAGGGCCACGGGCGCGCACCCTCAAGACGCGGGCAGGTTACGGACGGCGACCCTGGCGCAGGGGGCCGTCCTATCGGGCAGTACCTCTACCGGAACCGGCCGCCCTCGGGTCCCGTGCCCGAGAAGCTGAGCTCGGGGTCGTACCGCAACACGGTGCGTTCCACCGAAAGGACCACGCCGGCCAGGCCGGCCGCGACGTTGCTGGTCCGCTCGCCCAGCGCGCGCTGCATGATCTGGACCTCGATGAACTCGTCCAGCTCGCGGGGGAGAACTTCGAGTACGTCGACGCGCATCCAGGGCAGCGCCTCCAGGGCGGGTGTCACGGGCATGCTGTCGACGACGAGCAGTACGGCCACGGCTGCGGCCACCAACCAACGACAAGGCGTTTCATCGAGTCCCTCCTGGTTCGCAGTATGATCCTCCCGCGACGGTTGGACTCGCCCGGAGGATCTCGAAAACCGCGGTCCGCCGGCCGAATTCTGTTGCCCGACAAAGGCGCCTCACCGTCTCGGTGAGCGTGAGAGGATACCGATGCCTGCATACTTCATCATGCGCGTCGACGTTCATGACGCCGAGGCCTACGAGAAGAACATCGAGCCCGCCGCGGAGGCGGTGAAGGCCTGCGGCGGCGAGTTCCTGGCCAGGGGTGGCCGATGCGAACAGGTGACCGGCCAGGGCCGCGGCCGCAACGTCATCGTCCGATTCCCCGACTTCGAAGCGGCAAAGGTGTGCATCGCGGATCCGAGGGTCCAGGAGGCCCTGCAACGGACGGACGGCGCGTGCTCACGGGACTCGACCATCGTCGAAGGGCTCCAGGAGTCCGCGTCGTAAGCGGCGCGGACTCCTGGGAGGGTTGGTTGGGCACCCGGCGGAGCCGCCAGGCGACGAATGGTGGGCTAGAAGTCTGCGCCGCAGACTTCCATCGCGCCCGTGAGGGCGCGCAGGACGGCGGCGACCGCGCACGCCCGGCGCGCCTCGTCGCCCGACCGCGGGCACGGGCCGGCGTCCGGCGGCCCGTGCAGTGGCGCTGACTGGCGGTCGGCCCACATGAGCAGACCTCGCGTAAATCGCCGCATCCGTTACGAGCCGGACGAACAGCCCCCGCCCTTCGTGACGCTCGGTGTCGCCCTGCAGGGCGTCGTTCTCGTCCTCGCGAACACGGTCCTGATGGTGACGATCGTGGTCGGCGCGGCCGGCGAGGACGATGTCTACCTGTCCTGGGCGGTGTTCGCGGCCCTGATCATCGCCGGCGTCACCACGGCCCTGCAGGCGGCTCACGTCGGTCGGTTCGGCGCCGGCCATATCCTCATGATCGGCGCGGGGCCGCACTTCATCGCGGTCTCCGTCGTCGCGCTGACGGAAGGCGGGCTGCCGACGCTGGCGAGCCTCATCGTCGTAGCGTCCCTGTTTCAGTTCGCAATGGCCGCCTGGCTGCCTTTCCTGCGGCGCATCATCACGCCGATCGTGTCCGGCACCGCGCTCATCCTGATCGGGCTCGCGGTCATGCCCATCGCCGTCGGCAGGATCGCGGAAGCGTCCGAGGGTGCGCCGGCCGGCGCCCTGATCGTTGCCGGCATGACGCTGGTCGTCGCTACCGCGATGGCGCTGCGCGCCTCGGGCGTGTGGCGGCTGTGGGCGCCGCTCAGCGGCATCCTGGCCGGCTGCGCGCTGGGGAACGGAAGCGTGCTGGAGGGCGTCCTGGGTGCGACATGGAGCGCTTCACTGGGCAACGGCATGACCGTCGGAGTGCTGGCCGCGATCCTGATGACGGCTTTCCTGGAGCTCACAGGTCCGCGACGCCGGCGACTGGAGGCGGTACTCGACACCTCGGCGCTCCCGCAGATCGATGCTCTCCTGCGCGAGGTCGCAGGCCGGATGAAATGGAGCCGCGCCTCCGTGGATCAGTTGCGCGCGGCCGGCGAGGAGGCGTTGACGTGTCTGTTGCAGGTGCGCGGGGACCAAGTTGCTGAGATGCCGCCGCGCATGATCCTCGTGGCGCGTCCCGGTCCGGAGGTGGTCGACCTGGAGTTCCTGGCTGTCTTCGACGAGCAGAACATCGAGGACCGCCTGACCTATCTGGGAGACCGTGCGGAGACCCCGGAGGAGAGCGAGTCCGAGATCTCGTTCCGCCTGCTGCGGCACTACGCCTCGTCCGTGCGTCACAAGAAGTACCACGGCATCGATGTCGTCACGGTGAAGGTCGCGGGTTCGCGCTGAGGTCGGACGTAGCTGAGCATCCCGCTCGGGTGCGGAACGACGCTGAGGCGCCGCGGGTCGCGCGGGGGCGGCCGCGAGGCGTCGCCTCCCGAGCAAGGCGGCGCGGGCCGCGCTCCGACAGGACGGTTCAGGTCGAGCGCCGGTCGACGGCCAGCACGACGCAGAACAGGATGACTCCCGCGACGTCGAAGACCGCTACGTCGAGGCCGGCGAGCGAGGCGGTCGGCCCGGGAGCCAGGAGCAGCCCCGCCGCGGCGAAGACCGCCAGGCGCAGACCGAGGCCCAGGGGCCGGCTGAGCTGGCCGGCGATCCCGGCTGCGAAGCACGTGACGCCCAGCGTGGCGATGGCGACCGGCAGCAGCATCCCGAGCCAGCTCGCGGCCTCGCCCGAGGGCGTGAGCATGAGCAGCTCCGGCCGGTAGATGAACATGTACGGCAGGGTGAACCCGACGAGCGCGAAGCGGAACGCCGCCAGGCCCGTCGGCATGATGCGGGTGCCGGCGATCGACGACGCGGCGTAGGCCGCGAGCGCCACCGGCGGCGTCACCATCGACATCATTCCGAAGTAGAAGATGAAAAGGTGCGCGGCGAGCGGTATCACGCCCAGGTTGCCGAGCACCGGGCCGATGAGCGTCGCCATCAGGAGATAGCAGACGGCGGAGGGGAGCCCCATCCCGAGCACGATCGACGAGATCATTATCAGGATCAGGGCCAGGAACAGGCTCTGCTCGGCGAGCGGAATGATGGTTGCCGGCAGGCGGGTCCCGACTCCGGTCAGGGTCACGACGCCGATGATGATGCCGACGCAGGCGGCGGCTGCGACCAGCGGCACGACCCCCCGCGCCGCGGTGACGAGGCTCACGAGCGTGAAGCGCCAGTCGAGGCGGGTTGCCTTGCTGAGGCTGCTGACCGCGACGATCACGACGAGCGACAGCGTCACGGCGCGGAACGCCGTGTAGCCGAGCACCAGGAACAGGATGAGGCTGCCGAGCGCCGATCCGAACACGACGCCCGCTGCGCGCGATCGCGCGGCGACTTCCGGCGTGTCGGGTCCGGGCGCGGCCGCCTCTCCCGGCCCGGCGGCGATCGCAACGCGCTTCGCGTGGAAGTGCACGATCAGGATCAGCGACAGGTAGTACAGGAGCGCCGGAATGAGCGCCGCCCGGATGATCTCCAGGTACGTCACGGGCGGGTCGACGATCTCGAGCATCATGTAGGCGCCCGCGCCCATCACCGGGGGCATGAGCGCCCCGCCGGAGCTCGCCGCCGCCTGCACGCCGGCCGCCGTCACGGGTTTGAAGCCGGCGCTCCGCATCATCGGAATCGTGAAGGTCCCGGTCGTCGCGGTGTTCGCGACCGCGCTCCCGGAGAGCGACCCCATGAGTCCGCTGCTCAGGACCGCCACCTTGGCCGGGCCACCGGAGCTGCGGCCGAACACCCGTTCGGCAAAGTCGACGATGAAGCGGGTGGCGCCGGTTGCTTCGAGAAACGCGCCGAAGATGACGAACAGGAAGACGTAGGTGAACATCACGTTCAGCGCCACGCCGAAGATGCCCTGGCTGTGCAGGAACGTCTGCGCCACGACGCGCTCGATGCCGTAGCCGCGATGCGGGAACAGCCAGTCCGGGAACGCCGCTCCGAACAGGGCGTACAGGATGAATGCCCCCGCCAGCAACGGCAGAGCCAGCCCGAGGGCGCGCCGGGCCGCCTCTATCACCAGGCCCAGGCCCAGCAGGCCGATTGCCGTGTCGTACGCCGACTCGAACCCGGCCCGATTCCCGAGGGACTGGCCGTTCACCCACCACCCATCGAACAGCGGATCGGTCTGGGTGACGATGTAGCCGCAGCACAGGGCGGCCAACCCCGCCAGCACGACGTCCAGCGCACGGGCGCGCGGATTGTCCTTCAGCGAGGGGTGGACAGGGATGTTGAGGAAGCAGAGGGTCAGCCCTACCAGCGCAAAGAACGCGAGCCGGCTCTGGGGCGCCAGCAGCGGATAGTTCACCTCGATCAAGGTGAAGGCGCACAGCAGAACGCCGAGGCCGCCGCTGACGAGAAGCCGGACGTCGCGCGCCGGAGCGGTGCTCTCCTGGGTCACGGCGCGGCCTGTTGCGGCCAGACCCCGGCCTCCTGGTAGAAGCGAATCGCGCCGGGATGGAACTCCGTGCCCGTGTCGCGCACCACGTTGTTCGGGTTGATGGCCCGTCCCGCCGCGTGCTTCTCGACGACCAGCTCCCGGTTCTCGTAGAGCAGCCTCGTCACGTTGTAGACCAGGTCCTCCGGGGCGCCGGCCGAGGTGATGACGTGCATCGATCCCACGTCGAGCCCCTCGAACGGCTCGGTCTGCCCGCGATAGGTGTCGGCGGGAATGGTTGCGGGGCGGAAGAAGACGTACTCGTCGGCGAGCTGCGCCATCTCGTCGCTCCCGTAGGGGATGAACGTGATGTCCATCGACGCCGCGGCCTGCGTGATCGATGCCGTGGGGACCGCCCCGCCGAGGAAGGTCGCGTCCGCCGAGCCGTCCGTCAGCATGTCGACGGCGGCCTGCTGCGTGGCGTTGAGCGGCGAGAAGTCGTCGTAGGTCACGCCGTGCGCTTCGAGCAGCGGACCGACGAAGTACTCGAACCCGGCGCCCGCGGGACCGACCGAGACCCGCCGGCCGCGCAGGTCGTCGAGGCTCTCGATGCCGGACGACGCCTGCGTGACGAACAGCGCGACGTTGGGCGCCAGAGTCATGACGGAGCGGACCGGATAGGCGCGGTCCCAGCCCTCGCTGCCCCGCACCGCGAAGTAGGTGATGGCCGCGTTCGACAGGGCGAAGTCCAGCTCGCCGCTCGCCAGCCTCCGGATGTTCTCCTGCGAGCCGCTCGTCGCCTCGGCGGTCACGCTGTAGCCGAACCCGGTCGCGGTCTCGTTCACGACCTCGGCGAGCGCGCTGCCGACGACGAAGAAGGCGCCGCCGGGGGGCGCCGTCCCCATGCTGAGGAACTGCCGGGACGGCGCGGCGTCACCCGCATCGCCGCCGCTTCCGCCGCCGCACGCGGCGACGGCCACGCACAGGGCACCGAGTACACCCGCCGGCCACCGAAGTATGGATCGACGCAAGAAATGCCTCCTGGAACCCGCAGATGGTACTACGCTTCTCATTCCGGGCCGAAGATCGACAGCAGGTGCCCGTCCGGATCGCGGAAGTTGGCGGCCCACGAGTCTCCGGTGACGTTGGCCGGCTCCCGCAGGAACTCGACCCCCTTCTCCCGCAGCGCCGCGTAGGCCTCGCGGACGCTCGCCACCGACAGGACGACCTCCGATGGTCCGGGGTGCTCGGCGAGCCGCGCATGCGCCGCGCTGAGGCAGAGAGTGACCGGACCGGTCTCGAGAAAGACGAATCCGGGAATCTCCTGCTTCACCGCCACACCCAGCGTGTCCCGGTAGAACGCCCGCGCGCGGTCGAGGTCCGCGGCGCCGAGCATCACGTTGGCAATTCCGGTGATGGTCATGGCTCCTCCTTGCGCTCGACGACGAAGCGTCGTGCCTTCATCTCGAAGCGCGGCAGCGTGCCGGCGGCGACCGGCGCTACGGGGACCGTCAGGGCGAGCGCGTCTCGCAGGCGCCGTCCGGCCAGCGTGGCGATCGCCGCCGCGTCGGCGCCGGCCCGAACCTCGACCTCCACGTCGAGGGTCCGTTGCGAGCGCGCGGTCCGCACGGTGCAGCGGTACTCGACGATCGCGTCGATGGCGCGCAGCACCGACTCGACCGCGGCCGGGTAGACGTTGACGCCGCGCACGTTCGCCATGTCGTCCGCGCGCGCGACCACCCCTCCGACGAGCCGGGCGAACGTGCGTCCGCACGCGCAGGGTTCCGTTGTGCGGACCACGAGATCGCGCGTTCGGTAGCGGATGAGCGGGCTGGCCGTCCGTCCGAGGTTCGTGACCACGAGCTCGCCACGCCGGCCGTCGGGGACGGCGTCGCCCGTGGCGGGATCGACGACCTCGGCAACGTACTCGCCCTCGTTGACGTGGACGAACCCCGGCGCTTCCCGACACTCGAAGCTGACGGGACCGACCTCGGTCAGGCCGTGGTGGTCGATGACCCTGGCCCCCCACCCAGCTTCGATGCGCCGGCGTGTCGCCGCGATGCTGCCTCCCGGCTCGCCGGCGACGATGATCACGCGGACCGCCCGAGCCGCGAGCGGGTCCGTGCCGTCCCCCTGCCGCGCCACGTCGAGCAGGCGCAGCGCGTACGTCGGCGTGCAGCAGACGACCGTCGGGGCGAGCGCTTCGATCAGGCCCAGGCGCTGCTCGCTCGACATGCCCCCGGCGGGAATCGCGTGGGCGCCGATCTGCGTCGCCGCGTCGAACGCGGTCCAGAACCCCAGGAAGGGGCCGAACGAGAACGGGAAGAAGATCCGGTCCCGCGCCGTCACGCCCGCCGCGCGGTAGACCGCCTTCCAGCACTCGAGCATCCACTGCCAGCTCTCGGGCGTGTCGATCCAGCGAAGCGGCCGGCCGGTCGTCGACGACGTCTGGTTGTACCGCGTGTAGCGTTCGAGGGGTTCGGTCAGTGCGGTTCCCCACGGCGGCGATTCCGCCTGGTCGGCGATCAGCTCGGCCTTCGTCGTGAACGGCAGGGCCTCCATATCGGCGGGCAGCGTCAACGCGTTGACGTCGACCCTCGCCGCGGCGAGCTTGCGCCGGTAGAAGGGGTTGCGCTCGCCGACGGTCCGGAGCAACGTGTGCAGACGCTCGCCCTGCCGGGTAGCCAACGCGGCGCGCGCCTGCCGCTCGCTGTCCGGTGGGGCCGTGTCGCGACGGGGCATGGGGCAAGGGCGGCGGGTCCGCGCCGCGGCGCGGTCACGCCTCGGGGCGCGCCGCGGCGACCTCGAAGCGGCCGGCAATCTCCGCCGGGATCGCCGTCGACCGGAAGGGCATGCCGGGGCGCTTGTCGATGCAGGCGACGGTCAGGCTGCCGGTTGCGATGGGGTCTCCGTCCTTCGTCACGTGGGCGGCGTAGCGGATCGACTTCGCTCCAACCCGCGCGATCCGGATGTGGACCTCGAACTCGTCCTCGAACCGGAGCGGCCGGTGGAAGTCGAACGAGGCGGCGACGCGCGGAAAACCGACCGGCGCGTCCCGCGGGGCGATGCTGAGACCCGCCGACCGCCAGAGCGCGTGCTCCGCCTCCTCCATGTAGCGGTAGAACCAGGAGAAGTGCACGATGCCGGCCGTGTCGGTCTCGTGGAACTGCACCCGCCGCCTCAGTCGGTACTCGCTCGCCACGGGCACATTCTAGCCCGCCCATCGTCGCGCCTCGGCACCGGACCGCTGCTGCTCGCGGGCGGTCGCGGACTCAGGCGGGCGGTATCGGCCCGCCGGTTGCGGGCGGCTACGAGCCGCTCGCCGCGGGCAGCGCGGGCTCGGCTCGCGAGGTGCGGGCCGAGAACTCCCGGAGGGCCTCGAACAGCGGACCGAGGTCCGCGAAGACGTTCCCTACGAGGGCGTCGACGAGACGCGGGTGCAGGTCCGGGTGGGCCCGGATGAAGTCGCGGAAGCTGAAGGTCTGGCTGTAGAACGACAGCACGAGCTGCCGGAACTGGTCGAGCGCCCAGCGCATGTCGCGCTCGTAATCGGTGAAGGTCGCCGCGGTGATCGCTCCCGCGTCGAGCCCGCGGTGGACGGCGTCCGCCGCCATCTCGCCGCTCTTGAGGGCCATGAAGACCCCGGTGGAGAAGACCGGGTCGAGGAACGAGAACGCATCGCCGGCCAGGCAGAAGCCGTCCCCGCCGATCGACTCCGCGCGGTAGCTGAACTCCCCGGTTACGCGGACCGGTTCCACCCGCGAGCCGCCGCGCAAGTGTTCTTCGATCCAGATGCAGTCGGCCGCCTCGCGCGCGAAGATCGCCTCCGGGTCGCGCGTGCCGCGGTAGAGGTAGTCCGCCTCCGCGACGACACCGACGCTGACGATGTCATCGGGCAACGGGATGTACCAGAACCAGCCCTTCTCCGGGATGTAGGCGACCGTGGTCGCGCCTTCGTCCAGGCCCGGGTCGCGCTTCGCGCCGCGGTAGTAGGTGAAGACGGCGATCTTGGTGAGGTCGGGGTCGCGCCGCTTCCAGCCGAGCTTCGAGGCCAGGAACGTGTCGCGGCCCGAGGCGTCGATGACCACGTCTGCGAGGAACGTCTCCGACCCGCCGCCGGCCACATCGGCCCGTACGCCGACGGTGCGTCCCCCGTCGTCCGTCAGCAGCTCGCGGACGGCCCGGCCCTGGCGCACGTTCGCCCCTTTGGCCCGCGCGTTGTCGAGCAGCATCCGGTCGAAGTCGCTGCGCCGCACCTGCCACGTGGTCGAGCAGGGATGCTTGATCGTCTCGAAGAAGTAGAACGGCTGCGAGACCTTCCCCGTCGTGGAGACGAACTGCACGCTGTACTTCTTCGGGCAGGCCGCCTCGGCGAACCAGTCGAGCACCCCGAGCCGCTCGAACGTGAACCAGGTGTACGGCATCAGAGACTCGCCGATGTGGTAGCGCGGGAAGGCCTCGCGCTCGAGGACGGCGACGCGCCGGCCGTGCTGCGCCAGCACGGTGCCCGCGGTTGCTCCCGCGGGCCCTCCGCCGACGACGACGCAGTCGTAGCGCTCCTCCGTGCCCATCGGATCGATTATCGCATCACGAGCGGGAGCACCTCGACGATGTCGCCGATCCGGTTGCCCCCGCGCAGGATCTCGGTGCGCCGGCCGTAGAGCGGCCGCGGCTCGCGCATCCAGAAAACGCCCATCATCTCCGGGTTCGGGGTCACCCGCAGGAACGCCTTGACGTGGCTCGCGTACTCGAAGCGTCCCTCGCGCAGGATCCGCCCGAGCGGCACCTCGTTCTTCAGGATCTGCCCGCGGATCTCGTCGCTGAACGCGTCGAGCCGCATCCGTATCGCGCCCATCTCGACCGGCTGCCCCGCGTACTCCTGCACCAGCAGAACCCGCCGGAAGTACGAGTCGTCGAGCGTGAACGTCGACAGCGGACGCAGGACGATCCGGCCGCCGAAATGGCGCTCCAGGGTCAGGGTCATGTCGATGTCGTGCTCGAGCAGCGAGCGGTAGGGGAGGGGAATGTCCTCCGGCGAGACCTCCTCCACGTGCGGGACGTCGATTCCGGCCCGCTCGTAGACCAGGTCCAGGGGAAAGAGCAGGCTGTCGCCTCGCGGCTCCGCGCTCGAAGGTGCGGTCGTCATTGGTCTTCGGCGAGGGCAGCCACGATGGCGCCGGCGCGCAGCGCATCGGGCGTCGTCAGGTAGGTCGGCGTGGCGACGCCGTCCCGGATCAGGGTGAGCAACTGGCGGTCGTGATCGACCTCGACGTCCAGGATCCTGCTGTTCCGGATGGACGTGACTCCCCGGTGGACAAGCGCCACCCGCTTGCTGGTCACGACGAGAGTGCCCTCCTTGTCGATCACGAAGCCGCGCACCTTGTACCGCTGTCCGCCGCGCGAGAACGATCGCAGCAGGCGCTTCTGGAGGATCCGGCCCTCGCTTTCCATGTGGCACACCTCGCGGCGCGAGAGCTTCGTGGCGGCGTCGACCACCGGCAGGTCGCCGTCCCGAATCGCCCGGAGCTCGCGCAGCCGGTCGAGCAGGATCAGCTCGTCGGCGAGCTCTTCGTCGGTCAACCCGAAGGCGGCCCGCGCCCGCTCCAGCGCTTTCTCCTCGGCCTCGGTCAGGTCGTGGTCGCTCACCGCTTCCACGTGGGCCCGCGTGTAGGAGTCGAGCCGCGCGCGGTGCAGAAACGCCGGTTCGAGGTCGAGGAGGCGCTCCATCTCGCCGACGCGCTCGAGGCTCGGGTCGTCATAGGCGTTCGCCGTCGCAGCCTCCAGGAGGGTCAGGTACGCCCGCTCCTCGAAGTAGCGGGCGTCACCGGGAGTGAGCCAGCGGTCGCGACGTGCCGCGTCGATGGCGGATCGCGCCTCGTCGGCAATCGGCGCCGCCGCCGAGACCTGCGCGTCCAGCAGTCGGCCGTAGGCGTCACCGGCCGCCCGCCGCATCCGGCGGCCTACGGCGAGGACGACCAGGGCGGAAAGGACCCCGGCCGCGACCAGCGCCGGGAACGGTCGCGGCAGCAGCAGGCCGGCAACGGCGGCGCCCAGCGCCAACCACCCGTACGTCGGCGGTGATCTGCGCACCCGCGCGGGCTGCGAGGCGTCCGCGTCCGCCGGGCTGTGCGGCGCACCGTACGTCGCGCCGGTCTCCTCGGTCAGCTCGAGGGGCGCGCTCCGGACTGAAGATGCCCTACCTGCCTGGGCGCCGCCACGCCGTCCACCGCGGCTGCCGCCGCCGCCGAGCGATTTCCGGTAGTAGAGGCCTCCCCTCCCGCCGTGCGCGTAGGCCCGCCCGGAGGACGACAAGCCGAGACGGGCGCCGGTCACCCCGACCGAGACCCCGAAGCCGCTCTTCGAGAGGTTGAACCGGACCGGCCCGGCGCGAAACGACTTCCGGAGATAGAACCCCACACCGCGTCCCGGAGGCGTACCTACGTGTAGCGGATGTCGGTGTGGGAGGGCAGGAAGAAGCGGGGAAGCAGGCTGTCGACGCGCAGCAGGCCGCCGCGCGAGAGGCGCACGGCGTCCGGGGACGACTCGTCGAGGTAGCCGTCGCGCGCGAGCGATGCCAGCGGGGCGGTGAAGCGGTCCCGGACGTCGACGCCGTACTTCTCGCGGAAGTACGACGGCCGGATGGACCCGAGCTTGAGCTGCAGCACCAGCTCGCGGATGAGGCGTTCCTCGTCGGTCGGCCGGTAGGCCCGGTTCAGGGGGAGCCGGCCCCCCTCGATCGCCTCCGCATAGGCGCCCCACGAGTCGAGGTTCTGCATGTGGACGCCGTTGACGTGCCCGAACGACGCAACGCCGAGACCGGCGAGGTCTGCCCCCTGCCACAGCCGGTCGCGGTAGACGAAGCGCGTCCGGGCGGGGTCCCTGACCGCGGTGTAGGCGCTGCCGACCGTGTAGCCGGCCCGCTCCAGCTCCGCGAACGCCTCGTCCACCCAGCGCCGCTTCGTCGACCAGGGGGCCACGGTCTGCCGGAATTGCCCGTTGCCGTGGAGAAGGTCGCTGCTGATCGTCGTGTTGAACGGCAATTCCATCTGGTAGATGGTGATGCTGTCCGGATCGAGCGCGACCGCCTTCTCGACGGCCGTGCGCCACTTCTCGTCGCTCTCGCCGAGCATGCCGGCGATCAGGTCGACGTTGATCTGCGGGAAGCCGACCGAGCGCGCGAAGGCGTAGGCCCGGAAGATCTCGGCCGAACGGTGCGCGCGGCCGTTGATCTCCAGCACCTGGTCGTCGAAGTGCTCGACGCCGAGGCTGAGGCGGGTCACCCCCATCTCGCGAATGGCGGCCAGCTTCGACTCGGTCAGCGTCCCCGGCTCGCACTCGAACGTGATCTCGCTCGCGTCCGTCCAGGGAGTGACGGCCGACAGCCGGTCGACCAGGCTGCGGAGCTGCCGGACGGAGAGGAACGACGGCGTCCCGCCCCCGAAGTAGACGAAGTCGAGCGGGCGGCCGGCGATGGCCGGCTGCTCGGCGTAGAGCTCCCACTCGCGCCCCAGCACGTCGAGATACGACTGCACCTCGGCGGCGTTCTTGTCGGTATAGACGCGGAAGTAGCAGAAATGGCAGCGCTTGCGGCAGAACGGGATGTGCAGATAGAGCCCGAGCGGCACACCTGTCGGGGCTGGGGTGGCGAGCGCGGGCCGCGCGGCCTCGGCGACGGCGTCCGTCGTCCAGGTGGAGAACGGCGGATAGTTGGCGACGAAGTAGCTGCCGACCTCGGTCGCACCGGGAGTCTCCGGCGCGCTGCCGACCTCCGTCGCGCCGGGCGCTTCCGCCGCCGATGCCGCTTCGCTCATGGCGTCACTATATCAGCCTGCGGCGCACCGACCGGCACAGGTTTCGCATGGCATCCGCGGTAGGATGGCGTCCATGCAGGCCGTGCCGCGGCGGGTCGGCTACCGCGACCTCCTGGCGATGCCGGACGACGGGCGCCGCTACGAGATTCACGGAGGGGAGCTCGTCGTGGTCCCGGCGCCGCTGCTCCGCCACCAGATTGCCGCTCTCGAGATCGCCGCCCTGCTGACCGAGTACCGGCGGTCGTCGGGCGGGCTCGCGGTTGCTGCGCCGTTCGACATCGTCTTCGACGAGCACGACGTCGTGCAGCCGGACGTCGTCTTCTTCCGGGCCGAGCGAGTGCATCTGCTCGACCCGAACGCCGTGACCCGGGCGGCGCCGGACCTCGTGGTCGAGGTGCTCTCGCCTTCCACTGCGGCCATCGACCGGGGCCGCAAGATGCGGATGTTCGCGCGCTACGCGGTGCCGGAGTACTGGATCGTCGACCCGGTCCGCCGCGAGGTAGAGGTCCACTGCCTGAAGGCGGCCACCTACCGCGAGGTCCTGCGGGCGCGGCCCGGGGGCAGCGTGCGCTCGGTGCTGCTCCCGGACCTCGCGTTCGACCCCGCCCGCATCTTCTCGTTCCCGTAGGGCGAAAGCGCCGGCGTGCTGCGGCACCCTCAGCCGAAGCAGTAGAGGATGCCGTCCTGCGAGCCGATGACCACCTTGCCCTCGGCGATCGCCGGCGAGGCCGAGAGCGGGGCGCCGGTATCGAACTCCCAGAGCTTGTCGCCGGTCTCGAGGTCGAGGACGTAGAGCCGGCCGTCGCCCGACCCGATGTAGACCCGGCCGCCGGAGGCGGCGGGGGACGAGTCGACGCGCGCGCGGGTCATGAACGTCCAGAGCGCTTCGCCGGTCCGCTCGTCGATGGCGTGCACCATCCGGTCGCGCCCGCCGATGACGACGCGCCCGTCGACGTGGAGCGCCGACGAATAGAACGGAAAGTGGCGGCGCGGGTGCTCGTAGCGCCAGAGGATCTCGTGCGTCGTCAGGTCGAGGCCGAGCACCTCGTTGTCGAAGGTGCCGAAGTAGGCCCGGCCTTCATGGATGGCGGACGAGGCCGCAGTGTAGGCGCCCGCCGGGAGGCTGACCACCTCCACGCCGTCGCTGATGCGGACTCCGTGAAAGGTCTCGTCGCACCCGCCGAAGTAGGCGACGCCGTCGGAGACGGCCGGGGTGGCGTGCACGTAGTTCTGGGTCTCGACCTGCCACGCGAGCTCGCCCGTCGCCGCATCGAGCCCGTAGAGGTAGCCGTCGTACGATCCGACCAGCACGCGATCGCCCACGACGACCGGCGAGGACTTGATCTCGCCCTGCGTCGGGAAGGTCCACACGGCTGCTCCCGTGTCGGCGTCGACCGCGTGCAGCACGCCGGCGAGGTCGCCCACGTAGACGCGGCCGCCGCCCACCGCCGGCGATGACTCGCCGATTCCCATGCGCTCGCTGGCCCGGTAGCGCCACTTCGGCGTGCCGCTCTCCAGGTCGACCGCGATCAGCTCGCCGGTGTACGTGCCGACATAGACCGTGCCGTCGACGACGGCCGCCGACGAGTCGATGGACTCGCCGGCCTCGAACGTCCAGAGCAGCTCGAGCTCTGCCGGCACGGCCGCCGCCGAGGCGCCGGTGAGCGCCGGCGTGCCGCGGAACTGCGTCCAGGCGTCGGCCGGCGCGGTCTGCGCCGCGGCGCCGGCGCCGCCGGTGAGGATCAGGACGCTGGCCAGCGCGGCGACGCGCCGCCCGGCACCGGACGTCGGGTGGGGTGTCTCGCTCAGTACGCGCATCGATAGACCTCCAACGCTTCACGGGAACCGAAGGTTCGCGGGTTGAACGTGCCGGTCCACTGCTCTCCGGCGGCCTCTGCCAGCGCCGACAAATCCTCGGCCGGGACGCCGGCCGTGCGGAGGTCGGCGGGGAATCCGCCGCTCCTGCCGATGGCGGCGAGCCGCGCCGCCAGGTACTCGCCGGCGTCCGCCTCCGCAGGCGCCGCGCCCGCGGAGGCTTCTCCCGCGGACGCCGCGCCCGCGGACGCGCCGCTTCCGACGAGGTCGCCGTAGAGGTCGGCGCAGCCCTCCGCGTTCCAGCGCACGATGTGGGGCAGGAGGATCGCCAGCGCGAGCCCGTGGGTCAGGCCGTAGCGCGCCGTCAGGGGATTGGCGCAGGCGTGCGCGGCACCGAGCATCGACTGTTCGATCGCCACGCCGGCGTAGTACGCGCCGAGCTGCATCGCGCTGCGGGCCGCGAGGTTCATGGGGTCGTCGAGCACCCGCTGGTAGTGCCCGTCGAGCAGGCGGAACGCCTCGCGTGAGAAGAGAGTCGAAATGGGGGAGCGGCGCCGCGTGACCGCCGTCTCCACCGCGTGGGCGATGGCATCGAAGCCGGCCGCGGCGGTGACCGGCGGCGGCTGGGAGAACGTCAACTCCGGATCGAGAATTGCGACCGCGAAGGCGAGCTTCGGATCGCCGCACGCCATCTTCAGGTGCGTCTCGTTGTCGGCGATGACCGCGTAGCTCTGGGCCTCGGAGCCCGTGCCGGCCGTGGTCGGGACGGCGAACATCGGCAGGAGCGGCTGCCGCGCGTGCCCGTAGCCGCGGTAGTCGGCCATGGCGCCGCCGTTCGTCAGCAGCAGGTTGATCGCCTTCGCGCAGTCGAGCGAGCTGCCGCCGCCGAGACCGATCACCGAATCGATCCCGCGCCCGCCGGCGAACGCCACCCCCCGGTCGACCATGGCCGCGTCGGGGTTGACGTCGAAGTCGTCGAAGACCTCGCACGCAATCCCCGCCTTCCGCAGCAACCCCAGTGCGCGGTCGACGTGTCCGGCCTCCTCGAGCCCGGGGTCGGACACGACGAGCGGCCGCGTGAAGCCGCGTTCGCGGGCCAACTCGCCGAGACGGTCGATAGTGCCGGCTCCGAACACGAGGCGCGTGGGGAGATGGAAGTCGAACGGCGTCATCGTCGCGCGGACTCGGGATCCGGCGCGCCGTGCGGCGCGCAACAAAGGATCATAGCGCGAGTCGGCGCCGAGCACATGCTGCGGGACGGCGCGCCGTGGCCGGGAGACTCGTCCCGGGGCCGGCGACTCCAGCTTGGCCCGCGGTGGGGGAGGTGGCGCGCCCGGAGGGATTTGAACCCCCGACCTACGGGTTCGAAGCCCGGCGCTCTATCCAGCTGAGCTACGGGCGCGCGACGAAAGCGTACCGAAGAGCATATACCGCGCGCGTGGTCCGGGCGTTCGTCGGGCAGACCGTTGACCGCCGCCCGCCGGCTACGCGGCAGCCGGGTGCATCGTCCGTCCCCCGACCACGGTGCGCACGACGCCGATGTTCTTGATGTCGTCGGGGTCGGCGTCGTGCGGGTCGCGCTCGAGGATGACGAAGTCGGCCAGCTTGCCGGCGGTGATCGAGCCCTTGTCGCGCTCCTCGTAGGACGCCCGCGCGCCGTGGAGGGTGCCGATGCGCAGCGCCTCGTCCACCGTCACCCGCTGGCTGGGGCCCCAGACCCGGCCGTCGAAGTCGCGGCGGGTCACCATGCTCTGGATCGCCATCAGCGGCTCGAAGGGCCCGGGCGTGTAGTCGGACGCTCCCGGCACGGGAATGTCGAAGTCGAGGAACGAGCGGTGCGCGAACATCCACTCCATCTTCGCGGCGCCGTACTCGCGCCACTTCTCGCCGTGGTAGTGGACGTAGGTCCAGAACGGGGTGGGGATGGAGCCGGTGTCCCGGATGCGCCGCAGCAGGCCCGGGTTGACGAGCGAGCAGTGCTCGATGCGGTGCCGGCGGTCGGGATGCGGCCAGCGCGCGAGGACCCGCTCGTAGGCGTTCAGCACCATGTCGATGGTGACGTCCCCGTTGGCGTGGACACCCACCTGCCAGTTGTGGCGATGCGCCTCCTCGACCGCTTCGTGAATCTCCTCCTGCGACATCGTCAGGATGCCGTAGTCGTCCGGGCGGCCCTCGAACGGCGTGCTCATGCGCATCGTGCGTTCCGACGCCGAGCCGTCGGCGCCGTACTTCACCCCGCCGATGCGCAGCCACTCGTCGCCGAAGCCGGTGTGGACGCCGGCGTTGCGCAGGTGCTGGTACGGCCCGCGGACCATGGCGTAGACACGGTGCCGCAGCGCCCCCGCCTCACGGGCGTCCTGGTAGGCGGCCAGCCGGCCGCGGCTCGCTCCCGCGTCGTGAACGGTGGTGAGGCCGGCCGCGGTCATCAGCCGCGAGATGTAGGCCATCCCTTCGCGGGCGCGGGTGCGCTGCTCTTCCTCGGTGAGCTCCTCGCGCTCGCCGACGTCGGCGAATACGTCCCGCGCGTGCTCCGCGACCATGCCCGAGAGCCCGCCGTCGGGGTCGCGCGCGAATCGGCCGTCGGGCGGATCCGGGGTGTCGCGGGTGATTCCGGCGAGCTCGAACGCGTGGCTGTTGAACCAGTTGGTGTGTCCGCCGCGGTGGGCCACGTTCACCGGGTGGTCGGGAACGGCCGCGTCGAGGTGGGTCCGGTGCAGCGGGCCGTCGACGACCTTCGTGTCGTCGAACATGAAGCCCCGCACCCACCGGCCGGGCGGCGTGTCGAGGGCCTTGGTCCGCAGGGCGGACTGGATCTCGGCCACCGTCCGCAGGTTGGTGTTCACGCCGTAGAGCTCGTTCACCCCGCCGGGGTGGGAGTGGGTGTCGATGAAACCCGGCGTGACCGTCATGCCGGCGGCGTCGATCACCTCGGTCTCGGGGGCGGCGAGGTTGCGGACGTCGTCGGTGCTGCCGACGGCGAGGAAGCGGTTGCCGCGGACCGCGAACGCCTCCGCGCGGGGCAGCACGTCGTCGATGGTGTAGACCCGGGCGTTGATCACCACGAGGTCCGGCCGCCCCGGTTCGCGGGCGGGCTCCTGCGCCGCCGCGATCGGCAGCCGCGCCGCTGCCGCACCGCCGGCCAGCACGGCTCCGAGGCCCAGGAACTCCTTGCGGGTGTACGTGGCCATCGGCTCTCTCCGTGGTCGCGCGCCGGCGCGGCGCGCTGCCTCAGCGCCGGCGGGTGTCGTCGGGGACGGTCGGCGTCCACTCGCGCGCGAGGCGCTGCGCCTCGCCGAGGTCGGAGCGGCTCATCTGCGACGCCACGCGCACGCGCGTGTTGACGGCGAGGTCGCGCTGGGCGCCCGTCAGCCCCGCCGCCGCGAGGTTCAGCCACATGTACGCGGTGACGTCGTCCCGGTCCACGCCGCGGCCTTCGGCGTACATCAGGCCGAGGTTGCTCTGCGCGTAGGCGTTGCCCTGCTCGGCCGCCCGCCGGTACCACTCGACCGCCTCGGCGTCGTCCTGGGGCACACCCTCGCCGTTGGCGTACAGGCTCCCGAGACTGAACTGGGCGTCGGCGTGTCCCTGCTCCGCGGCGCGGCGGTACCAGGCGAAGGCCTCGGCGTCGTCCTGCGCCACGCCCTCGCCGGAGTCGTACTTGTAGCCGAGGCTGTGCTGCGCGCTGGCGTGCCCCTGCTCGGCCGCCTGCCGATACCACTCGACCGCCTCGGCGTCGTCCTCGGCCACGCCCTCGCCGGTGGCGTACTTGAATCCGAGGTTGAACTGGGCGTCTGCGTGTCCCTGCTCGGCCGCCTGCCGGTACCACACGGCGGCCTCGGCGAAGTCCTGGAGGACTCCCTCGCCCGTGTCGTACATGGCGCCGAGGTTGAACTGGGCGTCTGCGTGTCCCTGCTCGGCCGACCGCCGGTACCACGCGGCGGCCTCGGCGAAGTCCTGCTCGACGCCCTGGCCGGTGTCGTAGCGGTTGCCGAGGTCGAGCTGGGCCTGGGCGTCTCCCGACTCGGCGGCCGCCTGGACGGCGGCCAGCGTCGTGCGGCGGCGGAAGCGCTGCGCCTCGGCCGGAAGGCTCGACAGGAGGAGGGTCGCCCCCAGTGCGCTCAGGGCGACGGCAACGGAGAACGGGCGGTTCAGGCAGCGATTCATGGCTCGGTCCGGTTCAGATCGGGCATCAACCGCCGCATCCTAGCACGGTTCGCCGCGCCGTTCCCGCGGCGCTCAGCCGTTCGCATAGGCGAACGCCGCCTCCAGATCGGCGGGCCGCGACCGCCGCAGCTCCGCCCACAGGTCGCCCGTCCCCTCGAGGCGTCCGAAGATCGAGCGCATCGTGAAGTCGTGCGGCCGGAGCCCCGCCGCCGCCCCTTCGTGGACCTCGTCCCAGGTGAGCGGCGTCGACACGCCGGCGAACGGGCTCGCGCGGGCGCTGTAGGCGCAGGCGAGCGTCTTCCCGTGGATGTTCTGCAGGTAGTCGATGTAGACGGCGTCCGGCCGGCGCTTCCGCACCATCCGCTCCACGGTGGCCGCGGCCGGGTGGGCCTCCGCGACCACCGTGGCGACGATCTGGCAGAAGATCATGCCCGCGTCGTAGGGGGTCCCGGGGGGCAGCGGTATGAAGATGTGCACGCCCTCGGATCCCGAGGTCTTGGCGAAGCACGGCACGTCGAGTCGACGGAGCTCGTCGTGGAGCCAGCAGGCGACGTCGAGCACCCGCTCGAAGCCCGCCTCCGGCATCGGGTCGAGGTCGAGCGCGGCCATGTCCGCGGCCCGGATGCCCGGCAGCCGCGAGAACCACGGGTCCTGCGAGATCACGCCGAGCTGGGCCATGTAGAGCAATGTCTGGAGGCTGCCGCCGATGAGGTACGGCACCTCCGACTCGGGTGCATCCGGACTCTCCCGAATGGCGGTCACCCGAATGCCGGCGGGCAGCGGGTCGGGCGCCCGGTGCTGGTAGAACGACTTCCCGTCCACCCCGTTGGGGAAGCGCTTCATCACGAGCGGCCGATCGGCGACGACCGGCAGCAGGTACGGGGCCATGCGCAGGTAGAACCGCACCAGCTCGCCCTTGGTGAGCCCCCCCGCGGGCCAGAAGACCTTGTGCAGGTTGCCGACCGGGACGCGCCCGCCGTCGCTCAGCACGAGGGTGCTCCGCCGTCCGGTCCGTTCCAGCTCTTCGAGCCGCGCCAGGAGGTCGCCGGCGGCAGGCTCCGGGTGCGGCGCCACCTCGATCGCCGCCCGCGGGGCGGCGCGCGGACCGGGGGGTGTACGCCGCGCTTCTTTCGTGCGTCGGCCTCCCGTACCGGAGCGCGCCACCGTGCCCTCGGATTGCGCTACCGCGCCGTCCGGCCCGCTGACCGGCGCGGGCCGCCGCGGTCGGCGACGAACCTCGTCCGGCCGCTTGTCGCCTCGCAGGCCGTCGTACACCGGGTGCCGGAGCACGCCATCGCGCGTCCATTGGGCAAACGTGACCTGCGCGACGAGCGACGGGGCGACCCAGCGCCGCGTCTCCGCGCGCGCCGGTGCCGGCAGATCCGCGAACGGGCAATCGCCGGTCTCGAGCGGCGCCAGCCGGGCAGCCACGCGGTCGAGCTCCGCCTCGGTGAAGCCGGTCCCGACCTGGCCGGCGAAGATCAGCCGCTCCCGCTCCTCCGAGCGTCGCTCCTCGTCCGGGTAGTAGCCGAGAAGCAGGGCCCCGAAGTGCGGCCGCGAGCCGCGCGGCGCCGTCCACCCCCCGACGACGAACTCCTCCGTCTCGGTGAACTTCAGCTTCTGCCAGGTCGAGCTCCGGCGGCCGCTGAAGTAGCGTCCGTCCGGCTGCTTGACGATGAGGCCCTCCCAGCCTCGGGCGCGGCCGTCCGCGGCGAGCGCGACGCCGTGGCCGACGGAGCTCTCGATCAGCCGGACCGTGTCCGAGGTCCTGCCCCGCAGCACGCGCTCGAGGCGGCGGCGACGCTCGCGGAAAGGAAGGACCCTGAGATCCGCGTCGCCCTCGCGCAGCAGATCGAAGACCACAAGGGCCGCGGGGACTCTCTGCGACGCGGCGCGGGCGGCCGAGGCGGAGACGTGCAACCGGTCCTGGAGATGCTGGAACGGCAAGGCGGCCCCTTCGTCGTCGACCGCGACGATCTCGCCGTCCAGCAGCAGCGGCCGGCGGAGCCTTCGCCCGAACGTGGCCAGGGCGTCCGCCACGTCGGGGAACTGGCCCGTCTTGTCGCGTCCGAGCCGCGTGTAGAGGACCGGCAGGGCGCCGGGGTCGAGCGCGACCAGCGCGCGGATACCGTCGTACTTCGGCTCGAAGCAGTGGTCGGTCCGCTCCAGAAGGCGGGCGCGGGCGGCGGCCGGCGCGAGCTCCGCCAGCATCGGACGGACGTCCCGCGGCTCGTCGCACCAGACGGCGGGCTCCGGGGTCCGGGCCTTCCCCTTCGTCGGCACGAGGCTATCAGCATACGGCACCCGGGCCCCGCGGCGCGGCGCGGCGGCAGCCGGGCGGCGCGCGGTCGCATCCGCCGCCGCCCGCGACCGATATAGTGGGGTGGGAGGGAGTGGAACGATGCCCGCACGTCCGACCTGGAAGGGATACATGAAGGTGAGCCTGGTGACGGTCCCGGTGCGGGTCTTTCCGGCGACCAACACCGCGGGCGTGATCCGGTTCAACCAGTTGCACGGCGAGTGCCAGACGCGCATCACGCAGAAGAAACGCTGCCCGAAGTGCGACCGCGAGGTCGACAAGTCCGAGATCGTCAAGGGCTACGAGTTCGAGAAAGGCCGCTACGTCGTCGTCGGCGAGGAGGATCTCGCCAAGGCGCGGCCCGAGTCGACGCGCATCATCAACCTGCTCCGCTTCGCGGAGGTCGATTCCATCGACCCGATGTACGTGGAGCGGCCCTACTACCTGGCGCCCGACGGCAAGGTGGCGGCGAGCGCGTTCGCGGTGCTGCGCGAGGCGCTCGCCGGCAAGGCGGGGATCGGCAAGCTGGCGCTCCTCGGCAGGGAGTACCTGGTTGCCGTGCAGCCGAGGGACAAGGGCCTCGTCATGTTCACCCTGCGGCAGGCGAGCGAGGTGCGCCGCATGTCGGGGATCGACGAGCTGGAGGACCTGCCGGAAGAGGTCAACGAGGCCGAGGTCACGCTGGCGAAGCAGGTGATCGGGAACTTCGCGGGCGACCTCGACCTGAAGGAGTTCACCGACGAGTACCAGGCGGAGTTGCGGCGGATCATCGACGCGAAGGTGGCGGGCGAGGAGGTGGTCGAGAGCGCCGTGGAGGCGCCCGCCAAGGTGGTCAACCTGATGGACGCGCTCCGGAAGAGCCTCGATGCGGTGGGCCGGAACAAGGACCTCGACGAGGTCAGCGCCTCGAAGAAGAAACCAGTCAAGGCGCCCCGCAAGCGGGCGTCGCGTCCGGCCGCCGGCGCAGGGACGGCCGGCGCCGGTGCCACGGAGGCGCCGGTCCGCAGGCGCAAGCGCGCCTGACCCAGCCCCGGCGGCAGGCCGAGGCGCTTGGGGAGGTCACGGCGAGAGATCGAACGCTGCCATCTCGCGGGCGTTCCGCACCAGCAGCCGCCCGCCGGCTATCGAGGGCACGTTCCACGTCTTCCCGTCGATGGCGCTGAAACCGGCGAGCTCCTGGTGGCCCTCGGGGGTCGCCCGAACCAGCACGACGTCGCCCTCCTCCGTCAGCACTACCAGGTGGTCCCCGGCCGCGAGAAGCTGCCCGTCGCCGTAGCGGCCCCCCTTCCACAGCAGCTCCCCGGTGGCCGCGTCGAGGCAGGCCAGAATCGCGTGGTCGAGACCGTAGATGTAGCCGCCGACCACCACGGAGCTGCTGATCCGGTTCCGCATCCGGTGGGTCTCCCACACCGTCGAGGCGGTGAAGCGGTCGCCGTCGGGGGTCAGCTCGATGAGTGCCGCCCCCTTGCCGTAGCTGGCGGAGAGGAAGAGCCGATCGTCCCCGACCGGGACCGGCTGCGCGACGTTCGGCACCGTCGCCACCTCCCACGGGTACTCCCAGAGGAGCAGCCCGTCCGTGGGCCGCAGGCCGACGGCGCGCTCGGCGGTGACGACCACCACCTGCCGGACGCCGCCGAGCGTGACGAGCATCGGTGAAGCGTAGGCCTGCACGTCGTCCAGCACGTGCCACGCCACGTCGCCGGTGTGCCGGTCGTACGCGGCCACGGACCAGCCCTCGGTCCCTCCAGGCAGCACCACGACCAGATCGTCGACGACCAGCGGAGCCCCCGACATCGCCCACGGCAGGTTGGCGGCGTTGCCGTCGCTGAGGATGTTTCGCTCCCAGACGAGCTCGCCCGTGCCGGCCTCGAGGCAGAGGAGCCGGCCGGTGGCGCCCAGGGCGTAGAGTCGACCGTCGTGCCAGGTCGGCGTGGCGCGCGGTCCGGGGCCGCCCATCGCTTCCTCGAAGCGCGCGGCCCAGGCGCGGGTCCAGTGCTCGGCGCCGGTCTCGAGGTCGTACGCCGAGACCACCTCTTCGTCCCGCCGCTGCTCGATGGTGTAGGCGAGTCCGTCCGCCACGACGAACGACGCGTAGCCGCCGCCGACCGGATGGTGCCAGAGCCGTTCGAGCCCGGTCCCCGGCCAGTCGGTGCGGATGGCGGTCTCCGTGTACCGGCCGTCACGGTGCGGACCGCGGAAGTCGGTCCAGCGGGCGGCGGTCGCGGCCGGTCGGGTGGGTGCGGGGAGCGCGGCGCGGTGTGCGTCCAGCGCGTCGTAGTGCGCTTCGCGATCGCCGAACGAGAAGATGGGACGCAGGCCGCTGCCGGCCAGCTCGACTCGCAGATCGAACACGACGACGAGCATCGTCACGACGCCGGCGGCGAACGCGGCGAGGATCGCCACGCCCGCCGCGGCGCGCCACAGAATCGCCATCACGCCCCCGTGCCGTCGGCCTTCGCCCGCTCCCGGAGGCAGGCGAAGAACCTGTCCATCGTCATCTTGGAGACCCCGCCGAGCAGGCGCTGGCCGACGCGCGCGATGGTGCCGCCGACCTGGGCCGTGCCGGCGACGGCAACCCGCGTCGCCGCGCCGCCGTTCTCCTCGGCGAGCGATATCGTGGCCGAGCCGTTGACGAACCCGGGGTTGCCCTTGCCCTCCACCATCAGGGTGTATCGCTCCGGTTCCTGCTTGTCGGTCATCCGGACCGTGCCCTGGTAGCGGCCCGTGATGGCGGCGATGCCGATCGTGAGGGTCGCGCGGTAGGCGTCCTCGCCGATCGCCTCCATCGACTCGCAACCGGGCAGGCAGCCGGCGATCACGTCCGGATCGACCAGCAGGCGCCAGACGCGGTCGCGCGGGGCCTCGAACGTGTAGGTCGCCGAAACGTCCATGCCTCAAGCATACTCCGGCGCCATTCGCGCCGCGGTCGCCGCCGGCCGGTGCGGCAGTGCCGGTGCCTGCCGCCGCGCCGGCCGCCGCGCGGGCAGCGCGTTGAGGTGCCGCGCCAGCGCATCGAGGCTCGCCAGGTTGTGGACCGGCAGGAAGTCGTCGATGAACGGCAGCGCGGCCTGCATGCCGCGGGTCAGGGGCAGGTAGTCGGGCGACCCGAGCAGGGGGTTCAGCCAGATGAGCCGTTGGCAGGAGCGCTGCAGGCGCCCCATCTCGAGGCGCAGCACGTCCGGTTCGCCGCGGTCCCAGCCGTCCGAGATCAGCAGCACCACGGGGCTCTGGCCGCGCACGCGGCGGGCCCAGTCGACGTTGAAGGCGCGCAGCGTCTCGCCGATGCGGGTGCCGCCCCCGAAGTCGCCGATCGTCCGCGGCAGCGTGGGCACGACCGCCCCCGCGGCCCGCGCGGCGAGCTGTCGCGTGATGCGGGTGAGGCGCGTGGCGAACACGAACGACTCCACCCGCGCCGTCCGGTCCCTGCCGCTCAGGGTGTGCACGAAGTGGAGCAGCATGCGGCTGTAGCGTTCCATCGACCCGCTGACGTCGCACAGCAGCACGAGGGGCCGCGGCTTCGTCTTGCGCCGACGGGTCGGCCGGTCGACGATCTCGCCGCCGTAGCGCAGGTTGGTGCGTATGGTGCGGCGCAGATCGAGGAGCGGACCGCGACCGGCCGTCCAGCGTCGCGACCGGCGCGCCCCGAGCTCCCAGTCGAGATCGGCAATCAGGCGCTGGGCGGCCGCCACCTCCGCTTCCGTGAACTGCTCGAAGTCCTTGGCGTAGAGCGCGTCCCGACTGCTGTAGCTGAGCGCAGCCATCCGCTCCACCTGGTAGCGCGGCTCACGGCTTGCGTCCCCGCTCTCGCCCTCGCCGCCCGGCGGCAGCTCCGACTCGTACTCCGGCTGTCCGGAGCGCCGCGTCTCGCCCATCGCGCGCAGGTCGCGCGGCGTCCAGTCGCCGTGCGGCCGCCGCCAGAACACGCGGAACGCTTCGTCGAACGGCTCCAGATCCTCGACCCGGTGCACCAGCAGGCACCGGAGCGTGTGGTAGAAGTCGGCCCGCCGCCCGACGTCGACGTGCGCCAGTGCGGCGGCGACGTCGCGCGTCCGCCCCGCCTGCACGTCGAGTCCCAGCCGGTGCAGCATGCGGACGAAGTGCAGCAGGTTGTGGAGCAGGTAGGACATCCCGGTTCGTTCCTGACGGCGCTGCGACCCGCGTTGCCGCATGACACGGTCGCCACCGTGCTGCGCAAGGCCGGGGTGCTTCTGAGGTGACCGTCGCCCGTTCTGGTTTGTCCAGGAGAGCCTTGCAGAAGAACGGCGTCGGTCACCGGGGAGCGGACGCGTTCGCACCGGCCGTCCGTGCCCCGGGGGCCTTGGCCCGGTTCAGCATCTGCTGGATCCGCTCGCCGCGGACGGCCTGCAGATCCTCCTGCGTCTTGAGGACGATGCCCAGGGTGCGGTCGATGGTCTCCGCGTCGAGCTCCTGCCGGTCGAGCGCGACGAGCGCCGCCACCCAGTCGAGGGTCTCCGAGACGCCGGTCACCTTGTAGAGGTCAGCCTGGCGGAGCTCCTGCACGAAGCCGGTCACCTGCTCGGCCAGCAGCGCCGGCGCGCCCGGCACCCGGGTCGTGATGATGCGCAGCTCCTTCTCGAAGCTCGGGTAGTCGATCCAGGCGAAGACGCAGCGGCGCTTCAGCGCGTCGTGCAGCTCGCGCGTCCGGTTCGAGGTGATGACGACCACCGGCGGGGTCGCCGCCCTGATGGTGCCGAGCTCGGGGATGGTGATCTGGAAGTCGGACAGCAGTTCCAGCAGATAGCCCTCGAACTCCTCGTCGGCGCGGTCGAGCTCGTCGATCAGGAGCACGGGCGGTCTCGGGCGCCCGTCGCGGAGCGCCTGCAGCAGCGGCCGTTCGATCAGGAAGTCGGGTCCGAAGAGCTCCCGGACGCGCGTCGCATGGTTGCCGGCGTCCCCGTCGCCCGCCGTATCGTCGCGCGCCGCCACTTCGGCGCTCCCGGCCTGCGCCGCCTCAGCCAGGCGGATCTCGATGAGCTGCCGCGCGTAGTTCCACTCGTAGACCGCGTGCGTGACGTCGAGCCCCTCGTAGCACTGCAGCCGGATGAGGTCGGCGTCGAGCGCGGTCGCGAGCACCTTCGCCACCTCCGTCTTGCCGACCCCCGCTTCGCCCTCGAGCAGGAGCGGCCGGCGCAGCCTCAGGGCCAGATAGATGGCTGTCGCGAGGCCGTCGTCCGCGATGTACAGGTGCTCCGACAGGAGGTGCCGGAGGTCGTCGATGGATGCGGGCGTCAATGGCGGCATGGTCGAGTCACGCGCGCAAACGCCACGGCGCGATTCCTGGCGCACCGGGATGGTCACTTCCGGGCCATAGCGGAGACGCTGCCCGTCCGGACGCACGGTTTTCCTGGCCTGAATCGGGTCGACGGAGCTCCCTACCCTGCCTGCTCCGCCGTGGCCCGCTCCGCCGCGGCCGCGAGCGCCCGCCGCACGTACACGGGGGAGACCGCCTTGCGGTATTCGGCCGACGCGAAGACGTCGCCCAGCAGATCGCCGCCGAGGTCGCCGCCGACCGCGTCCGAGGCGGCTGCGAACGTCTCGGAGGTGAGCGCCTGGCCGGCGAGCGCGCCCTCGACGGCGCCGCAGCGCGTCGGCGCCGGCACGAGCCCGCCGATGGCGACCGCCGCCTCGCCGCACGTCGGGTCGCCCTTGCCCTGGCCGGTCAGCGCCGAGAGCCAGCCCCGGCCGGCGACGGTGATCGAGGCCGCCACGCCGATGACGGCGTAGCGCGACGCGGGGTGCGAGTACTTGACGTAGGCCGTTCCCCGTTTGCCGCCGACCGGGATCTGGATGGAAGTAACCAGATCACGCTCGCCCAGCGACGTCATCATCACGCCCCGGAAGAAGTCGGCGACGCCGACCGCGCGTTCGCCCTCGGGTCCCGTGACATGCAGGGTCGCCCCGAGCGCCGCGAGCACGGTCGGGAGGTCGGACGCCGGGTCGGCGTGCGCCACGTTGCCCCCGATGGTGCCCCGATTGCGCACCGCGGGGTCGCCGATCTGGCCGGCCGCCTCGGCGAGGGCCGCCGCGTGCTGCTTCACGTCGGCCGACGCCGCGATCTCGGCGTGGGTCGTGAGCGCCCCGATGCGCAGCGTGTCGCCGGAGGTCGAGATACCCCGCAGCTCCGCGATCCGCCCGATGTCGATCACGGCTTCCGGCGCGGCGAGCCTCAGCTTCAGGAGCGGAATCAGGCTGTGCCCTCCGGCGAGGAGCTTCGCGCCGGGGTGCGCGGCCAGCAGTTGACCCGCCTCGGCCACCGAGCCCGCACGGTAGTACTCGAAGTCGGCAGAAAACATGGCTCAGCTCCCCTTCGCTTCCTGAATCGCGCGCCAGACCCGCTCGGGCGTCAGCGGCATGTCCACGCGCTTCACGCCGAGCGGCCGCAGGGCGTCCATCACTGCGTTGTAGACGGCCGCCGTCGACGCGATGGTGCCCGCCTCGCCGATGCCCTTCACGCCCAGCGGGTGGTGCGGCGAGGGCGTGACGGTCGAGATGACGTCGAGGTCCGGCAGCAGGTCCGCGCGCGGCAGCGCGTAGTCGAGCATCGACCCGGTGACGAGCTGTCCGCTCTCGTCGTAGGCGGCGCCTTCCCAGAGCGCCTGCCCGACGCCCTGCACGATGCCGCCGTGGACCTGGCCCTCGACGATGACGGGGTTGATCTGCGGGCCGCAGTCGTCGAGCGCCGTGTAGCCGGTCAGCTCGACGTGCCCGGTACTCGAGTCGACCTCGACCACCGCGAGGTGGGCGCCGTAGGGGAAGACGAAGTTCGGCGGATCGTAGAAGGTCGACGCCTCGAGGCCGGCCTCCATCCCCTCCGGCATGTCCCAGGCGACGTTCGCCATCAGGGCGATGTCCTGGATGGTCTTCGCCTTGTCGGGCGATCCCTTGACGAAGAACTTGCCGTCCTCGTAATCCATGTCGTCGACCGACGCCTCGAGCAGATGCGCGGCCAGCACCTTCGCCTTGTCGCGGATCTTGCGCACGGCGACGGCCAGCGCCGCCCCGCCCACCGCGGTGGTGCGGCTGCCGTAGGTGCCCCAGCCCATCGGCGTCGCGTCGGTGTCGCCGTGGAAGATCTTGACGTCGTCCGCGTCGACGCCGATCTCGCTGGCGACGATCTGCGCGAAGGTCGTCTCCTCGCCCTGCCCGTGCGGCGACGCGCCGATGAAGACGTGCACCTTCCCGGTCGGATGGAAGCGGACGATGGCGCTTTCCCACAGCCCGCCCTGGAACCCGATGGCGCCGGCCACCTGCGACGGTCCCAGCCCGCAGATCTCGACGTAGGACGAAAGGCCCAGGCCGAGGTACTTGCCGTTCGACGGACCCGCCTTCTGTTTCTCGCGGAGCGCGGCGTAGCCGGTGTGCTGGACGAGCTTGTCGAGCGCCCCGGGGTAGTCGCCGCTGTCGTAGTTCAGCGTCGTCACCACCTCGTGGCCGTCGTCGAACTTGGGGATGAAGTTCCTGCGGCGGACGTCGGCCGGATCCATGCCCAGCTCGCCGGCGAGCATGTCGATCACGCGCTCGAGCATGAACGTCGCTTCCGGCCGGCCGGCGCCGCGGTAGGCCTCCACCGGCACGCCGTTGGTGTAGACGCCGTAGACGTCCTCCTTGAGGGCCGGGATGGTGTAGCAGCCCGACAGCATCAGGCCGTGCAGGATGGTCGGGATGCCCGGGGCGGCGGTCGAGAGATACGCGCCCATCCCCGCGTGGACGGTGCAGCGCAGTCCGGTGATCCTGCCGTCCTTCGTGGCCGCGAGCTCGACGTCCTGGACGTGGTCGCGGCCGTGCGTCGTCGCCTGGTAGTTCTCGCTCCGGGTCTCGATCCAGCGGACCGGAACGCCGAGCTGCTTCGAGCAGAACACCGTCAGGAAGTCGGCGGGATAGGCGGCGATCTTGCTGCCGAAGCCGCCTCCGACCTCCGGCGCGATGACCCGCAGCTTGTCCTCGGGGATCCCGGTGACGACCGAGCAGAGGAAGCGGACGATGTGCGGGTTCTGGGTCGTGTTCCAGAGCGTCAGCTCGCCGGTCGCGCGGTTGTACTGGGCCACCGCCCCGCGCGGCTCCATGGCGTTCGGGATCAGCCGCTGCTGGAGGATCCGCTCCTTGATGACGACGCCGTTCGCCTCGGCCTCGGCGAAGGCGGCATCGACGTCGCCGCCCCCCGCCACGGTCCAGTGGAATGCCTGGTTGCCGGGGATGTCGTCCCCGTTGACGTCCTTTGCGTGGAGTTGCGGCGCGTCGGCCGCCGCCGCCTTCTCCGGGTTGGTCACCGCGGGGAGCGGCTCGTAGTCGACCTCGATGAGCTCGAGGGCGTCCTGGGCCAGGGGCATCCGCTCCGCCACGAGCACCGCGACGATGTCGCCCGTGTAGCGGACGACGTCCTTGGCGATGCACGGGTAGGGCGCGATCCTGAGATTCGAATCGGGAAGCAGCCAGGCGCACGGCACCGGCTGCAGAGCGCCCTCGATGTCCGCCCCGGTGTAGACGGCGACGACCCCGGGGGCGGCCTTGGCCTTCTCCGTGTCGATGCGCGTGATCCGGGCGTGCGCGTGGCTGCTGCGGAGCATCGCCGCGTACACCATCCGGGGCAGCGTGATGTCGTGGGTATAGGTCGCGCTCCCGGTGATGAGGCGCGGGTCCTCGCGGCGGCGGATTCCGGAGCCGAAGATTCTGGTGCTCATGGCTGAGACTCCCGCTACTGGTCCGCGGCGGCGGAGGCGCCGGCGGCATCCTTCACGGCGCGCACGATGTTCTGGTAGCCCGTGCACCGGCAGATGTTGCCCTCGAGGCCGTGCCGGATCTCCTCGTCGCTCGGCGACGCGTTCGTGCGCAGCAGCTCGTGCGACGCCAGGATCATCCCCGGCGTGCAGAAGCCGCACTGCAACCCGTGCTTGTTCCAGAAGCTCTCCTGCAGCGGATGGAGCTTCTCGCCGTCCGACAGACCCTCGATCGTCGTGACGCTCGCGCCGTCGGCCTGCACCGCCAGCGTCGTGCACGACTTCGCCGACACGCCGTCGATCAGCACCGTGCACGAGCCGCACTGGCTCGTGTCGCAGCCGACCTTGGTACCGGTGAGGCCGACGTACACGCGGATGAAGTGGACCAGCAGCAGGCGCGGCTCGATGTCGCGCTCGTAGCGGCGGCCGTTGATCGTGATCTTGACGGGGACCTTCACGCGTCACCTCCGGTTGGAGTGAGCAAGGAGCGCGGCATTATATCTCCGCGGGGCGGTTCGTCGCCCGCTCGTAGGCCTCGGCGCGGGCGAGCTTCTCGTCGACCCCGACGATCTGGTTGAACCGCTCGAACGCGATCAGCCGATCCGCGACGCCGGCCGACGTGCCGTCGGCGAGCAACGAGCCGTACACGGCTTCGAGGGCTCGGGCCGCGGCGTAGAGGCCGGTGAGCGGATACAGCACGAGCTGGAATCCGAGGGCCGCGAGTTCGTCGCGAGGGCGGAGCGGGGTTCGGCCCTGTTCGATCATGTTGGCCACGGTCGGCTTCGGGGCGCGGCGCCCGATCTCGGTCAGCTCGTCGAGCGAACGCGGCGCCTCGACGAAGGTGGCGTCCGCGCCTGCCGCCCGGGCCGCCTCCGCGCGCGCCAGGGCTTCCTCGAGGCCGCCGTCGGCGATGGCGTCGGTCCGGGCGACCAGGAAGAAATCGGCGCCGCCCTTCGCATCGACCGCCGCGCGGATCTTGGCCAGGTACTCGTCGCGCGCGACGACCGTCTTGTCGCGCATGTGCCCGCACCGCTTGGGCCAGCGCTGGTCCTCCAGGAAGCACCCGGCGGCACCGGCCGCGATGAGCTCGCGGACGGTGCGGACGACGTTCAGGGGGTTCCCGTAGCCGGTGTCGGCGTCGACGATGATCGGAATCGCGACGCTGCGGCAGATGGAGCGCGCCCGCTCGATCACCTCCGTCTGCGTCAGCAGACCGACGTCGGGTTCGCCGAGGCTGGTCGCCGACACGGCGTAGCCCGAAACGAACGCCAGCTCGAAGCCGGCCCGCTCCGCCATCTTCGCCGACAGCGCGTCGTAGACCCCGGGGAAGACCAGACTCCCCGCACGATCGAGCACCGACTGCACGCGACCCGCCATGTCGGCCCCCATTAGACCATGAGACCGCCTGTCGACGGGGCGGTTCGGACCTGTGCAACGAGGCGCAGCCGGGCCGGGCGGGGGGCGGACATGCGCCCGAGGCGCCCGCGCCAGGAGTCTGCGCCGTAGATCGGCGACGACTCCCGGAAGGTTGGTTGGAGCTCGTGCGCCGCAGACGGCGGCGGAGCCGTCAGGCGACGAATGGCGGGATACGATCGCGCGATGACCGAACAGGCGATCTCCGCCGCGATGCCCTACGAGTCGCGGTTCGTCACCGTGGCCGGCTCTCGGATCCACTACGTCGAGGCGGGGGAGGGGGATCCGGTCCTCTTCCTCCACGGCAACCCGACGTCCTGCTACCTCTGGCGCAACGTCCTGCCGCACCTCGCGGGGGAGGCCCGCTGCGTGGCGATGGACCTCATCGGCATGGGTCGGTCGGACAAGCCGGACCTCGCGTATCGCCTCGTCGATCACGCCCGCTACGTCGACGGCTTCATCGAGGCGCTCGGCCTGCGGCGGCTGACGCTCGTGCTTCACGACTGGGGCTCCGCGCTCGGCTTCCACTACGCCCGGCGTCATGCCGCCAACGTGCGGGCCCTCGCGTTCCTGGAAGCGATCGTGCGCCCCGTGACGTGGGACGAGTGGCCGCGCACCGTCCGTCCCCTGTTCGAGAAGTTCCGCACGCCGGAGGTCGGCTGGGAGCTGGTGGTGAACCGGAACGCGTTCGTCGAGCAGGTGCTGCCGGGCGCGATTCTGCGGACCCTGAGCGACGAGGAGATGGAGCGCTACCGCGAGCCGTTCCGGGAGCCGCAGAGCCGCAAGCCGGTCTGGCGCTGGCCCAACGAGATCCCGATCGACGGGAGGCCGGCGGACGTGGACGCCCTGGTCGGAGACTACGCGGCGTGGCTCGCCGCATCCGACGTGCCGAAGCTGCTCCTGTACGCGCGGCCGGGCGCCATCCTGCGCAAGGATCTCGTCGCCTGGTGCCGCGAGCGCCTGCCCAACCTGACCGCCGTCGACGTCGGTCCCGGGCTGCACTTCGTGCAGGAGGACCAGCCGCACGCGATCGGGGAGGCGCTCCGAAGGTGGTACGGAGGCCTGCCCGGGTAGGGGCAGGCCTCGGCGCAGACCTGGAAGTCTGCGCCGTAGAACGGTGCAGACTCCCAGCAGGGTCGGTTGGGCGCCAGGCAGAGCCCGCAGGCGATGATTGGCGGGCTAGCGTGGCTAGCGGGTTGCGAACCGGCTGCGGAGCCTCGGCGGCCGGCGTGTTGTGCTGCATCGCGATGCGCCACTCGTCGCCTACCCGGGTGTAGGTCATCGTGTAGCGCCCCTCGTGCACGGTCTGCCGGCCCTGGCCGTTGTAGTTCACCGACAGCGAGTACTCGCCGTAGGCGATGCCGGTGTCCCCGATGACGCGGTACTGCTCGTTCTTCGTCTCGAACCGCGCGTCGGTCGTGGTGTTGAAGAAGAGCTGCCAGTCGAGCGCGCACGCCTCGCGTCCCTGCTTGCCGGACGTCGGACCGCAAGAATAGAACGACAGCGCCTCGTCGTGCACCGAGTCGAGGAACCCGTCCATGTTGCCCGTGTTGAGGGCGGCTACGGCTTCCTCGAACGTCGCGCGCACGTCCGCCACCTCGTCGTCGGCGGCCGCGGCGGGGCCGGCCGCCACCATCAGGGTCAGGGTCATCGCGATCGGCAACAGTCTGCTGGTGCGCATGGTGTCTCCTTGGCTCGCGCCGGCGCGTAGGCGTGTCCGGGCGTCCGGGTGTGCCGATTTGTTGCGGTCGCCCTCGCGGGGCAACCGGGTGTCCGCGCGCAGTCTACCAGAGGGCGTGGCGCCCGCGGACAACCGGGAATTCGCCGGGTGGTTCCTCGGGTCATCCGAATCGGGATCGGGATGGGGTCGGGATCCAGGGTTCAGGGTCGGGCCGGGGCCGGCGGCGCACTCCCGGGAGTCGCCGCGGGGGCGAGCAGAGCCTCCACCGCGTCGAGCCGGCCGTCGAGGAAATCCGGCTGCCTCAGCTTCAGCAGGTGCGCGATCAACGGATAGACGTGGACGCTCTCGACCGCCGGCAGTCGCGCGCCTCGTGCAATCCCGGGGCCGGCGGCCAGCAGGATGCCGTGCATCTCCGGAGCCCGCGGGTCCCAGCCGTGCATGCCGGCGGGATAGTCCGCGACGCGCTGGAGCCTCGCCGCGACGCCCTCGATGCCGCGAACGTCGACCATCACTCCCACCTCGGGCACGACGATGACGTCGCCGAGCCGCCGGCTGGCGCGGGCGTGGAGGTGGTCCGGCATCTCCTCGCGCAGGTACGCTCGCGCATACCGCACGCTCTCGTTGATCGCGTCCCGGATCGGGCCGCGCCGCGCTCGGTCGGCGACGTGCAGGCTGACGGCCGGCCCCGCCGGGACGGCCCGGATGCCGTCGCCGGCCGCGGCCGGAGGCAACGACTGCCGGCGCTCCGGTTCCACCGCGGCCATCCCGTGGTCGGACACGACGATGACGGCGACGCGATCGCCGTGGGGAAGCGCGTCGATGCCGTCGAGCAGCTCTCCGAGGAGGGCGTCGGCACGCTGCACGCTGTCGGCCATCTCCGCAGCCGCCGGACCGAGCCGATGCCCGGCGCTGTCGACGAGCGAGAAGTACAACGTCGTCAGGTGCGGCCGCGTCTCCGGGGGCCGCGCGAGCCAGTCGAGCACCGAGCGCACCCGATTGCGGTTGGGAGCGCGGCCGTCGTACGGCCTCCACTCGGTCGGCCGGACGCCGCCGATCGCCGCCTCCGTGCCGGGGAAGAACACCGCCGCCGCCACCAATCCCTGGTTCTCCGCCGTCACCCAGATCGGCTCCCCGCCCCACCAAGACCCGTCCTGCACGGTGTCCCGGTCGCGGTAGTCGAACTCGGCGTCGCGTTCGGAGTCGTAGAAGCGATTGGCGACGATTCCGTGGTGCTCGGGGTAGAGGCCGGTCGCGATCGAGTAGTGCGCGGGGAACGTCAGGGACGGGAAGACCGGGATCAGCGCCGCCTGCGCTCCCGCCCCGGCCAGGCGGTCGAAGGCCGGCGTGGGGTAGCGGTCGAGGTAGTCGGGCCGGAATCCGTCGAACGAAACCAGCACGACGTACGGCCGGCTGCCGGCGGCCGGGTCGTTGACACCGCCGGTTCCCCGTTGCGCCGAGCGCGACCCGGCGGCCTCCGGCGCCGGCGCAGCGTCGCCGGCGCTGCCGGCGCATGCCGCGGCGACGAGCGCGACGAGCGCGACGAGCGCGAGACGCCCCACCACTAGCCCACCATCCGTCGCCTGACGGCTCCGCCTGGTGCCCAACCGACCCTCCAGGAGTCCGCGCCGTCCTACGGCGCAGACTCCTCGCCCGTCAACCCGCCGGCGCACGGCGCGCGGAACGGTCCGGAGAGTCCGGCAACCGCGTCACCGCCGACGCGCCCTCTCGCCGGCCGAGCCCGCGGCCCGTTCGGCCGTCCGAGGCGGTCGGGGTGGGGTGAGTGACGGGGATTGAACCCGCGACCTCCGGAGCCACAGTCCGGCGCTCTACCAATTGAGCTACACTCACCGCATCGCATCGGAACCCCCGATCCTAGCACGCCGCTGCATCGGGAGTTCCACCAGCGGGTGCGAGCGTGGGTCGCATCGCTCCGGCGGCGCGGAGCGGCGCAAGTCGCAGTAAGGAGCTTCCCATTTCTTCACGAGTCTTCGTCGGAAATCTGCAGTACGAAACGTCGGCCCAGGAGCTCGAGACGCTCTTCTCCCAGGTCGGTCAGGTCGTCGAGGTGGTCCTGCCCGTCGACCGCATGACGGATCGCCCCCGCGGCTTCGCCTTCGTGGAGTTCGGCGACGCATCCGCAGTGGCCGAGGCCATCAACCGCTTCGACGGCACGGAGTTCGGCGGCCGCATGCTGCAGGTCAGCGAGGCCCGCGAGCGGGCGCCGCGGGCGCCGTTCGGCGGCGGTGACTCCGGCGGAGGCGGCGGATGGACGGACGACCGGCCCTCGCGCAAGCCCGCGCGCCCCAAGGGCAGCCGCCGGGGCGTTCGGGCCCGCAAGCGCGGGTTCTGACCGGTCCGCGCGTCTCGGCTCGGGCGGGCCGGCGATTGGCCGGCCGGTCCGCATCCGCCCCTGCGACCCGCTAAGATCAGGGCATGGCGTCCGAGGTCAGCGAGCCTGTCGACGCGCCCGATCGGCCCTCGGTCCGGGCCAACGCGGATTCCCTCCAGGTCGCGCGGGCGATGATCGAGACGCACCGGGTCGCGCGCGAAGCGGGCGAGGCGGGCGACGCACGGTCCGTCCTCGACGGCATCCTCGACGGCATCGCGCCGCTCGTCGAGCACGACGCGGCCGGCATTCACGTCGTCGGGCGCCGGAGCGGTCTCGTCCGGCACAGCCGCACCCGGGGATGCGCAAGCCCCTCCCCAGATGGCCACGCGCCGTTCGAGGCGCGCGGCGTCATCGGCGAGGTGCTGGCCTCCGGGAAGACCGTCTCGGTGACCGACGCTGCGGCGTCGGATTGCCGGCCGTGCGCGCAGTCGCGCCTGGTGGTGCCGGTGATCGGGCCGCGCGATCGGGTCCTCGGCGTGCTCGACGTCCGCTCCGACCGGCCCGGTGGCTACGACGAGCCGGCGACGGCGCTGCTCGAGGTCTATGCCTCCGCGGTCGCCGCGGCCATCGAGACGGCGCGCCTCCAGGCCGACATGGTCGTCAAGCGGCGCCTCGACAGCGACCTGGCGCTGGCCCGCGCCGTGATGGCCGACCTGCTGCCGCACAACGCGCCGTCGCTGGCCGGTTTCGACATCGCCGGGGCGCACCGGGCGTCGCTGGCGGTCGGCGGCGACTACTACGAGTTCATCCCCCTGGGCGAGGATCGCTGGGGCGTCGTGATCGCCGACGTGGTGGGGAAGGGCCTCCCCGCCGCTCTGCTCGTCGCCGCGACGCGGGCGTCCATCTGGGCGCTGGTGGGGCACGACCTGGCGGTGCGCACGGTCCTGCGGCGAGCCAACCGCTTCTTCCACGAGTCGGCGGAGGACGGGCGCTACGTGACGCTCTTCTACATGGTGCTGGACGTTCCGGCCCGCCGGCTCCTCTACGTCAACGCTGGGCACGTGCCGCCGGTGCTGCTCCGTGCGGACGGGGCCGTCGAGCTCTTCGATGAGGGCGGAGTGCCGCTGGGTCTCTTCGGCGCCCCGCGCTACACCGAGGGGCACGCGGCGCTCGGGGACGGCGACGTGATGGCGCTCTACACGGACGGGATCGTCGAGTCGATGGACGCGGACGGGGAGGAGTACGGGCGCGAACGGCTGATCGGCGTCCTGCGCCGGACCCGGGAGGCGAGCGCCACCGAGATCTGCAACGCCATCGCCCAGGACGTGCGCGGCTTCGACGCCGGCGTCTCGCCCGACGACCGGACGCTGCTGGTCGTCAAGGCGACCGGCCCGGAGCGCACCCGACTCGGAATCGACCAGGACGCTTCCGCGTAGGGAGGAATCTCGCCCGGCCGGGGGGACGCCGACGCGGCGCGCCCGCTGCGCGGGTTGCCGTCGCGTCGGGAGAAGTGCGTCCCAAGGTCACCGGAAATTTCACGGCAACCCTGCCAGGAGTCTGCACCGTTCTACGGCGCACACTTCTAGTCGGCGTTGGCCGCACCGCGCGCGCTGTGCGGGAACTGGCGGTAGTGCGCTGCCAGCGCGTCGCGGCCGAAGTCTCCGTCGAAGTCGCGCCACACGCTGTGGACGTGGTTCGCGCCGTTCTGCACGTTGTCGTACTCGATGAGGAACGTCGGTCCCTGCACGCGGTAGTAGTGCGGCTCGCCGTCCTCGAGGCTTCCCATCCAGGCGAAGCGGATGCCGTCGAGGCCGGCCTTCTTCACCTTGGCGAGACGCTCGGCCGCAATCGCGGCCGGCTGCGCGTCGGCATACTCCTCGATCAGCGCCCAGAGGATGTCCTGCTGGCCGCGATTGAGATCGCCGTAGGCGACGCCCCGGTTCTCCTGGATCGCGGCCTTGCGGTCGGAGGTGGTCAGGATGTCGCGCGGCGCTTCGTCGGAGATGATCGCCGCCCGACGGTGCGCGTCGGTCATCGAGGCAAGCAGGCTGCGGGGCAGGATGTCCTCCAGCACCAGGACCCGCTCGCCGGCGCGGCTGCCCTCGCGCACGTGGGCCGGGTTGGTCCCGAAGAACTGCGGTGTGCTGGAGCTGAGCGTCCCGCCGTTGACGGTCCAGTTCTGCGAGATGTGGTGGCCCTCGTAGCGCCAGCCCCAGGTCCCGTCCGCGGTCGGCTCGCCGAAGATCATGACGAAGTAGAGCTCGGTGTCGCGCATGGCGCGCCCCTCGCGGTCGTACAGGATCTGCTCGAGGTGCCGGATGCGCTCCGCCTTGTCGTAGCCCTCGGCGCTCAGGCTGGCCTCGAGGAGGGCCAGGGCCGCGGTCTTCTGGGCCTTGGTCATCGTCTTGAGGGCGACGCCCTTGCGCTCGCGCGGAATGTAGTGCCAGTCGAAGCGATCGTCGCTGTTGAAGGCGAACATCACCGCCGAGCGCTGATCGGGGGTCAGCGTGTCGAGGAACGCCTGCGCGGACTCGCTCATCGCCGCGACGTGATCCTCGTTCTGGAGCATGCTCACCGCACCCGCGGTCACGATGGCGAGCGCGACGAACACGATCGGCACAAGGCGCGCCGTCATTCTCATGGATGCCTCCACATCTCTTGCCTGCGGATCCGGATCTTGCCCGCGGATCCGGATCTTGTCTGCGGATCCGACCTCGCGCGGCTGCACCGGGCACCACACCCGGCCCGGCGCGGGCCGCATCTCGCGTGGGGCGAGCCTACAACCGGCCGGAGGGGGCGTCAAGGCGGCTGCTGCGCCCCGGGGCGCGCGCTCGGCACGTCGAGTCGACTACAATGCGGCCATCGCTTTCTCGCGTCGTCGGGGTGCGCGCGGCAGGCCGGGCGGGGCCGGTTGCTCGGGTGGGCAGCATGACCAGACGAAGGACGCAGGCATCGGGTGCGGGATGCGTCGCGGCGCTCACGGTGCTCCTGAACGTTGCGCCGCCGGCGGCACAGGAGCCGGCTGCACAGGCACCGGCGGCGCGGGAGCCGGCTGCACAGGCACCGGCGGCGCAGGCGGCAGGGGCCGCGCCGGCGGCGCAGGTGCCCGGGGATCCGCCGCACGGAGCGCTGATCGACCGCTACTGCGTGACGTGCCACAACGAGCGGCTGCGGACCGCGGGGGTCGTGCTCGAGGGGCTCGACGTCTCGAACGTCGCTCCCGGCGCGGCAACCTGGGAGCGGGTGCTGCGCAAGCTCCGCGGTCGGGAGATGCCGCCCGCGGGCCGGCCGAGGCCGAACGAGGCGGAGTACGACGCCCTCGCGGCGGATCTCACGACGGCCCTCGATCGAGCCGCCCGCAGCAGGCCGAATCCCGGCCGCGGTGCGCTGCACCGGCTGAACCGGACCGAGTACGCCAACGTCATCCGCGATCTGCTGACGCTCGAAGTGGACGTGGCGCGCTTCCTGCCGCCGGACGACTCCAGCTACGGCTTCGACAACATCGCCGACGTGCTGCGCGTCTCGCCCCTGCTGCTGGAGCAGTACCTGTCGGCGGCTCGGGTCATCAGCCGCGCGGCCGTCGGTAGCCCGACCGTGCGTGCGGCGACCGACACCTATCGGACCGCGCCCGACCACACGCAGGACTATCCCCTCGACGGCCTGCCGTTCGGGACCCGCGGCGGTCTCGCGGCGCGGCACTACTTCCCTCTCGACGCGGAGTACGAGATCCGCGGCTTCCTGAAGCGGACGGCGCAAACCGGAATCCGCGGGCTCGGCGAGGCTCACGACGTCGAGATCGCCATCGATGGGGTGCGCGCAGGGCTGTTCCGCGTCGGCGGTCCCGACTTCTACGACCAGATCGGCGACATCCAAACGGTGGTCGGGGTGACGAAGGCGTTCACCGCGGACGAGGTGCTGCGCGTCCGCGTCCCGGTCGCGGCCGGGTTCCACGAGGTGAGCGTCGCGTTTCTCAAGCAGCCGTCGGTGCTGGCCGAGGAGCTCGACCGGCCGTTCCTGGCGAGCTATCGCGCGGATCCGGTCGATGGGCTGCCGCACGTGGACCGGCTGACGGTGGGCGGCCCCTACGGACCGGCGGGGCCGGGCGAGACCCCCAGCCGCGAGCGCATCTTCACCTGCCGGCCGGCCGGGGACGATCCGGCCGAGGCGCGCGCGTGCGCGGCGTCCATCCTCGAGACGCTGGCCCGCCGGGCGTTCCGCCGCCCCGTCTTCGCGGCGGACCTCGACGTGCTGCTGCCGTTCTACGACGCGGGACGCGCCGAGGGCGGCTTCGAGACGGGTATCGAGACGGCTCTGCGCCGCGTCCTCGTCGATCCGGAATTCATCTTCCGCGCGGAGCGCGACCCGGACGATGTAGCGCCGGACACGGCGTTCCCGCTGACCGACCTGGAGCTGGCGTCTCGCCTGTCGTTCTTCCTCTGGAGCAGCATCCCGGACGACGAGCTGCTCGAGGTCGCCGAGCGGGGAGACCTCACCGAGCCCGGCGAGCTGCAGCGGCAGGTGCGCCGCATGCTCGCCGACCCGCGTTCCGCTGCCCTCGTCGACAACTTCGCGGTCCAGTGGCTGCTGGTGCGGAACCTCGGCGCGGCGCGTCCCACGCCGTCCGAGTTCCCGGACTTCGACGACAACCTGCGCCAGGCGTTCGCGCGGGAGACGGCGCTCTTCGTCGAGAGCGTCGTCCGCGAGGACCGGAGCGTCATCGACCTCCTCGACGCCGACTACACCTTCCTCAACGAGCGGCTGGCCCGCCACTACGGCATCCCGAACGTGTACGGCGACCGCTTCCGGCGGGTCGCGGTGACCGACGAGAACCGGCGCGGCCTGCTCGGGCACGGCAGCGTGCTGACGGTCACCTCCTATCCCAACCGCACGTCGCCGGTGCTCCGGGGCAAGTGGGTGCTCGACAACATCCTGGGGGCGCCGCCGCCCCCGCCGCCGCCGGACGTGCCCGATCTCGAGGAGAACCCGGTGGGCGAGGTGCTGGCGATGCGCGAGCGGATGGCGCATCACCGCCGGAACGCGATCTGCGCGAGCTGCCACGTCCGGATGGACCCGCTGGGGCTGGCCCTGGAGAACTTCGACGCGACCGGTCGTTGGCGGACCGCCGAAGGCGGGAACCCCATCGACGCGTCGGCGGAGCTCGACGACGGGACGTCGTTCACCGGTGCGGCCGGGCTGCGCGACCTGCTGCTGCGGCGCCCCGAGCAGTTCGCGGAGACGGTGACCGCGAAGCTCCTCACGTTCGCGCTCGGCCGTGCCCCGGCGATTCGCGGGATTCTGCGCCGGGCCGAGCCGGCCGGGTACGCCTTCTCGTCGCTCATCGAGGGCATCGTCGAGAGCGTCCCGTTCCGGATGCGCCGCTCTGCGGCCGAGGCGACGCCGGCGGTGGCGGACGCCGGCTCGTAGGCGCGCCCTGAACGGGCGCGTTGCGCGTTGCGAGTTTCGCTGGCGCGAGACTCCTCCCCGCAGAATCGCGGTGAGCTTGTCGGGCGACCACGAACTGTAGCCAGGAGACCGAGAGCCATGATCAGCACCGCACGGTCGTTGCCGCGGCGGACGTTCCTGCGCGGCGCCGCAATCGCCCTGCCGTTCCTCGATGCCATGGTCCCCGCGCTCAGCGCGGCGGCGCGCGCGGCCGCGCGGCCGGTGCGCCGGCTGGGGTTCGTCTACGTGCCCAACGGCGTGATCATGAGCCGGTTCACGCCGCCCGACAGCGGTTCCGGCTTCACGTTCACGCCGATCCTGCAGCCGCTCGAGCCGTTCCGCGACCGCGTGGTCGTCATCTCCGGCCTCGGGTCGCGACCGGCGGAGCCGCAGGGCGACGGGCCGGGCGACCATGCGCGCGGGAGCGCCGCCTGGCTCAGCGCGGCGCACGCCAAGCGGACGGAGGGTGCCGATCTGCGCGCCGGGACGACGCTCGACCAGATCGTCGCGGACGAGGTGGGGCGCGAGACGCAGCTCCGGTCGCTCGAGCTGGCTGTCGACGACGTGAGCGAGCTCGTCGGCAACTGCGATTCCGGCTACACCTGCGCGTACACCAACACGCTCTCGTGGCGGACGCCGACGACGCCGCTGCCGATGCAGACCGACCCGCGGATCGTCTTCGAGCGGCTGTTCGGCGACGGCGGCACCCCCGAGCAGCGGGCGGCGCAGGCCCGGATGGACCGCAGCATCCTCGATTCGGTCACCGAGGCGGCGGCCCGCTTCCAGCGGCGGCTCGGGCCGGACGATCGCACGCGCGTCGGCGAGTACCTGGAGGCCATCCGGGATCTCGAGCGGCGCATTCAGCGCATCGAGACCGCCGCCGCGGACGAGGTCGAGGTGCCCGAGGCCCCGGTCGGCGTGCCGGACGACGTCGACGCCCACATCCGCCTGATGCTCGATCTCCAGGTGCTCGCCTACCAGGCGGACGTGACGCGGGTCGCGACGTTCATGATGGGGCGCGAGATCTCGCAGCGCACCTACGGGATGATCGGCGTGCCGGAGCCGCATCACGGCCTGTCGCACCACGGCGGCGACAAGGAGAAGATCGCCCGCCTCGTGCGGATCGACAGCTACCACGTCAGCCTGCTGGCGTACTACCTCGACCGGCTGCAGTCCGTGCCCGACGGCGACGGGACGTTGCTGGACCACTGCGCCATCCTCTACGGCGGCTGCATCAGCAACGGCAACATGCACAGCCACTCGCCGCTGCCGGCGCTGGTGGCCGGGGGAGGCGCGGGCAGCATCCGGGGAAACCGGCACCTGGTGTACCCGGACGACACGCCGCTCGCCAACCTGCTGCTGGCGCTGGCCGACAAGGCGGGCGTCGCGGTGGAGCGGATCGGCGACAGCACGGCGGCGCTCGCGGAGGTGTAGGCCGGCGGACGCGAAGCCCAGAGGACGCGAAGCCCAGGAAGGAGCACCACCAGTGCGCGCATCCAGCTTGCTGCTCGTCGCCGTGTTGGCGATTCCGCTCGCCTCGGCTGCAACCGAGGCGCCTTCGGCGGCGGGCGCGGCGCCCGTGGCCCGGGATGCCGGCCTGCTCGAAGCCGTCCGGACCGGGGATGCCGCGGCCGTCGCGGCACTGCTCGACGGGGGGGCGGACGTCAACGAGGCGGGCCCGGACGGCACGACCGCGCTCCACTGGGCGGTCTACCGCAGCGATGGCGCGATTGCGGAGCGGCTCATCAGCGTCGGGGCTGCGGTGGACGCCGCGAATCGGTACGGCGTCCGGCCGCTCACCATCGCGGCGGCGGCCGGGCACGCCGGCCTCGTCGAGCTGCTGCTCGACGCCGGCGCCGACCCGGCGCTGCCGGCGGCGGGCGAGCCGCCCATCCTGTCCGCGGCCCGGACCGGCAGCCTCGACACGGTTCGGCTGCTCGTCCGCCACGGGGCGGACATCAACGCGAAGGAGTCGCTGCGGGGGCAGACGGCGCTGATGTGGGCGGCGGCCGAGAACCACGCGGCCGTGGTGAGGACGCTGCTCGAGCTCGGGGCCGACGTCCACGCCCGCTCGACGGGGGCGGGGACGGTGCGGTCCGGGGCGCTGGATGCGGACCAGCGCGCACCCGAGCAGGTGACCGTGGGTTTCACGCCGATCCTGTTCGCGGCCCGGCAGGGGGCGCTGGACGCCGCGCGGGTCCTGGTTGCCGCGGGGGCGGACGTCAACGAGCACGGCCCGCGGGGCAGCAACGCGCTGCTGATCGCGACGCGCAACCACCACTACGAGCTGGCCGCGTACCTCGTGGCGCGCGGCGCCGATCCGAACGCCGCCGACGCGGGCGGCGCCACCGCCCTGCACGCCGCCGTGCGGGCGGAGACCCTGCGCGGCGTTTCGGCGCCGGCCCGGACGCCGACGGGCGTCATGGACCGCGTCGCATTCGTCGACTTCCTGCTGGATCACGGGGCGAATCCGAATGCGCGGCTCGCTCGCGACGCGCGTCCGAGGACGGCCGACACGCGCGACCTGATCGCGGATCGGGTCATCGACTTCAGCGTCTCCACGGGCGGCGCGACGCCTTTCTTCTTCGCCGCGAAGGCGGCGGACGTGGAGGTGATGCGGCTCCTCGTCGATCGCGGCGCGCACCCGCGGATCACGACCTACGAGGGGACGACGCCGCTCGCCGTCGCGGCCGGCATCGGCTTCAACGAGGGCCAGCGCCAGCCGCCGGATGCGCAGGTCCTCGAGGCGCTGGCCTTGACGATCGCCCTTGGCAACGACGTGCGCCTGGCGAACGTCCACGGCCAGACGCCGCTCCACGGCGCGGTGTACCGCGGGCTCGAGCCGGCCATTTCGCTGCTGATCGATCACGACGCTCCGCTGGACGCCGTCGACGGGGTCGACCGCACGCCGCTGAAGCTGGCCGAGGAGGGCTTCTTCCAGCTCGCGTCGCGACTGCGGCGCGACGGGGCGGCGGCGTTGCTCGCGGAACTGGGGAACGACACGCCGGAGCAGGCTCGCCTGCGCCGGCTGAATCCGACCCCACGGTAGCGCGCCCTGACGGGCGCGTTGGGAGCTTTCGCTTGTGCGCACTCCTCCGTCGCGACCCGGGGAGGCGGGGTGGCTGCCGTTCGTGGAAACAAGGGACTACGCGGGGTTCGACGGGGCGCGGCGCTACCGGGTCGCCCCGCCGCGCGCAGGACGAAGCGACGCGGCCCAGCGGGCTCGCGGGAGGGACAGGAGATGCGGAATTCGAATCGTCGAGGGTTGATTGGGGTCGCCGCTGCGGTCGGGGCGGTCGTTGCGCTGGCCGCGGTTCCGGCGGCGGGCCAGATCGTTGCTGCAACCGATGAGGCGCCGGCCCGCACTCCCTGGGGGCACCCGAACCTGCAGGGCCTCTGGAACAACAACACCGTCGTGCCGCTCGAGCGCCCGGACGATCTGGCCGAGCGGGAGGAGCTGAGCGACGAGGAGGTCGCGGCCCGCTTCCAGGCCAACTCCGACTTCCTGTTCACGCCCCGCGAGGGGGACCCCGGCTTCTACAACGAGTTCTGGTTCGAGTACGGCCAGGACACGAACCGGACGTCGCTCATCATCGACCCGCGCGACGGGAAGCTGCCGCCGCTGACGCCGGAGGCCGCGGAGCGGACCGCGGCGCTCGCCAACTTCGCGACCCTGCCCGCCGTCACCGGCGACGCCGCGAGCTGGGAGGAGCTGTCGCTCTTCGACCGCTGCATCACGCGCGGAATGCCCGGCGCCATGTCGCCCGGGTTCTACAACCACAACTACCGCATCCTGCAGACGCCGGACTACGTGGTGATGCTCGTCGAGATGATCCACGACGTGCGAATCATCCCGCTCGAAGGGCGGCCGCACCCGTCGCCGGCCGTGCGCCAGTGGCTGGGCGACTCGGTGGGGCGCTGGGAGGGCGATACGCTCGTCGTCGAGACCACCAACTTCACGGACCGCGTCAACACGCGCGGCGTCACGGTCTTCGGCGGCAGCGACCAGATGCGCCTGGTCGAGCGCTTCACCCGCGTCGGCCCCGACACGATCGACTACCGCTACACCATCGAGGATGCGGCCAACTACAGCGCGCCCTGGACGGCCGCGATCCCGATGACCCGCATCGAGGGCGAGATCTTCGAGTACGCCTGCCACGAGGGCAACTACTCGGTGGGGAACATCCTCCGGGGAGCGCGGGCGAACGAACAGGAGCAGTAGGCGGGTCCGCCGTCGGCCGCGCCCGGTACCGGCCGGCCGCGACGGTCGCCGCACGGCGGCGGACGCTTCGCGGCCGGCTACACTCCCGCCCCGCCCCAGGTCTGCCGGGGCCGCCGCGCCGGCATCGGCGCCGGACGGGTGACCAGCGCCCCCCCGAACAAGACTGCGAACAACAGGTAGAGCAAGCCGAAGGCGGCGATGGTCGGATTGAGCGCCCCGGCGATGAGGTCATCATCGTGAAGTGCAGGAAGTTGCCGAGGGCGAGAGGCCGGTTGTTCTCCCAGCCGAGCCGCGTCCCGCGCGCCGCCCAGTTGACCACCCCGAACCCCGCGTAGAGAGCGCCGGTCGCCTGCACCAGCAGGATCCCGAGGTTGGTCGGCTGCATCCTCGCGTAGAACAGCACTTCCTGGGGGAAGAACGACGCGGCGAGGCCCAGGGCGAGCATGAAGAGGCCGCTGGCGATCAGGAGAATCCGCGTGCTCATCGCGCCCTCCCGCGAGAAATGGCACGCCCGGCTGGACTCGAACCAGCGACCCTCGGTTTAGAAGACCGATGCTCTATCCACCTGAGCTACGGGCGTACGCCTGACGTCCACCGACCCGCCTAGGATACCCGACAGCCCTCCTCCCGGCGGATCGCGACCGACGACGGGCCGAGATCGCCCGGCGAGCGGCCGAATCGCCGATCCCGGTCGCAGCGCGTCGCTGCCGGGGCACGGCCGCTCGGCTGAGAGCCGCGCCTACTTCGCCTCGCTCCCGGGCTTGGGGAAGAACTGATCCACCAGCACCGGGTTCCCGTCGGGATCCAGGAACGTGATGTGGGCCGGCCCCGTGCCGCCCGGGTCCGTGTCGGTGGACATCTCGATGCCGGCTCCGACCAGCGACTCCCGGATCTGCCGGACGTCGGTGAAGTCCGACACGCGCGACCCGTCCTGCGCGAGACCCGGATTGAAGGTCAGGATGTTGCGCTCGAACATTCCCTGGAAGAGCCCGATGATGACCGGCCCGTTGACCAGGATCAGGTAGCCCGTTCCGTCGCCGCCCGTCTGTGAGAAGCCGAGCTTCTCGTAGAACGCCCTGGAGGCTTCGAGGTCCTTGACGGCGAGGCTGATGGAGAACGCGCCGAGGTTCATCGATCCCTCCTCACTTCACCCCCACGCTGCCGTGCGAGCGGCACCGGGAGATCGTTTCAGGAGACTCAGCCACCGCCCGAAGGGGGGCTGCGTCGCGATGGCGTCAACCCAGCCTCGATGGCCGCAGGGGGCTGCGCTCAGGAATCCCGCCACGAGTGCTTCGACGCGGTTGGAGGGCGCGGAGTTCGGCCCGCGCGATCACGTTCCGCCGCGCAGGTCGTCCAGGAACTCGGACGCCGGCTCGACGCCCGTAACGAGCAGCCGGTCGCGGGCGCGCGTGCAGGCGACGTACAGCAAGTGCCGCTCGGTGCTGTAGACCTCTTCGAGATCCGTGTCGTCCGAGACCTGCTCGATTCGCGATTGGAGCGGCAGGATCTCGTCGTCGCAGGCCACCACGGCCACGGCGCGGAACTCCAGCCCCTTCGCGAGGTGCATCGTTCCGACCGCCACCGCCCCCGAAGCGACGACCGACCGAACGTCGAGCTCGACGGGCGTCAGACCGCCATCCCGAACCGCCGCGACGGCCCGCGCGACCTGGGCCGACGATCGGACGAACACCCCGAGCGCCTGCGGCGCGTAGCCCTCCGCCGTGCGGGCCCGCAGCCACTCCGCGACCGCCGCCGTTTCGGCCACGGGCGTGTCGAACGTGCGGACCTCCGGCTCCGGTCCGTTGAAGACGGAGACCGTCGCGCCACGCTGCTCCGCGTTGCCGTCGACGTCGGCGAGCTCCGGGGGCAGGAGCCGATCCGCCTGCCGCCGGATCTGGTGCGAGGTCCGGTAGTTGATGCGCAGGGTGTGAGATCGCCCGCGCACGTCCACGCCCAGCGCCCGCCACGAGAACGGCGTCTGGAAGATCCGCTGCCCGAGGTCTCCGGCGAAGAACAGGCCGTCCGGACGACCGCCGCCGATCGC
>JAGWAJ010000010.1:89423-89799 GCA_021296475.1 Acidobacteriota bacterium
CGCTGCCGCGCGGCGAGCTCCGACCGGACGCGGGAGAAGATCGACCAGAGCAGCTCCCGCTGCTTCTCGGCCAGCCGCGTCTTGCGGCCGAGGCGCTGCACGTCCCGGTACTCCTCCCAGCTTCCGAGCTGCCAGGCGTCGACCACCTCGCTCCATTCCGTCCAGAGGAAGTGGGTGGTGAACCGATGTCCTTCGACGCCCTGGGCCGCCTCCGCGAGCCGGGGTCGAACGTCATCGTCGCTCGCCAGATCGAGGCGCCCGACGCGGGCGGCGTAGAGCCGCCGTCCGATGTCGCGTATGGAGTGCACTTCCAGACGTTCCGCCAGCTTCGGCTCGTTGCCGATCAACCGTACGAGGCGCGTGCGCAACGCGGTCG
>JAGWAJ010000097.1:0-426 GCA_021296475.1 Acidobacteriota bacterium
CGGGAAGCCGCCCCCGATGGCTGAGAAGGTCACGCGCATCCTGCACAGCCAGGGGCTGAACCGCGCCAAGTACGACCGCCTGGCCGGCTTGGCCGAGCGGGCCGGCGGGGTGCGTGCCGACGCGTGGTGCCGGTGCCGCGGGGTGTCCACCGCGGCACAATCCCCCTACGAGATCCGAGACGCCTGGATGGCGGAGGGCTGTGCCTGGCACGGACTGCCGGCGCGCCTGGGCAAGGCGACGCTGGCCGATGCCCTGGGGGACATTGAGGCGGCGCGGGAGGCGGCCAAGGTGTCGGTCAGGAAGGCCATTCGGCACCGCACCCGCGGCGACGATGCGGAACGCCAAAGTCTGTACGGCCTGCTCAAGCAAAACCGCTGGACCGAGGATCCGTTCCTGCACCGGCAGATGCGGAAACAGTGGCGGGG
>JAGWAJ010000097.1:712-1153 GCA_021296475.1 Acidobacteriota bacterium
ACGGCGAGGGCCTGGGCGACCTGCTGGCCCAAGAGAGCGACGCCCGCAAGGTCAAGGGGCAACGCCGTAACAAACTCCGTGACCTGGAAGAGAAACACAGGGACAAGGGCCACACCCGCAAGGCCGACAACATCCGGCAGCACAATCTGGGCCACCGGAAGTGGGACCGGCGGCGGACCCGGCACCGCAAACAGGTGCGCGACCATCTCTGCCAGGCGGCCCATGCCGTCGTGGACAAGGCCGGCACCATCGCCTGTGAGGACCTGTCCATGTCCATGAAATCCGCCAAGTACCGCCACAGGGACACCAACCGTCGTTTGAACGGCTGGGTCAAGGGCGTGATGGCGGACACCCTAACTTCAATATCTCGACGCAGAGGTTCTGCGTTGGCCTTGGTCAATCCGGCCTACACATCGCAAATCGACTCCCGCACGGGCCTGT
>JAGWAJ010000097.1:1294-7584 GCA_021296475.1 Acidobacteriota bacterium
CAGGCTGTCGGTGGGGACTGCTCCACCCGGACTCGAGTTGCGGGGGCTTGCAACAGGGCCCCCATCAACCGAGAGCGAATTACCCGCGACCGCACCGAACAGTGCGATTTAAAGGAACAGGCATGATGTTTGAGAACACGATCTTCAAGTGCAACCGGGAAGGCCGCAAGGCTCTGTCCGTCCGGCTGGCATCCGCCGAGCCGTTCTGGATTGAGCTGGCCGCCCTGTCCGGTTTTGACTGCGTAAGCCTGGACGGCGAGCATGGTGCGTACAGTCCGGTCGAGGTGGATCGGATCGTATCGGTCGCCCATGCCCACGGCCTGACGGTCAAGGCCCGGGTGCCCAACCACAGCGCGGACGAGATCAACCGCTGGCTGGACCGGGGGCTTCAGGGCATCATGGCACCCCACATCGAAACCGGGGAACAGGCACAAGCGTTGGCAAACGCCTGCTACTTCGGTCCTCTCGGCCATCGGTCCTGGGGGGGAGGACGCGGCACGGAGTTCAACGACGATGGGTTGTTGGAGGCGGGCTATGGCGACCGCCGCGGCTTCGCCGAGTTCGCCAACGAGAACATGCTGGTTTTGGTCCAGGTCGAATCCAAGACTGGCTATGAGAATCTGAATGACATCCTGGCGGTCGAAGGTCTGGACGGCATTGCCTATGGGGCCTTTGACCTGGCCTATTCGCTTGGCTTGCCCGGCGCGGGTGCGGACCACCCGGAGGTGGCTCGGGTGCATGCCGACATCGAGGCGCGCACGCGGGATGCCGGCAAGCGCATGTCCTGGGACTACTTTGTCGAGACGGACCAGGCGGAGATGCTGCTGTCAGCCGGAAGGGAGTTCGTGAGAGTCAACAGGGACACTGCATTTCCGGACTGAGAACCCAGGAGGCTCTCTGGCAGGCATTCGATTGGTGTGTTGGATTCAGTACATTGGCCTTAGGGGATGAGTAGTTAGGGGCTTGGCTCCCAGCCACCTGGTTCACGGGTCGCGGGAGAGCCTTTGCCATCCGGGGGATGGCAGGGAGGCAACGTTCCTCGCCGTGCAGCAGCCCCTATCCTCGGGCTGGTGGACGGGCCGGCATGGAAGCCCCGTACCGGCCCAGGATGTTGATGGCGGCATTGTGGTCGGCGTTCACCGCGAACCCACACGCAACACAGCGGAAGCGCGCCTGTGAGGTCCGGTTGCGCTTGTCCACGTATCCGCAGCGGCAACAGGTTTGCGATGTGTAGGGGGCCGGGACCTTGACCAGCTCACCGGCCCTTGTATGCCAGCAGCTGGTCACTGTTCCACAACAGGGCTTCCAGTGGGCACCAGCCCGTGCGGTGAGCAGTCTCCATGTGTCCAGCGGACATGGAGGCCCTCTCCTTTCTGCAGGTGCCACGGTCCAGATATTGGAACTGCCTTGTGGCGCAGGCGGACTTCCAGTACTGCTCGCCCTGGCCGCTCTCCGGCCCCACGTCAGGCGCGCGTCGAGCACTGATACAATCGACTCCTGCCGAAAACCCAACTGGCCAGCCCCCATGGCTGCGGTCCGTCGGTGGACCGCGGTGCAGGGGCATCGTGCAGCGAAGAGGAATGCTGTTCGATCGAATCGATTCCAGTTCTTCGGCGAGGTGGATGAATTATGACTTGCAAACACTTGAGCTCATTGCGAATCGGCCTATTGGCGGCTCTCCTTCTGGCCTTGGCCGCCGCCAGCGTTGCCTGTGCCCCTGCCCCTCCGACCGAGGAGATGGCCAGTGACATGGACATGGAAGAGGGTCCCCGAACCGGCGGCACCCTGGTGGTGGGCACGACGGACGACATCATCAACTTCGACGCGTTCTCGCTCGGCTTCGTCAGTTATCCCATGCAGAATCAGTGCTATGACAGCTTGATTGTCTACGACAAGCGGCTGAACATCATGCCGCGCCTGGCCACGGCCTGGGAGACCAACGCGGAGGGCACATCCGTCACCTTGACGCTGCGCGACGACGTGGTCTGGCACAACGGCCGGGCCTTCGTGGCGGATGACGTGGTCCAAAACATCGAGCGGGCCCTGGTCCCGGACACGGGTTCCAACGTGCACGGCATGGTGCAGACGGTGACGGGAGCCACGGCCGACGGGGATCACAGCGTCACCATCGATTTCGCCGCGCCGACGCCCAACATGTTCGACATCCTGAACGTGATGCGCATCATGGCGCCGGAGTCCTTCGATTCCCTGACCAATTCCTGCATTGGCACGGGCCCCTTCAAGCTCAAGGAATGGATCCCGGGCGATGTCCTGACCTTCACCCGCAACGAAGACTACTGGGAAGAAGGTCGGCCCTATCTGGACGAGGTGTCCTTCAAGCCCTTCGATGACCTGGAAGCCCTGGTCACGGCTTTGGAGACCGGGATCATCGATGCCGCCATCGCGATTCCGCCCAAGGACTACCAGCGTCTGTTGGATGCCGGCATTGCCGTCGACTTCGGACAGGGCGGTTTGCTCTATTCGATCACGGTGAACCCCCCGGACCCGGATCAGCCGGAGGGACCGCTCAGCGACAAGCGGGTGCGCCAGGCGGTGTGCTGGTCCATTGACCGGGATGCCATCGTGGATCAGGCCCTGTTCGGTGTGGGCGGAGCCACGGTGGTGCCGTTCCCCGATTACTCGGTGGCCTACTTCGAGGAGCTGGCCGATCACTACAGCTTCGATCTGGATGCCGCGGCCGCCTTGCTGGACGAGGCCGGCTGGGTGGATACCGACGGTGATGGGGTCCGGGACAAGGACGGCGTCAAGCTGGTCCTGAACACGATTACCATTCAGGCGTTCCCCGAGACCACGGACATCGGCACCATCCTGGAGGCCGACATGGCCACCATCGGGGTGGAAATTGATGTGGAACCGCTGGACAGCGCCACCTATGGCCCGCGGCACCTCGGCACCCCCGAGACCGACGGCAGCGCGGTGTTCGACCTCGACGTCACGTTCGTGGGCAGGCAGCACCTGGATCCCATGGGACTGTTCGACAACAGCCCGTTCCGTCCCCGCTCCAGTCCCATCTTCCCGCGTGGCGATTTCCCGGAGGGCTATGTGGATCAGCTGGCGATTGCCGGTTCCACCTTTGATCGCGAAGAGCGACGAGCGGCCTTCCTGCAAATCGGCGAGATCATGCTGGACTCATGCATCGACATTCCGATCTCCTGGAAGTACACGCTGTTCGCCCGCCAGGCCAATGTCCACGGCCTGGATTGGACCGTCAACGACGAGTTGATTGCGGGCAACACTTGGCTCGAGTAGAACCCCGGTTCTTCCGCGCAGATCCTGCTTTCGGTCGGGCAGGTTGCTTCAAGGCACTGCCCGACCCATCGAGAGCAAGTCCGAGGCTCTGCTTCGTGAGAAGCGGAGCCTCGGATGTCCGTGCCGCACCGGCCCCACGGGCAGAGGACCGCATCGGTTCCGGGCATCTCGCCCGTTCGTGATACCCAGTGGTTGTTTACGCCTTGCGGCGACTGGTGCAGACGCTGCCGGTGCTCTTTCTGAGTTCCATCCTGGTATTCGGCCTGGTTCGCTTCATTCCCGGCGATCCGGCCATGCTGATCGCAGGGCCCGACGCGCTGCCGGAGCAGATCGTGGCCGCCCGTGCCCGCTTGGGGCTGGACAAGCCCATCTATGTGCAGTATGCGATCTGGCTGGGGCAGGTGGTGCGCGGCGATTTGGGCGTATCCATCCTGAATGGCTACCCCGTCTTTGACTTGATCGCGCGGAAGTTCCTGGCTACCTTGCAGTTGACGGCCGGCGGGTTGCTGGTTGCCCTCTGCATATCCCTGCCGTTGGGCATCCTGGCGTCGGTCAGGCGAGGCGGCTGGTTTGAGCGTCTGACATCGCTGGTGGTCGCCCTGGGCCAGGCCATTCCCACCTTCTGGCTGGGCATTTTGCTGGTGCTGGTGTTTTCCCTGCAGCTCAAGTGGCTGCCGCCTTCCGGCCAGGTGGCATTCAGCGAAAAGCCGGGGCTGGCGCTGCGCCTGATGATCCTGCCTTCCGTGACGCTCGGCTTCTATTCCGCCACGGTGCTGACGCGCTTCCTCAAGAGCTCCATGCTGGAAGTGATGGAGATGGATTACGTGCGCACGGCGCGTGCCAAGGGTTTGGCGGACACCGGCATCCTGACGCGCCATGTACTGAAGAATGCGCTGATTCCTGTCGTGACCATTTTGGGGCTGCAGTTGGGTGCGTTCCTGGGCGGGGCCGTCGTCACCGAGTCCATCTTCGATTGGCCCGGTCTGGGCAGGCTCATGCTGCAGGCGATAGGGACACGGGATTATCCGGTCCTGCAAGGCACCGTCCTGTTTGTCGTGGTCACATTCGTCTGCGTAACCCTGATTACGGATCTGACCTACGGTTACCTTGATCCGCGCATCCGCTATCAGTGACCCGATTGCTTGCGGGGACAGGGCCTGCCATCCTCTTCGTCCATGACCATGTCGTCGAGTGAGCCTGCCAAGGACCGCGCAACCCGCGGCGATGAGGCTGTTCAGCCTTGGGACTTGCCGGAGCAGCCTTCGCAGTCCCGACTGTGGCATCGGTTCCTTCGGCATCGGGGCGGAGTGGCGGGCCTGGTGGTGGTTCTGGCCATGTTCTTCGTCTCCGTGGCGGCCCCCCTCCTCTCCACCCACGATCCATTGGTCATCAGCAAGGGCAACCAGTTTCTGCCGCCCAGCGCGGCCCATTTCTTCGGCACGGACGAATTCGGACGCGATATCTATACGCGCACCCTGCACGCGGGACGCATATCCCTGCTGGCCGGAACGGTTGCGGCTCTCACCGCCGCTATTCTGGGCGTGCCCTTGGGGCTTGTCAGCGGTTACGCGGGACGCGGACTCGATACGGTCATCATGCGGTGCATCGATACGCTGCTGGCGTTCCCGGCGCTCCTGTTGGCCCTGACCATCGTGGCCGTGCTGGGACCGGGTTCGATCAATGCCATGATCGCCGTCGCCATCGTGGGACTGCCGGGATTTGCCCGCCTGGCCCGGGCCAGCATCCTCGTGCAGAAGGAAATGGACTTCGTGCTGGCGGCCCAGGCGGTCGGGGCCACTGCCCGCCGCATCATCTTCCGCACCGTGCTGCCCAACTCGCTGGCCCCCCTCCTCGTACAGCTCACGCTGGCCGTGGCGTTCGCCATCCTGGTGGAGGCCGCCCTCAGCTTCCTCGGGCTGGGCACGCAGCCGCCCGATGCCTCGTGGGGGGCGATGCTGTTGAGCGGGCGCGGCCATCTGCGGCGCGCCTGGTGGTACGGATTCTTTCCGGGCCTGTTCATCACCTCGCTGATTCTGGGCCTCAACAGCCTGGCGGATGCCCTGCGCGATGTGCTTGATCCCACCATGGCGAACCAAGGAAACAACCTGTAGAACCCGGGCCGCGGCGGATGACACCGCCGCCCAAGCCTGGCCAAATCGTCACCATACGGAGGTGCAAGCGATGTTAACGGAAGCCCAGCCCATTCTTTATTCCGATTTCAGGGTTGCCGACTTTGCGGAGGGCACCAAGACCCGCCTGCACCTGATCCTGAACACCCTGCCCTCGGGCGAACCGCTCTACTGCCCCGTCCTGCTCGCCCGCGGCGACAATCCGGGGCCCGTCTGCATGGTGACGGGACTGGTGCATGGAGACGAATACGAAGGTCCGGTGGCCATACAGGATGTCTTCGCGGAATTGGACACGGCCGACATGCGCGGCACGTTCTTTGGCATTCCCATGGTGAATGGACCCGCCTTTGCCCACGGCACCCGGGAAGGGGGCTGGGACCATCTGAATCTGGCCCGCATCTTCCCCGGCAGTGCCCAGGGCTTCCCCACGGAACGCATTGCGCATGTCTTTCAGGAGCATCTGGTGGTCCAAGCCGACTTCCTGCTCGAGATGCATGCCGGCGGCAACCTGTATGCCTGCAAGGAACTGGCCGGTTACCAGGTGCAGGGCGGCCCAGCCGGGGCGCGTGTGCACGAGGCCGCCATTGCCTTTGGGTTCGACTTTGTCTGGGGCACGGAGGCCCTGCCGGGACGCACGCTGTCCGCGGCCCGCATCAAGGGCGTGCCCGCCATTTACGTGGAGAACCGAGGCGAAGGCCGGCTGCGCTCCGCCCAGCGCACCTACGCAGGGCAGGGCATCCGCAACGTCCTGGCGTTTCTGGGCATTGTGGAAGGCGACTATCCCACTGCGGAACCCGAGTTCAGCCTGCAGACGCTGGGGGAGGAGGCAGGCCATTTGCAGGTGAACTACCCCAGTCCCTACTCGGGGCTCTTCGTGCCCGCGGTGGAACT
>JAGWAJ010000011.1 GCA_021296475.1 Acidobacteriota bacterium
GCGGAATGCGTGAGCCCCTCGGCCCGGTTGCACGTGGAGAGGACGACCACCTCGGCCGTCCCCGGCGTATCGGCCAGTGCGGCCAGCGCCGCCGGCACCCCGCGCCTCGAGAAGTCCACCCGCTCGCGGAGATCGACCGGCGCGCTGTGATGGCTCACGCCGAGCAGAAACAGGTGCATGTCGCGAGATCGCCGGCTCGAGTCGTGCGATGCGGAATGCGTGAGCCCCTCGGACCGGTTCGGAACCTCTCCTCTTAATAGAAGTTGTGCGTCTCGGTTCCGAAGTAGCCGATGGGCACGAAGTTGAGCAGCAGGATGGCGAAGCCGGCGGTCGAAAGCCACGCCGCACGGCGGCCGCCCCACCCGAGCCGGGAACGCGCGACGATCCCGAACCCGTACACCAGCCAGCAGAGGACCACTATGAAGATCTTCGGATCGAGCGGCGACATCGCCTGCACCCGAGGATCGACCGCGCCGGGCTGAAGCTGGGCCGTCCAGATGACGCCGACGCCGATGCCGATGGTCAGGAACAACCAGCCGATGCCCACGGTGCGGCGGTTCATCGCGTCGAGCACCTGCAGGGACGGCAGGCGCGCGTAGAACACGCCCGGGTGCTTGGCCTTCAGCTCCTTGAACAGCAGCACGTAGGTCACGCTCACGACGCAGGCCAGGGCCAGGCTCGCGTAGGCGACGAGCAGCGAGAAGACATGGATCTCGAACCAGCGGCTCTCGAGCACCGGAGGCCGGGCGGCCACGCTGTTGCCGAGAGCGGGGATCGTCTGCAGCACGACCATCAGGGGCACCAGGAAGATGCCCATCGAGCGCTCGTCGGCCGTCATCTCGGTATAGAGGTAGGCCAGCGCGAGAAGCCAGACGAACGCGGAGATCGCACCCGTCGTGCCGACGAACGGGATGTGGCCCACCTGCATCGTCTGCATGCCGATGACGAACGTGTGCGCGAGCGCGCCGGCGACGAGGGTCAGGGTCGCCGTGGGGCCCCACGTGCCGTCGGGACGCGCGAAATGGACGGCGTACGCGCCGCTGGCCGTCACGTAGAGCGCCAGGGGGATCGCGTTCATGAGCGTCTCGGGGCGGGGGCGTCACCCCCGCGGCGCGTAGTAACCCCGCTTCGTCCGCGCGGTCGCGCCCTCGCGCTCGACCTGCACGACGATGCGGCGCCACTGCCCGTTGCGGAGCGGGTTGGCCGAGATGTAGCCGACGGAGTACTGGCTGGAGAGCTCGTCCGAGATCTGCCGGTAGATGTCCGGAAGCTCGCTGACTTCGTCGGGGAAGAACGCGCGCCCGCCGGTCTCCTGCGCCAGTTGCCGGAGCACGAAGTCGGCTTCGCGGAAGCCGGTGCGCGCCCGGCGGTCCTCGGACTGCAAGCCGATCGAGTAGATGGCCGTCTCGGACCGCTTGGCGAGCTCGAGCACCTCCTCGAAACTGACGAGGCTCGACGTGTCCTCGCCGTCGGACAGGACGATGATCGCCTCGCGCCGGACGTCTGCCTCGCGGAGCGGCGCTCGCGTGAGGTCCTTCAGGGAGATGTAGAGCGCGTTGTACAGCGAGGTCGAACCGCCCGCCGACGTCCGGCGGATGGCGGACTCGAGTTCGTCGACGTCGTTCGTGAAACCCTGCAGGACGTCGACGCGGCTGTCGAAGTCGATGATCTCGGCGAGGTCGTCGGGGCCGAGCCGTTGCGAGAAGCCGATCGCGGCTTCCTGCGCGGTCCCCATCTCCTCGTCCATGCTGGCGCTGGTGTCGATGAGCAGGGCGAGCGCTATCGGGAGCTGCGTGCGGGTGAAGAAGTTGATCTCCTGCCGGATGCCGTCCTCGTAGACCGCGAAGTCGTCCGGCTCGAGATCGGTCACGAAGCGCGTCTCCAGGTCGGTGACCGTCACGCTGAGGGAGACGACATCCACGCCGGCCCGGAACTCGGGCGGTTGCGCCTGCTGCTGGGCACCGGCCGGCAGCGTCGCCGATCCCCAGCCGGCAGCGCCGGCGACGGCGATCAGGGCCGCGGTTGCCAGTCGGTTCATGGTCAATCCGCCTTCAGCGGCGTGCCGCGGGCGCTGAGCCCCGCCCGGTTGACTTCGACCTCGATGCGCTCCGGCGGAATGAGCGCGTCGGGACGGGCGTAGGTCACCAGATGCTGGTTGCGGAGCTCGGTCGCAAACTCCAGCAGGGCGTGCTCGACCCCGAGGCTCGTGAGCACGATCTCGCTCCGCCCGCCGGAATCGCGCGGGCCGCGCTCGAGCACCAGGTTGCGCTCCATCTCGGCCCGCTGGCGGCCGGCGTCGGCGAAGTCGGCGCGGCCCGCCGAGCCCCGGCCGGCCACGAGCAGGGTGTACACGGCGGCGCCGCTCTCCCGGACGCGCTCGAAGACCCGTCGCGATCGCACGTTGCTGTAGTCGACGCCCTCGGTGGTCAGGGCCACGAGCACGGGGCGGGGCGACTCGCGGCGCGCGAAGCCCTCGGCCGCCTGCGCCATCGCGTCCAGGAGGTAGGCGGCCGACTGGGCGAATCCGAAGACCCCGCCCAGACCGTCCCGGAGGCGGGCGAGGCTCGTGGTGGAGCCGACCAGGATGCGTGGCGGTCCCCCGAAGCTGATCAGCGAGATCTCGTTCCCGTCGTGCATCGCCTCGAAGAAGGCCTCGAGCCCGGCGCGGAAGTCGCGCGTGGCGCGGGCCGCCGCCTGGGACGTGTCGACGAGCACCGCGATCTGCCGTCCGCCGCCCGCGGGCTCGACGCGCAGCACCTCGCGCGAGGCTCCGTCCTCGCGGACCACGAAGTCGCGCGCGGCGAGGCCGTCGACGGGCTCGTCGTCGCCGTCGAGCACCGTCACGATCATCTGGCGCTCGACCGACTGCGCCCGCAGGCCGCCGACGGTCGCGGGCACGACGGCGAGGGCGATGAAGGCCGCCATGCCGCCTGCGAACGACGCGCCTGAAATGCGTCGCATGAGGGAATCCTGTGTCTCGGCCGGAGTATAGCAGTCCGCCACGGTCCGGGTCCGACGCCGGCACCCCGTTCCTTGACACTTCCCGTGGCGCGTGCAATACTTCGCCCGGTTTTTCGGCCCGCACGTCGCGCCGTATCGCGGGAGCCGGGTCGCACCGGGTTAACCACGTTCCCGCAGCGACGATGCCAGAAGCCTACATTCCGATTTTTCTCTTCATCCTCGTTGCGATCGGCTTCGCCATCTTCACGCTGATGGTGTCGAAGCTGGTGCACGCGAGCCGCGTCAACAAGGTGAAGCTCGAGCCGTACGAGTGCGGCATCGAGCCGCTGACGGATGCCCGGGACCGCTACAGCGTTCGCTACTACCTGGTGGCGATGCTGTTCGTGATCTTCGACGTCGAGACCGTCTTCATGTTCCCGTGGGCCGTCATCATGGACGAGCTGGCGCTGTTCGGCCTCATCGAGATGCTCGTCTTCCTGTTCATTCTCGTCATCGGGTACGTGTACGCGTGGCGCAAGGGTGCGCTGGACTGGGCCTGACGGTGGGGAACGCCGATCGCAGACCGATGGCCGGTGTCCGATGACCGACGACAAGAAGCCCGGCGCCGAGTCGCCTGACGAGGGCGGCGCCGCACCGGATTCCGCCGCGCGCCCCGCGCCCGAGGCTGCGCGGCAATCGGAATCCGCACCTCCGGCCGCCGCCGAGTCGGCGGCAGCGTCGGCGAAATCCGCTGCGCCGAAGCCTGCGGCGGCGGCAGCGCCGGCGAAACCCGCTGCGCCGAAGCCTGCTGCGGCGAAGCCCGCTGCGGCCAGGCCCAAACCGAAGCCGAAGCCGCCGCCCGAGCCTCCCAAGGGCCCGCCCGATCCGCCGCCGCCGGAGGGAATGGAGGCGCCGATCGCGGTCGCGGCCGTCCAGGACGCGCTGCCGGGTGCGATCGAGGCCGTGTCCTACTGGGTCGGGGACTGGACCCTCATCGTCGCGCGCGAGCGGTTGCTCGAGGTGCTCGAGTTCCTCAAGACGGCCGAGGCCACGGCGTTCGACTACTGCTCGGACGTGACCGCGACGGACTGGCCGCCGCGCGAGCGGCGATTCGACCTCATCTACTGTCTCTACTCGACGCGGCTGCGACACCGCATTCGGGTCAAGGCGCGCGTCGCCGAGGACGAAGAGGTGGAATCGGTGACCGGCCTTTGGCCCGCCGCCAACTGGCTCGAGCGCGAGGTGTTCGACCAGTTCGGGATCAATATCGTGAATCATCCGGACCTGCGGCGCATCCTGATGCCCGACGAATGGCAGGGGTATCCGCAGCGCAAGGACTACCCTCTCGAGGGACCCGGCGAGCTGCTGATGGAGAACCCGCAGGACTGGCTGCGCGTGCGCAACCTGCCGGACGAGGCAGCGGACCTGCGGTCCGGCGCGGGCCCGGATTCGGAGATCGAATAGCCGAGACGGACGCACCATGACGGTTCCCGCTCCCCGCGCCAGCACGAGCCAGTTCGATACCAACGAGCTGGTGATCAACATGGGGCCGCAGCATCCGAGCACGCACGGCGTGCTGCGGGTCGTGCTGCGGCTCGACGGCGAGCGCGTTCTCGACGCGGACTGCGTGATCGGCTACATCCATCGCGGCGTCGAGAAGCTGTGCGAAAACCGCGACTGGACGCACATCATCCTGCTGACCGACCGCATGGACTACGTGGCGGCCGCCACCAACAACCTCGGCTACGTCGAGGCGGTCGAGAAGCTGATGCAGATCGAGGTGCCGCGGCGGGCGCGGTACATCCGCACCATCCTCGCGGAGCTGCAGCGGATAGCCAGCCACTGCCTGTGGCTCGGCACGCATGCCATGGACATCGGCGCCCTGACCGTGCTGCTGTATGCGTTCCGCGAGCGCGAGTTCGTGCTCGACCTGTTCGAAGAGTTCTGCGGGGCGCGTCTGACCTACAACTCGATGCGCGTCGGCGGGCTGCCGCTCGACATTCCGCCGGGGTGGGACCGGAAGCTGCGGTCGTTCTGCGACCTGATGGAAGGGAAGCTGGACGACTACGAGACGCTCCTGACGAACAATCGCATCTGGCTCAAGCGGACGCGCGACGTCGGGGTCATCTCGGGGGAGGAGGCGATCGGCCTGGGGCTCTGCGGCCCGCCGCTGCGCGGCTCGGGAGTTTCGCGCGACCTCCGCAAGGACGAGCCGAACGCCGCCTACGAGGAGTTCGACTTCGACATCCCGCTCGGCACGCGCGGCGACACCTACGACCGCTACCTGATCCGGATGGAAGAGTTCCGGCAGTCGATCCGCATCATCCGGCAGGGGCTCGACGGGCTTCCGGAAGGGCCCGTGATGGGCAAGGTGCCGCGCCTCCTCAAGCCGCCGGCCGGAGAGACCTATCACGCCATCGAGTCCCCGAAGGGCGAGCTCGGGTACTTCCTCGTGAGCGACGGGAAGTCGACCAACCCCTACCGGTTCCGCGTCCGGCCGCCGTCGTTCTGCAACCTGCAGGGGCTCAAGCGGCTCGTCCGCGGGCACCTCGTGGCGGACGTCGTGGCGCTGATCGGAACCATCGACATCGTGCTCGGCGAGGTCGATCGCTGAGCGCGCAGGATGTGATCACGGGAACATGCTCGACACCGTCGTCATCCCGTTGCTGAAGATTGCGGTTCTGGTCAATGCCGTCCTGGTCGCGGTGACCTTCCTCGTGCTGATGGAGCGGAAGGTGATCGCCTGGGCCCAGTCGCGGCTCGGCCCGATGCGCGTCGGGCCCTACGGCATCCTGCAGGCGCTCGCGGACCCCATCAAGCTGATCCTCAAGGAAGACATCACGCCGGTGAAGGCGGACCGGTACGTCTTCACGCTGGCGCCGATCATGAGCCTGGTGCCGGCGCTGGTCGTCTTCGCGGTCGTGCCGTTCGGACCGGATCCCCTCTACTACATCGGCGACATCAACGTCGGGCTCCTCTTCATCATCTCGGTGACGTCGATCGGCGTCTACGGCATCATCCTCGGCGGCTGGGCCTCGAACAGCAAGTACCCGCTGCTCGCCAGCCTGCGCGCCTCGGCGCAGCTCATCAGCTACGAGATCGCGGTGACGATGACGCTGGTCAGCGTCATCCTGACCACCGGCACCCTCAGCCTCGTCGGCATCGTGGAGGCGCAGCGGGAGAGCGGGATCTGGTTCGGGTTCATTCAGCCGGTCGCGCTCGTGCTGGTCTTCATCGGCGGGCTCGCCGAGACCAACCGCGCGCCGTTCGACCTGCCGGAAGCGGAGACGGAGCTGACGGGCGGGTTCCACACCGAGTACAGCGGGATGCGCTTCGCGCTGTTCTTCCTGGCCGAGTACGCCAACATGATCGTCATCTCGGCGGTCGTCGTGCTGATATTCTTCGGCGGCTGGCTGCGGCCGTTCCCGAACATCGCCTGGCTCGGCTTCCTCGACCTGTTGCCGGCCTGGATCTGGTTCGTCGGCAAGGTCTTCCTGTTCCTCTACGTGTTCATCTGGATCCGCGCCACGCTGCCGCGCTACCGCTACGACCAGTTGATGAGCCTCGGCTGGAAGGTGCTCATCCCGGTCGCGATCGGCAACCTCGTGGTGACCGGCGTGTTCAAGGTCGTGTTCTAGGACAGGCAGGCGATGGCCGAAGCTCTTCTCTTCTACACGCTGGCGGCGCTGATTCTGGGGCTCGGGGTGATGGTCGTCTCGGCGCGCAGCGCCGTGCACAGCGTGCTGTTCCTGGTGGTGAACTTCCTGCTCGTGGCGGTGCTCTACGTAACGCTGAACGCGGAGTTCGTCGCCGTGATCCAGGTGCTGGTCTACGCGGGCGGAATCGTCGTCCTGTACCTGTTCGTCGTCATGCTCGTGAACCTGAAGCAGGCGCCCGAGCGCTTCTCGGACCCGAGGCGCCTCGCCCGGTCGGGCCTGGTGCTCGGCGGCGTGGTATTGGCCCTCATCGTCGTCGTTGTGTCGTCGTCGCTGCGCGCCGGCGCGGCGCCGGAGGGAACCCTCTCCGGCTTCGGGACGCCGTTCACGAGCGGCAACACCGAGCAGCTCGGATGGGTGCTCTACACCAGCTACCTCATCCCGTTCGAGCTGGCGTCGATGCTGCTGCTCGTCGCGATGGTCGGCGCCATCGTGCTGGCGAAGCGGCACCTGGGGGAGTAACGCGTGCTCGAAATCACCCCGCTGCACTACAGCCTGCTCTCGGCGGCGCTGTTCATGATCGGCGTGATCGGCGTGCTGGTGCGCCGGAACGTGATCATCATCTTCATGTCGATCGAGCTCATCCTGAACGCTGTCAACATCAACCTGGTCGCGCTTTCGGACCAGCTTCAGGATCTGGCCGGGCAGGTGTTCGTCGTCTTCGTGATTGCGGTGGCTGCGGCGGAAGCCGCGGTCGGCCTCGGCATCATCATCGCCTTCTACCGCAACAAGGAGACGGTGAACATCGACGAGATTCAGATCATGCGGTGGTGACGCTGTTTCCATGGACCTCATCTGGCTGATCCCGCTCCTGCCCGGTCTGGGCGCCGCCCTCAATGGGCTGGTCGGCATTCGCTTCTTCAGCAAGCAGACGGCCGGGCTGGTCGCGGTCTCCACCATGGCCGTCGCCTTCGTCCTGAGCGTCGTCGCCTTCCTGGGCCTGCTCGGGCTGCCGGCGGACGAGCGCTACCACGAGGTCACGGTGGCGAGCTGGATCCCGCCGATCCCGCTCGAGACCGCGAACGGCATCGGCTCGTTCGAGGTCCCGTGGGCGTTCGCGCTCGATCCCCTGTCCGGCATGATGCTGCTCGTGGTGACCGGCATCGGCCTGCTCATCCACGTCTATTCGGTCGGCTACATCGCCCACGAGCCGCGGGGCGGGGTGGCCCGGTTCTTCTGCTACCTCAACCTCTTCTGCTTCTTCATGCTGACCCTCGTGCTGGGGAGCAGCTTCCTGGTGATGTTCGTCGGCTGGGAAGGGGTGGGCCTCTGCTCCTACCTGCTGATCGGCTACTGGTACCGGAAGCAGAGCGCGTCGGACGCCGGCAAGAAGGCGTTCATCGTCAACCGCATCGGCGACTGGGGCTTCATCCTCGGCATCTTCCTCGTGTTCTTCACGTTCGGCACCCTCGACTTCCGCGAGGTGGCCGAGGCCGCGGCGGGCATGCCGGTGGAGGTCGGGTTCGGCGTGCTCTCGTTGATCTGCCTCTTCCTGTTCATCGGCGCCACCGGCAAGAGCGCGCAGATTCCGCTCTACGTCTGGCTGCCGGACGCGATGGAGGGACCGACGCCGGTTTCCGCCCTGATCCACGCGGCGACCATGGTCACGGCGGGCGTCTACATGGTCTGCCGGAACGCCGTGCTGTTCTCGCACGCCCCGATGGTGATGGAGGTGGTGGCCTGGATCGGCGTGCTGACGGCCTTCATGGCGGCCACGATCGGGCTGGTCCAGACAGACATCAAGAGAGTGCTGGCCTACTCGACCGTCTCGCAGCTCGGGTACATGTTCCTGGCCACCGGCGTCGGTGCGTTCGCGGCCGGTGCGTTCCACCTGATGACGCATGCCTTCTTCAAGGCGCTGCTCTTCCTCGGGAGCGGCTCCGTCATCCACGGCATGAATGAAGAACAGGACATGCGCCGGATGGGCGGCCTGAAGGCCTACATGCCGACCACGTTCTGGACGATGGCGATCGGCGCGGTGGCCATCGCCGGCATCCCGCCGCTGGCCGGGTTCTTCAGCAAGGACGAGATCCTCTACCGCACGTTCCTCCACAGCCAGGCGCTGTGGGGCATCGGCGCGCTGACCGCGGTGATGACCGCCTTCTACATGTTCCGCCTTATCAACATGACCTTCCTGGGCCGGTATCGCGGCCCGGAGTGGGGGCACCCCGCCGGCGGAGAGGCCCACGACGACGGCGGGCACGGACACGCGTGGCACGGGCCGCACGAGTCCCCGCGCACGATGACCGCGCCCCTGATGGTGCTGGCGGTCGGCGCGGTCTTCGCCGGATTCATCGGCGTGCCGGCGGCCCTCGGCGGCAGCAACGTGATCGAGCACTTCCTCGAGCCGAGTTTCACCGCGTTCGGTGCCTTCCACGCGGCCGAGGAGGCGCACCACCTGTCGCACACCGCGGAGCTCGGCCTGATGGCGCTCTCCGTGCTGCTCGCCGCCGGTGCGATCCTGTTCGCCTACCGGAACTACGTGCAGCAGCCGGCGGCGGCCGATGAGATGGCGCGAACGTTCGCGGGCCCGCACCGCGTGCTGACCAACAAGTACTACGTTGACGAGCTGTACGGCGCGACCGTCGTGCGCGGCACGATGGAGGGCGCGAACGGCCTGTGGACGGTGGACCAGCGGGTCGTGGACGGCGCCGTCAACGGGGCCGGGTGGACGACGATCTTCTCGTCCTGGGTGTCGCACGTCCTCGACAAGTACGTCGTCGACGGGCTGGTCAACCTCGTGGCCTGGGTGTGCGCGGAGGCCAGCTACCTGTTCCGCCGGGCGCAGACCGGCCTCATTCAGAACTACGCGTTCGCCACCCTGCTCGGCGTGTTCGCGTTCGTCACCTGGTACCTCCTCGCCCGCTAGCCGGACCATGCCATGAGCAACGCCGCCGATACCCCCTCGCTGCTGTCGCTGATCCTCTTCACGCCGCTCGCCGGCGCGCTCGTGCTCCTGTTCGTCGGCAAGCGTCAGGTCGACCTGATCCGCTGGATCGCCAACGCGACGGCGTTCCTCGGGTTCCTCGTCTCCCTGCCGCTCTGGTTCGTCTACGACTCGGCGAACCCGGACTGGCAGTTCGTCGAGCAGATGGAGTGGATTCCCTCCATCGGCGCGCAGTACTTCCTCGGGGTCGACGGCTTCAGCGTGCTCCTCGTCCTGCTCACGACGATGATGGGCGTCATCGCCGTGCTGTCGTCGTGGAACGCGATCCAGACGCGGGTGAAGGAGTACTACATCTTCCTGCTGATGCTGCAGACCGGGATGATCGGCGCCTTCGTGTCGCTCGACTTCCTGCTGTTCTTCCTGTTCTGGGAAGTGATGCTGGTGCCGATGTACTTCCTCATCGGCATCTGGGGCAGCGACAACCGGCTCTACTCGGCAATCAAGTTCTTCCTGTTCACCCTGGTCGGCAGCGTCATCATGCTGCTCGGCATCCTGGCCGTCTACTTCTACCACCAGGACGTGACCGGGGTGTACACGTTCGACATCACGCAGTTCCACGAGCTGAACATCCCCTCCGACCTGCAGTGGTGGATCTTCCTCGCCTTCTTCCTGGGCTTCGCGGTCAAGGTGCCGATGTTCCCGTTCCACACCTGGCTGCCCGACGCCCACACCGACGCGCCGATGGCCGCCGTGCTCCTGAAGATGGGGACCTACGGGTTCATCCGCTTCAGCCTCCCGATCCTGCCGGAGGCGACGCAGGCCTTCGTCCCCGCGGTCGTCCTGCTCTCCATCGTCGGGATCGTCTACGGCGCGCTCGTGGCCATGGCCCAGCGCGACTGGAAGCGCCTGGTCGCCTACTCGAGCGTCAGCCACATGGGCATGGTGATGCTCGGCATGTTCGCGCTGACGCCCGTGGGCATCACCGGCAGCATCGTGCAGCAGCTCAACCACGGCATCTCGACCGGCGCCCTCTTCCTGCTGGTCGGCGTCGTCTACGAGCGGCGCCACACGCGGATGATCGCCGAGTACGGCGGGCTGTCGAAGGTCATGCCGGTCTACGCGGCCATCTTCCTCGTGATGACGATGTCGTCCATCGGGCTGCCGACGCTGAACGGGTTCATCGGCGAGGTGCTCATCCTGCAGGGGATCTTCGTCGTCAACAAGACGTGGGCCTTCTTCGCGGCGAGCGGCATCGTCCTGGGGGCGGCGTACATGCTCTGGCTCTACCAGCGGACGATGTTCGGCACCGTCGACAACCCGAAGAACGAGAACCTGCCCGACATCAGCGCGCGCGAGTTCGCCACGTTCGTGCCGCTGCTGCTGCTGGCCGTCTGGATCGGCCTCTATCCGAAGCCGTTCCTGGACCGCCTTGAGACCTCGGTGGACAAGGTCATGATGCGGGTCAACGCCGACTACACGCCGCGTTTCGCGATCGCCGCCGCAGGCGACGCCGACGCGCAGCGGTTGACCGTCGACGCCGCGGCGCCGGGAGTCGAGGCCACCGGCACTCTCGTGCTGCCGGACGTACCGGTCCGGGGCGGCGCCCGCTGAGCCCGGCGCGAGGGACACGACCATGCCTGCCGGGTTCTCCGCCGCCGACTTCTACTACCTTCTGCCCGAGATCCTGCTGACGGCAGGGGCGCTGCTGGTGCTGGTGGTCGATGTGCTGCTGCCGCGCCGCGAGTCCGCCGTCTTCGGGGTCACGCTCGGCACGCTCGCCGCCTCCGGGGTGGCCGTCCTGGCGTTCGCCGGGCTCGACACCACCATCTCGGCCGGGCTCCTGGCCGTCGACGGGTTCGCCGCCTTCTTCAAGGTGCTCTTCCTGCTGTCGGCGGGCATCACGGTGCTGATGTCGGTGCCGTACCTGCAGGTGGAGGGAGTGCGGGCGGGAGAGTACTGCTTCCTGATTCTGTGCGCCACGCTCGGGATGATGTTCATGGCGAGCGGGATCGACCTGATCACGCTCTTCATCGGCCTCGAGACGATGGCCATCTCGTTCTACATCCTGACCGGCTTCCTCAAGCCGAGCCGGCGATCCAACGAGGCGGCCGTCAAGTACTTCCTGCTCGGCGCGTTCTCGTTGGGGCTGCTGCTCTACGGGATGTCGCTCTTCTACGGCGTGACGGGGACGACAAGCCTGGCCGGCATCGCCGAAGCCCTGGCCGGCACGGAACGGACGTTGCTGCTGTCGCTGGCCCTCATCCTTCTCGGCGCCGGCATGGGATTCAAGATCGCCGCGGTCCCCTTCCACATGTGGGCGCCGGACGTGTATGAGGGGGCACCGACCCCCGTGACCGCCTTCCTCTCGGTCGGCTCGAAGGCCGCGTCGTTCGCGATGCTGCTCCGGATTCTGCTCGAAGGCCTGCCCGGGCTGATGGCCGACTGGCAGGTCTTCTTCTGGGCGCTGGCCGCCGTCACCATGACCGTCGGCAACATCGCCGCCATCACGCAGAGCAACATCAAGCGCATGCTGGCGTACTCGTCCATCGCCCACGCCGGCTACCTGCTCATCGGCGTCGTCGCCGCCTCCGACCGCGGCGTGACGTCGATCATGGTCTACCTCTGGGTCTACCTCTTCATGCAGCTTGGCGCGTTCGCCATCCTCTCGATGCTGCGCCGGAAGGACGTCGTCGGCGACGAGCTCAAGGACCTCAGCGGGCTCTACTTCCGCCAGCCGGCGGCGGCCATTGCGATGCTGATCTTCATGCTGTCGCTCGGCGGCATTCCGCCGACGGCCGGCTTCATGGGCAAGTTCTGGCTCTTCAGTGCCGCGATCGAGTCGGGCTTCATCTGGCTGGCGGTGATCGGCGTCGTCAACAGCGCCATCTCCCTCTACTACTACATCCGGGTCGTCGTCTTCATGTGGCTGAAGGAAGAGACGCTCGGCTCGGCAATCACAATCCGTCCCGCCATAGCGGTCGCGCTCGTCATCGCCGTAGCCGGCTCGCTGCTCTTCGGCGTCTATCCGCAGGTGCTCTTCGACCAGGCCCAGAGCGCCAGCGAGATGCTCGGCGCGTCCGTGCCGGCCGCCGTTCTCCTCCAGCCCTGACCGACCGTCGGATTCCCGTCGCCGTGTCTGGCTGTCGGCTGCCGGGCGTCGTGTGGGCGGGTACGAGACCGCCGGCGTTCGAGGCCGGCGACGAGATGTGGAGCGGTGTGGGGTGCCGGGCCTGCAACGGTGGGGAAGAAAACCGCCGATGTTCGAGGCCGGCGACGGACGCGGACGGCGGTTACGTGCCTTCCGCACGCGCGTGGCTCCGCCTGGTTTGCGGCCACGCGCGCCGAGAGTGGCGCGCGCTACTGCGCCACTCTCGCCTCGACCTGCTTGAGGGCGTCGTCGATCAACGCCTCGTTGTCTGCTCGGGTGATGTTGCGCTGAATGAGCTTGGTGGCTATCGCCAGCGACACGTCGACCGCTTCCTGCCGGACTTGCGCGAGGGCGCGGTCGCGCTCCAGCTGAATCTGCCGCTCGGCGTTGGCGATCCGAGCCTCCACCTCGGCCTGCGCGTCCTGCAGTATCTGCTCACGCTGCGTGGCGGCGGCCGCGCGGGTGTCGGAGAGGATGGTGCCGGCCTCGACGCGCGCCTGGCGGAGCGTGGCCTCGGCGTTCTGCTGGGCCTGCTCGAGCTGCTTGCGCGCCGCCTCGGCGTCGTCGAGCGACTGCCGAATCGTCGCCTGCCGGCTCTCGAGCGCGGCGAGCAGGGGCCGCCAGGCGAACCTCGCCAGGAGGCCCAGCAGGATCAGGAACGTGAAGATGGTCCAGAAGAAGAGTCCCGGATCGAGTTGGACCAGAGGGTTGTCCATCGGCCGTGTCCTTGGCGTGAGGTTGCGTACTGCCGCGTGGGTCCGGTCCGTCCGGACGGCTACGCGATGAAGAGGCTGACCAGCACGAACGCCTCGGCGACGATCGCCACCCCTTCGAGCAGGAACAGCGGCAGGTTCACGGCCCCGGTGATCTGGCTGGTGGCGTTGGGTTGCCGCGCGATCCCTTCCGCGGCGGCCGCGGCCAGCTTGCCGATGCCGAGCCCCGCGCCGATGACGATCAGTCCGAGTCCGAGCGCCGCGCCGAAGATGTTCAGCGTACCTTCCATTCCGTAGCCTCCGTTTCCGTTCCGTCCCGGGTGTCTAGTGGTGCACGTTGATGGCCATCCCGATGAAGGTGGTGGTCAGCAGCGTGAAGACGTACGCCTGCACCAGGATGACGATGATCTCGAGCGCGGAAATACCGACCGCCATCGGCACGGACACGACGAGCCCGACTCCGATGCCGGCCGCGGCGCTCTGGAACTGCTCGGCGAAGATCAGCACGAACGACAGGAGCGCGAGAATGGCGATGTGCCCGGCCGTCATGTTGGCCGCGAGCCGCAGCGTCAGGGCGAACGGCCTGACGATCATGCCGATGACCTCGATCGGGATCAGCAGGAAGTAGATCGGCCACGCCAGGCCGTGCGGCACCAGGTTCTTCCAGTGCTGGATGAACCCGTGCGCGGTCGTTCCGGCGACGATGATCGCGATGAACGTGATGACCGCGAGGCCGGCCGTGACGTTGAAGTTGGCGGTCGCCGTTGCCCCGCCGTGCAGGAGCTGCTTCAGGAACGAGTCCTCGCCCGTGTGCAGCACGTAGTGGTCGATCAGCCCGAGCACCTCGAACATCGGTATCAGGCCGACGAGGTTGGCCAACAGAATGAAGATGAAGAAGGTCAGGATGAGCGGCGCCCACCTTCTGGCGTGCCGCTCGCCGACGTTGGGGACCACGATCGAATCGCGGATGAACTCGACCATGAACTCCAGGACGGTCATGAAGCCGCCCGGCACCAGCCGTTCCTGGCGCAGGTAGCGCCGCACGGTGACCGTGACCAGCAGGAACACCGTGGCCGCCACGAGCCACAGCATGAGCACGTGCTTCGTGATGGAGAAATCGATCCCGAACAGCGGCGGGAGATGAACCAGCGGATGGTCGAGGGGACTGTTCGCGATGTGCTCGACGATCATCTCCCCCGCGTTGAACGGCTCGTCGCCGTGGCCGGCGTCGCCGGCGTGACCGGCCGCGGGTTCGCCGTGGGCTTGGGTCATCTCCTGGATTGCTCCTGACGGACGGTCATGGCGCCGAAAGCCGGCGCAGGTGCGCCGCCTCGACGACGTGCAGCACCGCGAAGTAGGTGACGAAACTCAACAGGAACGGGGCGACTTCGAGCGACAGGCTCGTCAGGACCAGGACGATGTAGGCGCCGAAGAGGATGAACTTCCCGGCGAAGAGGCGCACCATGACCCCGGTGAGCCGAGCGGGGTCCCGCCGGTGGGCCCGCGCGATCGCCACGTGCGTGCAGATCGCTGCGGCCAGCGGCGCGGCGAGGCCAAGCCCTATCTCCACTGCCGCCCCGGGCGCGGCGACGGCGACGAGCGCAGCGGACGCGAGCGTAGCTCCCGCCAGCGTCAGGACCGTCATCGGCTTACCGTCTCCACATCACCATCGCGAGCTGATAGAACCCGACCACGAGCCCGAGGGCCATACCGGCCAGCACCCCCCAGGGCGCCGTCCCCTGCCAGCGGTCCACGAGAACTCCCGCGCCGCCCAGCAGAAGGAGCGCGCCGATCAGCGAGTAGCTCGCCGTTGCCGCTGGTCCTGCTCTGCGGATATTCTCGTGCAGGGACTGCAGAGAACGCGCCAGAGACGTGTCCCGTTCGTCGGGCATGCCCGCATCGCCGCCCACGCGCACGGTGTGCCGCTCCCCGCGCCGAACAAACGGCCAATGATAACAAAGGGCTCCGCGGCGAGGCAATCGACCCGGTCCGGCTGCAATGCCCAACAGGGGCCGGCGACCGCCGCCGCTCGAGGACTCCTTCCGGGGGAGAGCCGGTGGAGGTGACTCTCGTGCAGGTGGACGCCTTTGCGCGCGAGGTCTTCGAAGGGAACCCGGCCGCGGTCTGCCTGCTCCCCGAGCCGGCCGCAGAGGCCTGGATGCAGAGCGTCGCAGGCGAGATGAACCTCGCAGAGACCGCGTTCGTCGTCCGGCGGTCGCCGGGCCTGTACGGACTTCGGTGGTTCACGCCGGCAGTGGAGGTCGATCTCTGCGGCCACGCCACCCTCGCGAGCGCCCACGTGCTGTGGGAGGAGGGCCTCGAGCAGGACGACGATGCCTGCCTGCGCTTCGAGACCCGCTCGGGCGTCCTGGGGGCCGCGCGCCGGGCGGACTGGATCGAGCTCGACTTCCCGGCCGAGCCGGCCGAGCCCGCCGAGCCCCCGCGCCGCCTCCTCGAGGCCCTACGCGTCGACCCGCGCTACGTGGGCCGGAACCGGTTCGACTATCTGGTGGAGGTCGATTCGGAGGCGGTTCTCCGCGCGCTCGAACCCGACATGGCGGCGTTGCGCAGGGTCGAAGGTCGCGGGCTCATCGTGACGAGCCGGCCCGCCGAAGCGACGTTCGATTTCGTCTCGCGCTACTTCGCCCCTGCTGTCGGCATCGACGAGGATCCCGTGACCGGGTCGGCGCACTGCTGCCTGGGCCCCTACTGGCGCAACCGGTTGGGGCGGGATGCGCTGACCGGCTACCAGGCCTCCGCGCGCGGCGGCGTCGTGCGCGTCCGTGTCGCCGGGGACCGCGTGCAGCTCGGCGGGCAGGCGGTGACGGTGTTCCGGACGACGCTCACCACACCGTGAACTCGAAGCCGCCGGGGGCGACGAGCATGCGGGTGCGGTCGGGGAAGTAGAGGCTCGACGGCTGCACGATGCTCGCCGCGCGGAGCCGCACCGTGCGGATCTTCTCGCCGTTCGGGTCGTAGACGAAGATTACCGGCACGGCGAGCGCGATCCAGAGGTTGCCGGCGCGGTCGACGGCCGCGGTGCGGACGTTCGGCGGGATGAACGGCAAGGTGACGCCCCGATCGTGCGTGCGGCGCGGCCAGGTAGTCGGCATCGCGTTGATGGTGGCATCCAGCGCCGGGCCTTCCACGTGCCGCTCGAAGAGCAGCGTGCCCCGCGCGTCGTACTTGCGGAACATCGGGATCCCGGTCTGGAACACGAAGTAGTAGCCGCCGTCGTGCGCGAGGCGCGGGATGCCGGCGTTGAGCGCCAAGTGCACGTCGCGGTTCGACTCCTGCCCGGTGCGCCGGAGGACACCGAACGTGTGGAACGGTTGCCCGCGGAGGCTGAAGCGGGTGACCAGCCCGCCGAGCTCCGGCTGGCTCATCAGGATCTCGCGCCCCGTGAACTCGAGGGTGCCGATGCCACTGAGCACCGTCTCGTCCAGCATGACGCGGGGCAGCGCGCGACCCGGCAGCCCGAACCCTCCGAGGCGGCGACCGTCGAGGTCGAAGATCTGCACGCGCTCGCGACCGTCGGGCGCGTCGGCGACGACGAAGCGCTGCCCCGCCGTCCGGCCGAGGTCGAACGCGCTCGCACCGATGATGCGCCCCGGCTCGGGGCCGATCTCCACCACGACCGCCGCCCGGTCGCTCCCGGGGTCGAGACGGTGAACCCGGTGGCCGCGACGGTCGAAGATGAAGCGGCGCCCGTCCGGCGTCTCCTGGTAGACCGCCGGAAGGCGGAACTCTCCGACGACGTGCGGCGGCAGGCCTCCCGTCGAGCGTAGCGTCTCCACCCCCTGGCCGGCTCCGGGGGGTGCGGCGGCGAGCACCAGCAGGGCGAGGAGGGGGATGCGGGACACGTTAGAGCTCGCCGCGCTCCTCATGGGGCGCGCCTAATAGCGCGCGAGTTCGCGGACGACGCCGAGAATGTCGGCGGACTGGGGAAGGATCGCCTCCTCGAGCACGGGGCTGTAGGCGACCGGACAGTCGAGCGCGGCGACGCGCTTCACCGGCGCGTCGAGGTGCTCGAACAGCTCGTCCGCGATCCGGGCCGCGATCTCGGCACCGAATCCGCAGGTCAACTGGTCCTCGTGCGCGACGACCACGCGGTTGGTGGCCTTGACTGCCTGCGCGATGCCGTCCCAGTCATAGGGCGCGATGGTGCGCAGGTCGACGACCATGGCGTCGATGCCGTCCTCCGACGCCCGTTCGGCCGCCAGCAGCGAGCGTTGCACGAGCGCGCCCCAGGTGAGGATGACGACGTCACGGCCGGGCCGGCGGACGGCGGCGCGTGCGAACGGCAGCGTGTAGTCGGCGCCCGGATAGGGGGCCTTGTTGTAGGTCTGCCGGTAGAGGTGCTTGTGCTCGAGGAACAGCACCGGGTCGTCGCAGCGGATTGCCGTCCGCAGCAACCCCGCGGCGTCGCCGGCGTCGGACGGGAACGCGATGCGGAGGCCGGGGCAGTGGGCGAAGATGCTCTCGCCCGACTGGCTGTGGTAGAGGGAGCCTCCACGCAGGTAGCCGCCAATCGGCGCGCGGATCACCACGGGGCACGAGAACGCGTTGTTCGAGCGGTACCGCAGCATCGTCAGCTCGTCGCGGATCTGCATCATCGCCGGCCAGATGTAGTCGAAGAACTGAATCTCGACCACCGGCTGCCATGCCGATCGCGCGCCCGACGATGTTGGCCTCGGCGAGCGGGGAGTTGAAGCAGCGTTCGCGCCCGTAGGCGCGCTGCAGGCCCAGCGTGGCCTTGAACACGCCGCCCTTGCCGGTGACCTCGGCCAGTAGCTCGGCACGGCTGGCATCGGCGACGTCCTCGCCGAACACGATGACGCGCGGGTCGCGCGCCATCTCGTCCTTCAGCGTGCGGTTGATCGCCGCCACCATGGTGTCCGGCTGGCCCTCGGGGGCCGGCGTGGTCTCGAACTCCGCCGACGCGGGGTCGACCGCCGGCGAGTACACGTAGAGCGCGGCGCTCGACGCTTCCGGCTTCGGCGCGGCGATGGCGAGGTCCGTCGCTTCCTGAATCTCGCTGTCGACGCTCGCCGCGATGGCCTCGATCTCGGCCTCCGTCGCGAGTCCGCCGACCGTCAGGAAGCGCGCGAACCGCTGCAGGGGGTCGCGCGCCGCTTCCATGTGGCGCTCGGCGGCGCTCTTGTAGTGACGCTCATCGTCCGACATGGAGTGCGAGTACGGCCGGGTCACGTGGGCCCGGACCAGCACCGGTCCGGAGCGGGCGCGGGTGTGGGCCACGGCTGCGGTCATGGCGCGGAAGCTCGCCATGCCGTCCGTGCCGTCGACGCGGATCACCTTCAGGCCCGGGAACGACTCGACGAGCCGCGCGACGTCGCCGCCCGGCGTCTGCACCTCGACCGGCACGGAGATCGCGTAGCCGTTGTCCTCGACCACGTAGATGACGGGGGCGCGGCCCGTGCAGGCGGTGTTGAGCGACTCCCAGAACTCCCCGCCGCTGGTCTGTCCGTCGCCGAGGGTGACGAGCACGACCTCGTCCGCCTGGGCCGGCGCGTCCGGGGCGAGCTCCGGAATGCGCTGGCGCAGGCCGCCGGCTTCGGCGGCCCCAACGGCATGGAGGCACTGCGTCGTGCAGGCGCTCGACGGGGAGACGATGCGGAGTCGGGCGGAGCTCCAGTGGGTGGGCATCTGGCGGCCGCCCGAATGCGGATCGTCGCGGGCGGCCACCGCGTTCAGGAGCATGTCGGTCGCCGTCACGCCCAGGGCCAGGCAGAGCGCGCGGTCGCGGTAGTACGGAAACACCCAGTCGTGGCCGGGCCGGAGCGCCATTCCGGCCGCCACCTGAATCGCCTCGTGGCCCGCGCCGCTGATCTGGAAGTAGCTCTGGCTCTGGTTCTTGAGCTGGATTTCCTTGTCGTCGAGCCGCCGCGACAGCAGCATCGTGCGGTAGAAGCCATGGAGCTGCTCCCGCGACAGGCCGGCCGTGCGGGAAGTGAACGGCGATGGCGCACGGGCCGGCAGCCCGTTCGTGACCGTCGACGCCTTCATGGTGCAGGATCCTTGCGATGAGTGGGGCCGAACGCCGGCCTGCGCCTGACCACGCCACGCACAGCAGAACCACTATATCATGACGCGACGCGCGGTCCGACCTTCTGTGCTCGCGCGTAAGTTCTTCATTACCAACAGATACAGCCGTCGGCAGAGATGACGCCCGAACCGCCCATGCCACCGCGCCCCGCCGTACATCGCTGGGACGGGATCGCCGTCGAGAAGGTCACCGAGATGATCTCGCGCAAGGTGGTGACCGGCGGGGGGCAGATGCTGGCGCAGGTCTACCTGAAGCGCGGCGCCCACATTCCACTGCACAGCCATGCGAGCGAGCAGATGACCTACGTGCTGCAGGGCGCGCTCCGATGCCGGGTCGGCTCGGACGAGATCGTCGTGCGCGCCGGCGAGGTGTTGCACATCCCGGCCGGTCGGCGGCATCAGGCCGAGGCGCTGGCGGACACCTTCGAGCTCGACGTCTTCAGCCCGGTTCGGGACGACTGGCTCGAGCCGTCCGCCCCGCAGCCGCCGGCGCCCGAGCCGCCGGCGCGGCGCGAGTGATTGGAGAGAGGCAGGCCGGCCGGGTTCAGTGGATGCGGTCCTCGTGGTCCGGGCCTCCGCGGCCCGGGTAGACGTCGAACCGCGGCCCACCGGAACGCCGACGGCGGTCCGTGCCGAGGGCCGGCAAGCGCCTGCGCAGCCGCTCCATTCTCCAGCGCAGGTAACGGTACTTGATGTCGGCCAGCACCCCCAGACGGCCGAATCCGAACCGGGACGCCGCTGCGCCGCGCCGCTGCCTGAGATAGAGATACCCGACGACGAGCCCGCCGAGGTGCGCGATATGGGCGACGCCCCCGCCGCGGGGCACGGAGAGGAACGCGATTGCCCCGATGATCATTACGAAGTAGCGCGCGGGGACCGGGAACAGGAAGAACATCAGGACCGGAGCGTTCGGATAGTAGAGGGCGAACGCCACCAGCAGGCCGTAGATCGCCCCGGACGCGCCGATCGTGACTCCGGCGTAGGTCGGCTCGGCGAACGCGGCGGGCAGCAGGCCGGCGGCGATCGTCGTGACGCCCGCCCCCACCCCGGTGATGAAGTAGTAGCGCAGGAAGAAGCGCGAACCCCAGATGCGCTCGAGCTGCGTGCCGAACATCCAGAGCACGAGCATGTTCAGCAGGATGTGGCCGATGCCCCCGTGCAGGAACATGTAGGTGACCGGCTGCCACAGCCAAAGCCGCGTCAGGACCAGTTGCGGGGTCAGTCCGAAAAGGCTGGTGCCCCAGTAGAAGGCCGGGGGCACCAGGGTCGTGAGGAGGAAGATGCCGACGTTGGTCCACAGGAGCATCCGGACCGCCGGCGTCATCAGTCCCGGGCCGAACGCGTAGTGGCCGCCGCCGCCGCCGTATACGGCTCGCATCGGCTCCCATCGTACCATCACCGGCACGGGCGCGCCGCGCCCCGGCGGCAGGTCCGTGCGGCGGGGCCGCTCATCGACGTCGCAGGCGCGCCGCAATCTGTGCCGCCGCCTCGTCCAGCTCCCGGAGACGCAGGAGCCGCGCGGAGAGGGCCAGGACGGCGAGGCCGGCCGCGATGCCGGCCGCGATGCGGCCGAGGCGCACGGCGAAGCCGGCCCCGCCCCAGACATCGAGCAGGCGGTCGTGGACCGTCCACGCGGCCGCGCCCATGACCGCCGACGCGACCGCGACCTTCCCGAGCAGCGTCAGCAGCCGCGGCAGATCGAGACCCTCCAGCCGGCGGCGCAGAAGGACCAGCAGCACCAGCGAGTTGGCCAGGGCGGCCACCGAGGTTCCGAGGGCCAGGCCCCGGTAGCCGAGGATGCGCACCAGCAGCAGGTTGAGGCCGATGTTGAGCGCGACGGCGGCAAGGCTCACGGCGGCCGGCGTGCGGCTGCTCCCGAGCGCGTAGAAGCAGGGGACGGCGATGCGGACCGCGGCGTAGCCGGCCAGTCCCGGGGCGTACAGGAAGAGCGCGTCCGCCGTGGCCGCGGTGTCGGCCGCGGTGAAGCTGCCCCGCTCGAAGATCAGCTCGACGATCGGCACGCCGAGCACCATCAGGCCGACCGTGGCGGGCACGTTGATCGCCAGCGTGAGCCGCAGCGCCCGCGACACGGTGTCGCGCATGCCCGCCACGTCGCGCTGCGCCCCCTGGCGCGAGAGCAGCGGCACGGCGGCCGCTGCGACCGAAACCCCGAACAGCCCGATCGGCAGGTACATCACGCGGAACGCGTAGCTCAGCCAGGAGACCGCCCCGGTGCCCTCGCCCGCGGCCAGGACCATGTTGACGAGCAGGTTGATCTGCACCGCGGCGCCGGCGAGGGTGCCCGGCCCCATGAGGCGCAGGATGCTCCGGAGCCCGGGGTCGGACGGGTCGAGCTCGGGACGGTAGCGGAAACCCTCCCCGTACAGCGTCGGAGCCTGCAGCGCGACCTGACCGACGGCCCCGAGCAGAGCGCCGACGGCCACCGCCACGATCGGGTCGAGGCCGAGACCCGGCATCAGCGGGACGAGCAGCGCACCGCCCGCGATGATGCCGACGTTGTACATCGCTGGCGAGAGGGCGGGAACGAAGAAGCGATCGAGGGAGTTGAGCATTCCCATCATCGCGGCGGCGACCGCGACGAGGGTCAGGACGGGGAGCAGGATGCGCGTCAGCAGCGCCGCGAGCTCGAGCTTGCCGGGCACCGCCGCGTAGTCGGCGGCGAGAGCGCGCACGAGCGGATCGGCGAAGAGGATGCCGGCAACCACGACGAGGCCGGTCGCCGCGATCAGGGCGTTGATCACCTGGTTGCCCAGGAGCAGGGCCGGGAGCCTGCCGTCCTTCGTCAGGCGCCGCATGAAAGTCGGCACGAACGCCGCGCTCATCGCGCCCTCCGCGAAGAGGTCGCGCATCAGGTTGGGGATGCGCGCCGCCACGTTGAAGGCGTCCATCGCGTCCGTGGCGCCGAACCGGTAGGCGAGGACCTGATCGCGGGCCAGTCCGAGGACGCGGCTGGCGAGGGTGGCGGCGCCGACGACGCCGGCGGAGGTCGCGAGCCGGGCGGCCTGCGTTCCGCCGGCGGGGTCGGGCGGCTCGGCCGCGCGCGGAGCGGACTTCGGATTGGACGTCACGCTTCAGGTCGCGAAGCGGACGTTGATCACGTCGCCGTCGCGGATGACGTAGTCCTTCCCCTCGAGCCGCACCTCGGCGTTCTTGCGGCACTCGCCGAGCGAGCCGCGGGCCAGGAGCGGATCGCAGGCGACGACCTCGGCGCGGATGAAGCCCCGCGCCATGTCGGTGTGGATCTCTCCGGCCGCGTCCTGGGCGCGGGTCCCCGCCGCGATGGACCACGCCCGGCATTCGTCCTCGCCAACGGTGAAGAAGGAGATGTAGCCGAGCAGGTCGTAGGTGGCGCGGATCACGCGGTCGAGCCCGGCGCCCCGCAGCCCGAGGTCGGCCAGGAAAGCCGCCGCGTCCGCCGGATCGAGCTCGGCGATCTCAAGCTCGATCCGGGCGCAGACCGAGAGTGCGCGCACGCCGGGGCGCTCCAGGAAGTCGTCGAGGCCCGCGGCCCGCAGGGCGTCCTCGGCCGCGACCCCGGCATCGGCTTCGTCGCTGTTCAGGACGAGCAGCAGGGGCTTGGCGGAGAGAAACTGGAACCCCCGGAACAGCCTGGCGGCGGCGCGGTCGAAGTCGAGCGAGCGCAGCGGGGTGCCTGCCTCGAGAGCCTCCACCGAGCGCCGGAGAAGCGCGATTTCGGCGTCCTGGTCCTTCGCCAGCCCCTTCCGGCGGTCCTTCTCGATCCGCTCGATGCGCCGCTCCGCGACGGCGAGGTCGGCCAGGATGAGCTCGTCCTCCATGGCCCGCACGTCGCGAGCCGGGTCGATCGCCTCTGCCGGGTGCGGCACGGCGTCGTCCCGAAAGGCGCGCACCACGTGCAGGAGCGCATTCGCCGTGCGGTACGGCGCGACGTCGACGAGGGCGGCGCCGCTCGTGGGACGGGCCGCCATGTCGACGAACGTCACCGTGGCCGGCGTCCGCTTGCGCGGGGAGTACAGCTCCGCCAGCCGCTCGAGCCGGGGGTCGGGGACCTGAGCCGGACCGACGCTGGCGTCCTGCCGGGCCGCCGCGTGCCCGCCCGCGGCTCGCGCCCGCGTCAGGAGCTGGAACAGGGTGCTCTTGCCCGCGGAGGCGACTCCTATCAGTCCTGCGCGCAACATGCTCGACGAGTGTCGCACATCGCTCCGACGGGGACCACGGGCGTGCGCCTGCGCGGGATCCGCGCCGCGCGGCCGGCGTCGCGGAAACACACGTTGACAATCGCAGCCCCGGTTACCTACGATTGCGGTGGAGAAAATTGGAGCTAGGTGGAGAGAAGAGGTGTTCTGGGGCAGCTTCTCCGCCAGAATCGATGACAAGGGGAGGCTCAAGGTTCCCACGGCCTTCCGATCCGTGATCGAGGGGCGGTACGGCGATCTGTTGTTCGTCACGAGCCTCAGCGGCGAGTCCGTGCGGCTCTACCCGATGCCGGTATGGGTCGGCGTCGAGGAGAAGCTGCGCAAGGTGCCCTCTATGCTCCCGGCCCTGATCCGCTTCGTCGACCGCGTCAGCTACTACGGGCAACCGGCCAATCTCGACAAGCAGGGGCGCATATCCATCCACGGGCGCCTTCGCGACTCGGCGGACATGACCGGGGTGGTGGACGTCCTCGGACGGAACGACTACCTCGAGGTGTGGAATCACGAGCGGCTCCAGTCGCGCCTCGACAAGGAACCGCTCACGAAGGACGACCTGCTCGCGCTCTCGGAGTACGGGATCTGACGTGGACGGCCGTTCGGAGCCGCAGACCGCGCACGAGCCGGTGATGGCGGCCGAGGTGGTGACATTGCTCAATCCCGGCCGGGACGGCCTGTTCGTCGACTGCACCGTCGGCGGCGGCGGCCACGCCCGGGCGCTGCTCGCCGCGGGAGCCGGCCGGCTGCTGGGGCTCGATCGGGACGCCGAAGCGCTGTCGGTCGCGGCCGGGCGCCTGCGGGACTGGGGCGACCGGGTCGATCTGGCCCACACCGATTTCCGGAAGCTGGAGGCGACCCTGGAAGCGCGCGGCATCGACGACATCGACGGCGGCGCGCTGGCCGATCTCGGGTTCTCGACGCTGCAGCTCGACGGCGAGGGCCGGGGCTTCAGCTTCCGGCGCGACGAGCCGCTCGACATGCGGATGGACAGGTCGGCGGGGCCGACCGCGGCGGATGTCCTGGAGGCAGCCTCCGAGCGCGAGCTCGCGGACGCCCTCTTTCGCTTCGGCGAGGAGCGGCACGCGCGCCGCATCGCGCGGGCCCTGGTGGCGGCGCGCGAACGGGAGCCGATGGCCACGACCGGCCAGCTTGCAGCCCTGGTCCGGCGCACCCTCCCGCGGCCGCGGCACTGGCGGATCGACCCGGCGACCCGCACGTTTCAGGCGCTGCGGATCTGGGTCAACCGGGAGCTCGACGGACTCGACGACTTTCTCCGCGGGGTGTGCCGCCGGCTCCGCGCGGGGGCCCGCCTTGCGGTGATCACCTTCCATTCCCTGGAGGATCGCATCGTGAAGCACACCCTCCGCGACCTGGAACGCAGCGGGGCGGTCGCGCTCCGCGTGCTGACCAGGCGTCCCATGCGCCCCTCGGCCGGCGAGGTCGCGCGGAATCCGCGGGCGCGCAGCGCGAAGCTGCGGGGGGCGGAGAGGCTGGCATGAAGCAGCAGCAACTCGAGTACGCCGTGCGACGGGAGATCCGGAACAGCCCGATCGTGCGCGAGGTGGATCGGGAGCGCCAGCGCGAGCAGTGGCGGTCGCTGGGGGTCGGGGTGTTCCTGGCCGCGGTCGTCCTCGTGTCGGCTTGGCAGCAGTTCGAGCTGCTGCAGCACGGCTACCGGGTCGAGCAGTTGCAGCAGGAACGGGCTCGCGAGATCGAGATCAACCGCCAGTTGCGCCTCGAGATCGAGACGCTCCGGTCGCCGGCCCGCATCGAGCGGATTGCGACGGAGCGGATCGGTCTCGTGGCCCCTGCGGATGACGAGGCGTTCGTGATCGAGCACGTCCGACCCGCCCCGCCGCCGGCGCGATCCGTCCTGGCCGCTCTTCGTGAGCAGGGAGGCACGCAGGGTGTTCGACCTCATTAACCGAGGTCGCGGACGGGGGCATGCCCGGCCGGCGAGCCCGCGGCGCGCGGCGTCTCACCACGACTGGCGCGCCACGGTGCGGGGCCGGGTAACGGTGGTGGCGGTCGCGTTCGCCCTGTGGGCGGCCGGCATCGAGGCGAAGCTCGTCTATCTGCAGTTCATTCAGCGCGACTGGCTCGTCGAACGCGCCCAGAACCAGCAACAGCGCACGATAGCGGCCCACCCGCGCCGGGGAGACATTCTGGACCGGGCGGGGCGGGTGCTGGCCTACAGCGTCGAGTCCGCGACCATCTATGCCGTCCCCACCGAGATCGACGACCCGGACGCGACGGCGAATGCCCTCTGCGGGGCGCTGGCGTGCTCCCCGGAGCTGCGCGCCACCATTGGCGCCCGTCTGTCGAGGGATGCCGCGTTCGTCTACGTGGAGCGGCAGGTCACGCCCGCGAAGGCGCGCCGCGTCGCCGATCTCGGGCTGCGGGGGGTCGGGTTCACCACGGAGCACCGCCGCTACTACCCGAACAAGGAGCTCGCGTCCCATCTGCTCGGCTACGTGGGCATCGACCACCAGGGCCTGGCCGGCATCGAGTCGACCTACGACGACGTCATCCGGGGCGAGCCGGGTCGCATCCTGATTCGTACCGACGCGCGCGGCAGCGCGTTCAGCCGCGTCGAGGTGCCGCCCGAGAGCGGCGCGTCGCTCGAGTTGACCATCGACAAGTACCTGCAGCACATCGCCGAGCGCGAGTTGCGCGCGGGGATCGACGAGTTCGGGGCGGATGCCGGGGCGGTCGTCGTGCTCGATCCGGTTTCCGGCGAAGTGCTCGCGATGGCGAGCGAGCCGACGTTCAACCCCAACGTGTTCGCCGCCGCCGAGCCGGAGGCGCGCCGCAACCGTGCCGTGCAGGATGTCTACGAACCCGGCTCGACCTTCAAGGTGGTGACGGCGTCGACGGCGATCGAGGAGCGTCTCGTCCACCAGGACGAGATCTTCGACGTCAGCAGCGGGTACATCCGCATCGCCGGCGACACCATTCGCGATTTCCGGACCAACCCCCCGCTGTCGTTCCTCGACGTCATGGTCAAGTCGAGCAACGTCGGCGCCATTCGCGTGGGCCTGCGGATCGGCCCGGAACGCTTCAGCGAGCGGGTTTGGCGATTCGGGTTCGGCCAGGCGCTCGCCCGCGACTTCCCGAGCGAGAGCCCCGGCATCGTGTGGGATCCGGCCGACCTGAACGAGCGGGCGCTGGCTTCGCTCTCGATGGGATACCAGATCGCGGTGACCCCGCTGCAGATGGCGACCGCGGTGGCCGCCATCGCCAACGGCGGCGATCTGATCGAGTCGCGGGTCGTGCGCGCCGTTCGCCGGGAGGAGGAGCGCGAGGAGTTCGGGAGCCGGATCCTCCGGCGTGTCGTCTCCCGCGATACGGCGGCCGAGATGACGGCGATCATGGAGGCGGTTGCAGAGCGCGGGACGGCCCGCCGGGCCCGCGTCCCCGGCTACACCGTGGCCGGCAAGACCGGCACCGCCGAGAAGCTGATCGACGGCCGCTACTCGGACACCGACCACAACGCCTCGTTCGTCGGATTCGTGCCGTCACGGCGGCCGCAGCTCGTAATCCTCGTGATGATAGACACGCCGCGTTCGACCGTCGTCAACGGGACGCGGCAGCGCGCCTACACCGGCGGCGCCGTCGCCGCCCCCATCTTCCGGCGCATCGCGGAAGCCTCGCTGCGCCATCTCGCCGTGCCCCGCAACGTGGACCCGATCCCCGCCGCGCTGTCCGCGGAGCGAGCGGCGCCGCGGCCGCTGACCGTATCGACCGCGGCGGCCGCAACGCGGGGTGACGGCCTCGCGGCCGCCGAGTCGGGCACGATGCCCGATCTCCGCGGGCTGAGCGCACGCGAGGCCATCCACACCTTGACGCGCCTGGGCCTCGAGGTGCGCATCGAAGGGGACGGCGTCGTCGTGCGACACGATCCCGGGCCCGGAGCGGGTCTGGCGCCGGGAACGGTGGCGACCGCGTGGATGAGCCGGCATCCGGACGCCGGCGAGGGGCAGGTTCCGTAGCATGGCTTCGCCCGTGCCGTCGAGATCGTCGCCGATCGCCAGCCTGGGCGATCTGCTCGCGCGTGCGCGGATCGAGCCGCCCGCCGGTGCCGGGGCAGCGGTCCTGGCCAGGCCGGTCACCGGGCTGGCGTACGACTCGCGCGCCGTCACCGCGGGCGCGATATTCGTCGCCATCCGCGGTGCGCGGCACGACGGCGCGACCTTCGCCTCCGACGCATGCGACCGCGGCGCCTGCGCGGTGATCGCCGAGAGCGACCCGCCGGCAGAGACCGGCGCCCCCTGGATCCGGGTGCCTGACGCGCGTGCGGCACTGGCGGCCGCCGCCGCCGCGCTCCACGGCAACCCGAGCCGCGCACTCCGGGTCGTCGGCACGACCGGGACGAACGGCAAGACGACCACCAGCTACCTGCTCGAGTCGATCTTCGAGCACAGCGACATCCCGACCGGCCGCATCGGCACCGTGGCGCATCGAACCACGGCCGGTGAGGAGGGTCCGGCCGAGCGGACGACGCCCGAGGCGCCCGACGTGCAGGCGCTCCTCGCCCGCATGCGGGACAACGGTGCCCGCGCGTGCGTCATGGAGGTCTCGTCGCACGCGCTCGCGCTGCGCCGGGTGGATCACGTGCGCTTCGCGGCCGCCGTCTTCACCAACCTGACGCGCGACCACCTGGACTTCCACGGCGACATGGAGGGGTACTTCGCGGCGAAGCGCCGCCTGTTCGAGTCGCTGCCGAACAACGCGCCGGCCGTAATCAACGCCGACGACCAGTACGGCCGCCGGCTGCTCGACGTCGTCGCCCGACCCGTCACCTACAGCCTCGAGACCGCGGCCGACGTGTCGGCGCAGCAGCTCGACGTGTCGCGGAACGGAATCTCGATGGACGCCTGCTCGCCGGCCGGCACGCTCCACCTCCGTTCGCCGCTGCTCGGCCGCTTCAATGCGTACAACGTGCTGGCCGCAGCGGCGGCGGCGGCGTCGCTCGACGTGCCCCTCCGCGGCATCGAGGCGGGCGTACGTGCCCTCGAGGCGGTGCCGGGGCGCATGGAGGTCGTCACCGGGGATGCCGACGACGTCACGGTCATCGTCGACTTCGCGCATACCGACGCGGCGCTTCGCAGCACCCTCGAGGCGATTCGATCCCTCGCGGAGGGCCGGCTCGTCACGGTCTTCGGTTGCGGCGGCGGCCGCGACGTGTCCAAGCGCTCCTTGATGGGCGCGGTCGCGGCGCGCCTCAGCGACCGGATCGTGCTCACGTCGGACAACCCGCGGTCCGAGGATCCGCGCGCCATCATCGAGGACATCGAGCGCGGGCTGCCGCGCGACGGCACGCCCCCGTGGCTGGCGATCGTCGATCGCGAGGAGGCGATCGCGCGCGCCGTGTGCGACGCCAAGCCCGGCGACGTGATCGTCGTGGCCGGCAAGGGGCACGAGCAGCATCAGGTGATCGGCAGCCGCCGGGTGCCGTTCCGGGACGTGTCGGTTGCGCGGACCGCCCTGGCGCGCAGGCGGGCCGGAGCGGGGGCGGGGTGAGCGGCGGGTGGCGCAGCACGAGGTCGCGTTTCGTGCCGGCGAGCTGGCGGTCCTCGCCGGCGGCCGACTCGCTCGCGGACGGCCGGACGTCGAGCTGGGCCGGTTCGCAATCGACAGCCGGCGCGTCCGGCGGGGCGACGTGTTCGTGGCGATTCGCGGCGCGCGCTTCGACGGTCACCGATTCGTGGCCGAGGCGCTCGCCAAGGGGGCGGCCGGCGCCATCGTTGCCGACGCCTCCGTGCTGCCGGCCGCGGCCGACGCGCGAGTCTCGGTCGTCGTCGACGACACGGTCGCGGCGCTCCAGCGCATCGCGCGCGCGGTCCGCCGGCGTTCCGGCGCGCGGGTGGTGGCGATCACCGGCAGCGTCGGCAAGACCACGACGAAGGAGTTGACCGCCGCCGTGCTGGGGACCCGCTACCGCGTGCTTCGGAACGAGGGCAACCTCAACAACCACATCGGGCTGCCGCTCTCCCTGCTGGAGCTGCGGCGCCGTCCGGAAGCGGCCGTGGTCGAGCTTGGCATGAATCACGCAGGCGAGATCCGCACCCTGGTGCGGATCGCAGAGCCGGACTTCCGGGTGTGGACCAACGTGGCCGAGGTGCACGCGGCGTTCTTCGATTCGGTCGAGGCCATCGCCGACGCGAAGGCGGAGATCCTCGACGGCGCGACTCCCGCGACCGAGCTCGTCGTGAACGCCGCCGACGAGCGGGCGATGGCGCGCGTGGCCGGCTTCCCCGGCCGGACGACGACGTTCGGCGTTACCGCGGCCGCCGCCGTGCGGGCCACCGACGTCAACGACCTGGGGATCGACGGCACGCGGTCGCGGCTCGAGACTCCGGCGGGGGGGGGTACGTTGCGGACGCGGCTCATCGGCGCCGGGCACGTTGCCAACGCGCTGGCCGCAATCGCGGTAGCCCTGCGCTTCCAGGTGCCGCTGGAGACCATCCTCGCCACCGTCGCGACGTTCGAGGCGCAGCCTCGGCGGGGGGAGGTGGTGCGGCTCTCGACCGGGGTGACCGTCGTCGACGACTCGTACAACTCCAGCCCCGCCGCCCTGTTGAGCACCCTGCGATCCGTTGGGGCCGACCGGAGGCACGCTCGCCGCGTGGCGGTGCTGGGGGAGATGCTGGAGCTCGGGGACCGGGCGGACGCGCTCCACCGCGCCTGCGGGGCAGCGGCCGCGAAGGCCGGGTTCACGCGGATCGTGGCGGTGGGCGGGGCGCCGGCGGGTGCGCTGGCGGCGGGAGCGCGGGCGGCGGGCCTGCCGCACTCGGCGGTGACGACCTGGGCGACGAGCGCGGAGGCCGCGCCGGCCGTGTCCGCCCTGGTGCAGGCCGGCGACCTCGTGCTGGTGAAGGGCTCCCGCGGCGTGGGCACGGACCGGATCGTGGACCGTCTCAGGGCGGACTGGGCCTGATGCTCTATTACCTGCTGTATCCGCTGCGCACCGAGCTGAGCGTCCTGAACGTGACGCAGTACATCACCTTCCGGACCGCGGCCGCCAGCCTGACGGCGTTCGCGCTCACGCTCCTGCTCGGCCCGTGGGTGATCCGCCGCCTGCGGGCGATGCAGATCGGCCAGATCGTGCGCGACGACGGTCCGGCGACTCACCGGGCCAAGGCCGGCACGCCGACCATGGGCGGATTGCTGCTGCTGCTCGCGGCGCTCGTCCCCACCCTGCTGTGGGCGGACCTGACCAACGTCTACGTGCAGGTCGCCGTCCTGTCGACGGCGGCGTTCGGAGTCATCGGCTTCGTCGACGACGCCCTCAAGATCGGCCGCGCGTCCCATCGCGGTCTCTCGCCGAGCCGCAAGCTGATCGCCCAGGCGGCGGTGGCCACCGTGGTCGGGGTCGTGCTGCTGCGGTTGGCCGAGGGAGGCCTCTACAGTACGGAGATCATCTTCCCGTTCTTCAAGGAGTTCACGCCCGACGTCGGGTGGCTCTACCTCCCCTTCGCCGTGCTCGTCCTCGTGGCCGCGTCGAACGCCGTCAATCTCACGGACGGCCTCGACGGGTTGGCCATCAGCGTCTTCACCGTCGCCGCCGGCGCGTTCACCGCGCTCGTCTATGTCGCCGGGCACCGGCAGATCGCCGACTTCCTGCTGATTGCGGGGTTCCCCCCGGCGGGCGAGCTCACGATCTTCTGCGGTTCCCTCGTCGGGGCCGGCCTGGGATTCCTCTGGTACAACTCCTATCCCGCCGACGTCTTCATGGGAGACGTCGGCGCACTTGCGCTGGGCGGCGCCCTCGGTACGGTGGCCCTGCTTATCAAGCAGGAGCTGCTGCTGCCCATCGTCGGCGCGGTGTTCGTCATCGAGCTGCTCTCGGTCGCCATCCAGATCGTCGCGTTCCGCCTGACCGGCCAGCGCGTGTTCCGCATGGCGCCGCTTCACCACCACTACGAGCTGGTCGGCTGGAGCGAGCCGAAGATCATCACCCGTTTTCTGATACTCGCCGTCGTCTTTGCGCTGTTCAGCCTGACGACCCTGAAGCTCAGATGACCCAGTTCTCGGTGACCGGATCGCACGTCGTCGTGGCCGGGGCCGCCCGCAGCGCCCGCGCGGCCGCGGCGCTGGCCGCGCGGCGCGGCGCCCGGGTGACCGTGAGCGAGGCGCGCCCGGCCGCGGCGGACGGCGCCGGGGTCGCGGCGCTCCGGCGCCTCGGCGTCGCGCTGGAGCTGGGCGGCCATCGCCACGCGACGTTCGAGGCCGCCGATCTGATCGTGCTGAGTCCGGGAGTCTCGCCGCGGATCCCGGTGGTGGCCCGCGCGCGCGCCGCCGGGGTGCCGGTCATCAGCGAGATCGAGCTGGCCGCGCGATGGCTTCGCGGGCGCGTCGTCGCCGTTACCGGCACGAAGGGCAAGTCCACCACGACCGCGCTGAGCGGCCGCATGCTCGGCACGGGCGGACACCGGACCGTCGTCGGTGGGAACATCGGCCGGGCGCTGAGCAGCCAGGTGGACGACTCGACCCCGGACGTGATCCACGTCGTCGAGGTGAGCAGCTTCCAGCTCGAGCTCACGGCGACGTTCCGGCCGTGGATCGCGGTCTGTCTCAACCTGTCTCCCGATCACCTCGACCGCCACGGGAGCCTCGAGGAGTACGCCCGGGCCAAGGCGCGCATCTTCGCCAACCAGACGAGCGACGACGCGATGGTGATCAACGCCGACGACCCCCGCGTGCTCGAGATGGCGCGCGGCGGACGTGCCCGGCCCCTGCGGTTCGCGGTGTCCCGGAAGTTGTCCGAAGGCGTGCACGTCAGCGCGGGCGCCATCGCGCACCGCAGCGGGGGTGAGGAGCGGCGGCTCGTGCCGCTGTCGGCCGTCCGGCTGCCCGGCCGGCACCTGTTGAGCGACGTCGCGGCGGCGGCGGCCGTGGGCACCCTCGCCGGGGTCGACCCGGCTGCGATGACCCGCGCCGTGCAGTCGTTCGCCGGCCTCGAGCACACGCTCGAGTTCGTGGCCGAGCACCGGGGCGTCCGGTACGTCAACGACTCGAAGGCGACGAATCCGGCGGCGGCCCGAGCGGCGATCGAGTGCTTCGACCGGGGTCTCGTCGTGATCCTGGGCGGCCGGTTCAAGGGGGGACGGTTGGCCGACCTCGGAGCCCCGCTGGCCGCTCGCGATGCCGCCGTGGTGGCGATCGGGGAGGCCCGCGCCCGAGTCCGCGAGGCGCTCGGGGGCGTCGTGACGGTGGCCGAGGCGGACTCGATGAGCGATGCGGTGGCCGCCGCGCGGCGGCTGGCCAGGACGGGAGGGACGGTGTTGCTGGCGCCCGCGTGCGCCAGCCTCGACATGTTCTCGGACTACGCGGAACGCGGCCGGGCCTTCAAGGAGGCAGTCGGCCGTCTGTCCGGCGGAGATGAGCCGTGAGCAGTCATCAGTCGGGCTGAGCGGTGTGGAGCTGGCCGCTGGGAGCGCAGGCTGACCCGGCCTGCGAGGCTGGTGTCCACATCCGGGTTCGACTGATGACTGCTGGCGGCTCATCCGCCGGAGTTGCCGGAAGCGCTCTGCGCAACCGGCCGGGAGCTCCGACGTGACTCGATGCCGCGTTCGGAGCCGCGAGTATGGCGCGAACACTCAAATCCGACAAGCCGCTGTACCTCGCCACCCTGGCGCTGCTCTTCTCGAGTCTCGTCATGGTCTACAGCGCGTCGGCGGTCGTCGCGGGCGAACGACTCGGCCAGCCGTACTTCTTCCTGTTTCGGCAGATCGCCTGGCTGGCGATAGGCGTGTGCCTCCTGGCCGCCGTCATGCGCGTCGACTACCGGCGCCTGAAGCAGCCCGTCGTCGTCTGGGCGGTGCTCGGCGTCACGACGGCCGCGCTGATCGCGGTGTTGTTCGGTCCGTCGATCAACGGCACCCGCCGCTGGTTCGGCATCGCCGGCTTCGGCGTTCAGCCGTCCGAGATCGCCAAGCTGGCCGTCATCCTCTTCGTCGCGGCCTTCCTCGACCGTCGGATGGCGCTGGTCGACGACTTCGCCCGCTCGCTGCTTCCGCTGTTCGCCGTCACGGCCGGCGTGGCCGGCCTGATCCTGCTCGGCCCCGACTTCGGGACCGCGTTCACCCTGCTTCTGATCGTGACCGCTATGGTGTTCACGGCGGGGCTGAGCTATCGCTACTTCATCGGCATCGGTCTGGTAGCCCTTCCGGCGCTGACGGCGGTGCTGGCCAGCGCCGAGTACCGCCGCCGGCGGCTGTTCGTGTTCCTCGACCCGTGGGCCGATCCGCTCGACTCCGGGTTCCAGCTTGCGCAATCGCAGATCGCCGTCGGCACCGGGGGCCTGTTCGGCCGCGGGGTCATGGGCGGGGTGCAGAAGCTGTTCTTCCTGCCCGAGCCCCACACCGATTTCATCTACGCGGTGATCGCGGAGGAGACCGGCCTGGTCGGCGCGACGGCCATCCTGCTCTGCTTCGCCGTGATCGTCTGGCGCGGCCTGCGGGTGACGCGGAACGCGCCGGATCAGTTCGGGGCGCTGCTCGCGTTCGGCATCACGGCGATGCTGGCCCTGCAGGCATTCATGAACATGAGCGTCGTGCTCAGCCTGATGCCCACGACGGGCCTGCCGCTGCCGTTCGTCAGCTTCGGCGGATCGTCGCTGATGACGAGCCTGCTCGGCATGGCGATGCTGCTCAACATCTCGCAACATGCATCGGCTGCGACGTGACCGGCGACTCGCGCCCGGCGCTCGGAGTGGTCTTCGCGGGGGGCGGGACCGGCGGACACCTGTTCCCCGGCGTGGCGGTGGCGCGGGAGGTGCTGCGGCGCCGCCCCGAGGCGCGGGTCTTCTTCGTCGGCGCGGGGCGAGGGATCGAGAACCGGGTGCTGGCCCGGGAGGGGTTTCGCCTCGAGCGCGTCCGCAGCCTGGGATTGATGGGCAAGTCACTCGGGGCAATCGGGCGGGCCGCCGCGTTGGCGCCGGTCACCATCGTGGACGCGTTGACGGTCCTGCGCCGGACGCGGCCGGACGTCGTCGTCGGCCTCGGCGGCTACAGCGCCGGCCCCGTCGTGCTCCTGGCGGCCCTCGGGGGGCGGCCGACGATGCTCATGGAGCAGAACGCCGTGCCGGGCATCACCAACCGGCTGCTGGCGCCGGTCGTCCGCGCGGCGGCCGTCTCCTACGACGCCGCGGCCGCCTACTTCGGAGCGAAGGCGTTCGTCGCCGGGAACCCGGTGCGCGACGCGTTCTTCGACCCGGCTCCGCCGTCCGGCGAGGGGTTGCGGGTGCTGGTGCTCGGCGGCTCGCAGGGAGCGCACACGCTCAACGAGGCGCTGGTGGGCGCGGCCCCCGCGCTCGCGGCGGCCGAGCCGCGTCTCGTCCTCACCCATCAGACGGGCGAGCGGGACGTCGAAGCCGTGCGCGACGGCTATCGGGCGGCCGGGGTGACGGCTCGCGTCGAGCCGTTCCTCGATACGGTGGCGGACGACATGCGCCTGGCCGACGCGGTGGTCTGCCGGGCGGGGGCGACCACGCTCGCGGAAGTGGCGGCGTCGGGCCGGCCGGCGCTGATCGTGCCGCTGCCGCGGGCGGCGAACGATCACCAGCGTCGCAACGCGGCCGTGTTTGCGGACGCCGGGGCCGCCGACGTGGTGGAGGAGGCGGCGTTGCAGGCCGACCTCGCCCCCCGGCTCCTGGCGCTGCTCGGCGATGCGGGGCGGCGCAGCGCCATGGCGGGGGCGGCGCGCGGCCTGGCCCGGCCCGACGCGGCGCGGCGCGTCGTCGATCGCATCGAGCGGTTGGCCGGGCTCGTACCCGCGGGTGGGAACGGCGGGTGAGCGTCTGGCGGGCCCGTGCGTGAGGGGGTCAGGCGTGTCCACATGGTCGGCATCGGCGGGGTGGGAATGAGCGCCATCGCGGAGATCCTGCTCGAGCGCGGCTTCGACGTGAGCGGCTCCGACGCCGCGGCGTCGGTGGCGGTCGAACGGCTGCGCGCGGCCGGCGCCACGGTGTTCGTGGGCCATGCCGCCCGACAGGTCGGCCCGGCCGACCTGCTGGTCGTCTCGTCCGCCGTGCCCGCCGACAACCCGGAGCTCGGGGAGGCCGCGCGGCGCGCCATCCCGGTCGTCGGCCGGGGGGCGATGCTCGCCGAGCTCGCGGCCTCCCGGCGCACCGTCGCCGTTGCCGGGTCGCACGGCAAGACCACCACGACGTCGATGATTGCGCTCGGGCTCGAGGGGGCCGGCGTCGATCCCACGGCGGTCATCGGCGGCCGCGTCCGCCGGCTCGGCGGCAATGCGCGCGTCGGACGCGGCCCGCTGATGGTGGTGGAGGCGGACGAGAGCGACCGGTCGTTCCTGCACCTGTCGCCCGAGGTCGCAGTGATCACGAATGTCGACGACGAGCACCTCGATGCGTACGGAGACATGGCGCAGCTCGAGGAGGCCTTCGCCGCTTTCGCGGCGCGCGTGCGGCCGGGCGGCTGCGTCGTCGCCTGCGCGGATGATGCGCGGCTGCGCCGCCTGCTGCGCGTGGCTCCCGCTCCCCTGCTCGCCTACGGCATCGACGAGCCGTCGGCGGCGGTCCGCGCCCGCGACGTCACCCTCGCCGCGGGCGGTTCCGGTTGCCGTGTCACCGTGCGCGGGGCCGCGGCGCGCGACGAGGTCGACCTCACGCTCGGCGTGCCGGGGCGGCACAACCTCCAGAACGCGCTGGCCGCGATGACGGTCGCGGTGCGGCTGGGGCTGCCGCTGGCGCCCGTCGCGTCGGCGCTGGCCCGCTTCGAGGGAGCCGAGCGCCGTTTCGAGCATCATGGCGAAGCCGGCGGCGTGCGGGTCGTCGACGACTACGGTCACCACCCGACGGAGGTCGCGGCCGCCATCGAGACGGCGCGGCTCGGTGCGCCGGGCCATGTGGTCGTGGTCTTCCAGCCGCATCGCTACTCGCGGACGCTGCGGCTGCGCGACCGGTTCGGGCCTGCGCTGGCCCTCGCGGACGCGGTCATCCTCACCGAGGTCTACGCGGCCGGGGAAGCTCCCGTCGCGGGTGCGACCAGCGGAGCGATCGCCGCCGCGGTGAAGGCGGCATCGTCGATCCCGGTCCGCTGCGTCGGCTCGCTCGACGCCGCGGTCGAGGCGGCGGTTGCGACGGCGCGCCCGGGCGATGTCGTCCTGACTCTGGGCGCGGGCACGGTGGGGACGATAGCGCCCCGCATCGTACGGTCCCTCGAGGGGCGGGCGTCGTGACGGCTTCGCGGTCGAACGACCGGCGGACGCCCCCGGCGCCCCGCAAGATGGCACGCAAGCGGCGCCTGGTCGGCTGGCGGCGCTTCGCGTTCGGCTCGCTGCTTGCGGTAGTGATCGGAGCGCCCGCCGCGTACTGGATGGCGGGCGCGCTGCAGCGCGCGCCTCTGCTGCGGGTGTCGACCATCGTCGTGGACGGGGCCCGCTGGGTGTCCGAAGGCGAGGTGCGGACGGCGGCCGCGCCGTTCCGCGGCCCGCACATCTTGGCGCTCGACCTCGAGGCCGCGCGCGCCGGCCTGCGGGCCCTGCCATGGATCGAGGACGTGCGGCTCCGTCGGGTTCTGCCGTCGACGATCGAGGTCACGGTGACGGAGCGGGCGCCGGTGGGGATCGCCCGCGTCGGTCGCCGACTGTACCTGGTCGACGGCGAGGGCGTGCTGCTCGACGACTACGGCCCCCGGTTCTCCGCCCTCGGCCTGCCGATCATCGACGGTCTGGCGGGACGGGGCGGCGCGGCCCTGGAGGTCGATCGGCGTCGCGCCGCCCTGGCGGCGCGCCTGATCGGTCAGGTGTCCCGGCACGAGGAGCTTGCCGGGCGCCTTTCGCAGATCGACGTGCGAGACCCGCAGGACGCCGTCGTTCTCCTGAGCGGGGATCCGACGCGCATCCATCTCGGCGCAGAGCGCTTCGTCGAGCGTCTCAGCACCTATCTGGACGTAGCTCCGACCGTGAGGGCGCACGTGGCGGACATCGATGCCGTCGATCTCCGGTTCGGCCGGCGCATCTACGTGCGTCCGTCCGGAGAGGCCGGGGGCAGCGGGGGCGCCGTGCATCGTGAAGCGGCGGACGGAGCGGCCGAGCGGCCCGGGCCGCCCAACGGAGGGATGTGTGGCGCGCAGTGAGCGTTACGTGGTTGGGCTCGACGTAGGCACCTCGCAGATCGCCGCGATCGTCGGGGAGGCCATGGAGGATGGCAGCCTCGACGTCGTCGGGGTCGGCAAGACGGACGCCAAGGGGATACGTCGCGGCGTCGTGGTCGACCTCGAGGCGGCGGTCGACTCGATCAAGGGGGCGATCAAGGAAGCCGAGCTCATGGCGGGGGTCGACATCGACTCCGTGCATCTCGGACTCTCCGGCGGCCAGGCGGACGCCTTCAACAGCCGGGGCGTGGTTGCCGTGGCGGGCAAGAGCCGGGTGATCACGCGAGCGGACGTCGACCGAGCGATCGCGGCGGCGCAGGCTGTCCCCCTGGATCCCGGACGCGAGATCCTCCATGTGCTGCCCCAAGAGTTCGTCGTCGACGACCAGGACGGCATCGGGGCGCCCATCGGGATGACCGGAGCGAGCATCGAGGTCAACGCGCACATCGTGACCGGGAGCGTCACCGCGTCGCACAACATCGTGGCCTGCGTGAACCGCGCCGGCGTGGGCGTCGTCGACACCACGCTGGAGCAGCTCGCCGCCGCGGAGTCGGTGCTCACCCCGGACGAGAAGGACCTCGGCGTGCTGCTCGTCGACATCGGCGGCGGGACCACCGACTTCGTGGTCTACGAGCGGGGGAGCCTCTGGCACACGGGCTTCGTTGCGCTCGGCGGGGACCACTTCACCAACGACATCGCGGTCGGCCTGCGGACGCCGACCCCGGACGCCGAGGTGACCAAGCGCCGGGACGGATGCGCGCTCGCCGCGCTCGTGGACGAGGACCAGACGATCGAGGTCGCGAGCGTCGGCGGACGCCGGCCGCGCACCATGTCGCGCCGGAGGCTTGCCGACATCCTGCAGCCGCGTGCGGAGGAGATCTTCCACCGGTTGTGGGACGAGGTGTGCGGCGCCGGGTACGAGAGCGCGATTCATGCCGGCATCGTGCTGACCGGCGGCGGAGCGATCCTGGAAGGCATGCCGGAGATTGCGGAGCAGATCTTCGATCTTCCCATCCGCCGCGGCTGTCCGACGGGGGTCGGCGGGCTGGCGGACCACGTGAGGAACCCGGCCTACGCGACGGCGGTGGGGTTGGTGATGCACGCCCACCGGCAGGTGAAGTCGAGCGACGAGCCGAGCCCGAACGGCTGGCTGAACCGTCTGCAGGCGGTCGTCAAGCGATATTTCTAGAGGCGCCACGGGGAGGTGCGAGCATGAGCGGATCCGGTGAGCTCACGGGAGAGACCGAGGCGACCGAGGGGCGGGGCCTGCGTCTCACGCTGGACGAGGATCGGCGCCCGGGGGCGCGGATCAAGGTCGTAGGGGTCGGCGGGGGGGGCGGCAACGCCGTCAACCGCATGGTCGCCTCGTCGCTGGGCGGCGTCGACTTCGTCGTCGTGAACACCGACGCGCAGGCGCTCACCCTCAACGAGGCGCCGGTCCGGCTGCAGATCGGCGAGCGCCTGACGAAGGGACTCGGGGCGGGCGCCGACCCGGCCATCGGCCGCAACGCCGCGCTCGACGACACGGAGCAGCTCATTCAGGCCCTCGACGGCGCCGACATGGTCTTCGTGGCGGCCGGCCTGGGAGGCGGGACCGGCACCGGCGCGGCGCCGGTGGTCGCCAGCCTCGCCAGCGAGCTGAACGCGCTGACCATCGCGGTCGTCACCAAGCCGTTCGCGTTCGAGGGCAAGCGCCGGATCTCCCAGGCGGAGGCGGGGCTCGACGCGCTCCGCGAGAGCGTGGATACCGTCATCGTGATACCGAACGAGCGAATCCTTACCACCATCGACACGACGACGAGCCTGACCGATGCGTTCGCCCTCGCCGACGACGTGCTCCACCAGGCCGTGCAGGGCATCTCGGACCTGATCACCGTGCCGGGGCTCATCAACCTCGACTTCGCCGACGTCACCGCTATCATGTCCCGCATGGGGATGGCGATCATGGGGACCGGCTACGGCGACGGCGAGAACCGCGGCGTGGAGGCCGCGCATCGCGCCACGTCGAGCCCGTTGCTCGAGGATGCGTCGGTCGAGGGCGCCCGCGGCGTAATCGTCAACGTCACGGGCGGTCCCGATCTGTCTCTGCACGAGGTCAACGAGTCCACATCGATCATCCGCGCGGCGGCGCACGAGGAGGCCAACATCATCTTCGGCGCGGTGGTCGATCCGGCGATGGAGGGGCAGATCAAGATCACCGTCATCGCCACCGGATTCGATGCGGAGCCGAGACCGGCGGCCGAGACCCCCGTCGATCTGGAGCACTACGTGCGCTGGCAGGACGAGGTGCCCGCCGCGGCGGCCGCCGGCGAGGGCGCCGGCCCCGGGGCCGTCGAGATCTCCCGGCGGCTGCCGCTCGAGCTCCCCTCGACCAGCGGCTCCGCGTCGGTTGCCGAGGCGGCGGGCGAGACCGACGGGGACGAGGTCGAGGAGGGGGACGCGATGCAGATGCCCGCCTTCCTGCGCTGAGCCGCTCGCGCCGCTCGGCTACCCGAGCAGCACGACCTGCGCCATCGCCAGGCGCGGAGTGTGGGTGATGGAGACCAGCGCGCGGCTCGCCCCGAGCCGGTCGAACTGACGCCGCGCTCCGCCGTGGAGCTCCAGTTGCGGCGGGCCGCCCCGGCGGACCACCTCCACGTCCCGCCACAGCACGCCGCGCGAGTGGCCGGTGCCGAGCGCCTTCATCGCCGCTTCCTTGACCGAGAAGCGCCCGGCGAGATGCTGGGCCGGGAAGCGGCGCCGCCGGCAGTACGCCACCTCGCGTTCGGTGAACACACGCCCGAGGAACCGGTCTCCGTACCTTCGCAGCAGCGCGTCGACCCGCTCTACGTCCTCCAGGTCGATCCCGATGCCGATCAGGCGCTCGTCGCCGGGTACGGCCGGCGCGCGGAGGCTCATGACGGTTGCTGGGCCGTCACGTCGGGGCGCCCGCGGTAGTAGAGAATCCGCTGGCAGCTCTCACACTGGATCAACGTCCGGTTCAGCCGGACGTCGTTGTACAGCTGCGGGCGCAGACGCACCCGGCACGACATGCACCGTCCCTCGTTTGCCTCCGCGACGGCGAGCCCCTTGCGCCCGCGGGTGAGGGTGTCGAACAGAGCCGCCACGGGGGCGGGGAGATCGCCCACGAGCGCCGCGCGCTCCTCCGCGTGCCGCTCGGTCTGCGCCGTGAGCGCCCGCTCGCGCTCCTCGAGGGCCGCCCGCTCCGCCTCGACCGCGGTCCGTTCGTCGCTCTGGGCCTGCTCGGCGGCGGCGACCGCGGCCGTCAACTCGTCCGCCTGGAGCATCTGCTCCAGCACCTGATCCTCCAGCCGCGCCACATCGCCCTCGGCGGCCGCGATCTCGGCCTGCATGGCGTGGTACTCCTTGTTGGTCTTGACGGCCATGAGCTGGTCCTTGTAGCGGCCGAGCCGCGCCTGGACCTGCGCGAGGGCGTTCTCCGCTTCCTGGCGGGCGGTTCGGTGGTCGCTGACCCGGCGTCTGGCGCCGTCCAGGTCCGCGGCGCGCGTCTCGAGCCGGGCGTCGAGCGCGGCGCGCTCCGTGGGAATGCCCTCGATGGCTTCCTGCGCCTCCGCGGTGGCGGTGTCGAGCTGTTGGAGGCGAATCAGCCGATCGAGTTCAGGCAGCATCGTCAGCGGAGAGAGTCTTCCCCGGGCGGTCCCGGGGCGGGGCCGCCTCCCGGGCGGCTGCGGAAGCGCCAGGAAACGGCTCCGTAGAACCGCGCGGACTCCTGGAGGGAGCGAATGGTGGGCCCACCAGGATTCGAACCTGGGACCGACCGGTTATGAGCCGGCGGCTCTGACCGCTGAGCTATGGGCCCGGGTGGCGCCACCAAGGCTACGTGCCTCCCTCGAGGAAGGCTCGCAGCCTGCGGCTGCGCGACGGATGCCGCAGCTTGCGCAACGCCTTCGCCTCGATCTGGCGGATGCGTTCCCGCGTGACCGCAAAGTCCTGGCCGACCTCTTCCAGGGTGTGCTCGCTGCCGTCGCCCACTCCGAAACGCATCTTGATTACCCGCTCCTCGCGCGGCGTCAGGGTCTTGAGCACCGACGCCGTCTGCTCCTTGAGGTTCAGGTTGATCACCGCCTCGGCGGGGGACACGACCTGCCGATCCTCGATGAAGTCGCCCAGGTGGCTGTCCTCTTCCTCGCCGATCGGCGTCTCGAGCGAGATGGGCTCCTGCGCGATCTTCATCACCCGGCGAACCTTGGTCACCGGGATGTCCATGCGCGCCGCGATCTCCTCCGACGTCGGTTCGCGGCCCAGCTCCTGCACGAGCGCGCGCGAGGTTCGGATGAGCTTGTTGATCGTCTCGATCATGTGGACCGGGATGCGGATGGTCCGGGCCTGGTCGGCGATCGCCCTCGTAATCGCCTGCCGGATCCACCAGGTCGCATAGGTCGAGAACTTGTAGCCGCGGCGGTACTCGAACTTGTCGACGGCCTTCATGAGGCCGATGTTCCCCTCCTGGATGAGGTCCAGGAACTGCAGGCCGCGGTTCGTGTATTTCTTCGCGATCGAGACGACAAGTCGGAGGTTGGCCTCGACCAGCTCCTTCTTCGCCTGCTCGGTCTGCATCTCCCCACGCTGAATCACCGCGAGCACGTGCGCCGCGGAGGCCGGGGACTGCTCGAGGTTGGCAAGCCGCTCGCGCTGCGCGGTGCGGAGATCGCGCAGGCGCTTCCGGAGAGCCCGGCCGTCGCTCAGGCGCGGCCGCTCGGTCCCGTTCCGGAGCTTCCGGTTCACCAGGTCGATCTCCCGCTGTCGATGCTGCACGGTCTCGACCCCGGCCTTGATGCACGCGACGAGCCGGCGCCGGACCGGATCGGTGAACTCGATCCGCCGGATGCATCGCGACAGCTCGACGCGCGCCCGCAGCGCCCGCCAGCGGCGCTGGCGATACTGGTGCTTGTCGCGCTTGCGAACCGCGTCGAGCGCCTCCTGCGACTCTCGCGAGCGCCGTTGCGCCTCCGCTACCGCATCCATCTGTTGCAGCAGAGCGCGCGCTCGGCGGACGACGCGATCTTCGTGGAGGTCGTTCTCCTGCAGGATCACCAGGTCGCGCACGCTGTGGTCACCGGACCGCAGTTGCTCGCCGAGTTGCACGATGAGCTCCGCGACGGCGGGCGCCCGCGACATGGCCCGGATGACCGACCGCTTCCCGTGCTCGATGCGCTTCGCGATCGCCACCTCTCCCTCGCGCGTGAGGAGCGGCACCGTGCCCATCTCGCGCAGGTACATGCGGACGGGGTCGTTCGTCTTGTCGGCGGCGCTGGGGCCGGCGACGTCCGGCTCGGCATCGTCGCTCCCCTCGCCGGAGCGTTCGAGCAGCTTGCGTTCGTTGTACTTCTCCTCGGACTCGACGACCTCGATCCCCGCGGCCTGGAACGTACTGAACAGGTCGTCGAGCTCCTCCGACGACGTCACGTCCGCCGGCAGGCACTCGTTGATCTCCTCGAAGAGCAGGAAGCCCTTCTCCTTGCCGACGAGGATCAGTTGGCGGATCTCGTCCGAGCGTTCCTCGATGGGCGGCAGCTTTGCGTCTCGGGTCCCCACGCGACTCTCTGCGTGCGCCACGGACCAGATTGTATATGCCGCCGACCGATCGTGCGCGGCGGCCCGAAGGGGGCTCCGAGCCGTTGTCGGGCCGCCGGGGATGCGGGTCATAAGTAGTGTGACACCATGCGCCGGAGCCGTTCGCGTGCCTTCAGGCCCCGCGGCCGGGCTGGACCGTGCCGCCGTTGCGGTCGTCGAGCTCCTTCACGAGCCGATGCAGCTCCAGCTTCCGCCGCAACAGCTCGTCGCTCTCGGCGGGCTTGCGTTCGATCTCGTCCCGCAGGGACGCCAGCTCCTGCCGGTAGCGCCGCTTCCGGAGCGTGATCCAGCAGTCTCCGGCGTTCGTCGCCGGCGCTACAGCCTCGGCGGCGACGGCCTGAACGAGTGCGGCCTCGTCCGGGTCCAGCCGCTCGACCAAAGTGCCGGGCACGGCGGCCGGGGAGACACCCTCCAGCGAGAGCGCGACTTCGAGAATGGGTGCCGTCGTCAGGCCTTCGAGATCCCGCGGCTCGATCGCGCCGAGCACGGGCAGCGCCGCGGCGGGGTCGTGGACGAGAGCCCAGAGGAGAGCCTTCTCCGCCTGCAGGATCGTCGAGGAGCGTTCATCGGCGCGCGCGACCCCCTCCTTCCGGGTCTCGGCGCGGATGACGTCTTCCATGACCGCGGGCGCGTTCGTGCGGCGAGCGACCGCCGCCTTCCGAATCTCGGCCCGGATGACGTCTTCCGTTACGCGAGCTCGTTGCGCGAGCCGGTCGGCGAACTGGTAACGGGCCGCCGGGTCGGGGACGCGGGCGGCCAGGGCCAGCATCTCCGAGAGGAACGCCCGCCGCGGCTGGTCACGCGTGAAGTCGCGTCCGGCCGCGGCGACTCGAGATACGGCCGCGACTGCTTCAGGGTGTCGGCGAAGGCCTCCCTGCCCCGGCGGCGGACGCAGACGTCGGGGTCCTCGCCCGGCGGCAGCAGCGCCACGTTGACCTCCAGCCCTTCCGCGACGAGCAGCTCGCCGGAACGGACGGCGGCTGCCTGCCCCGCGGCGTCCGGGTCGAAGCTGACGATGACCTTCGACGCGAAGCGTCGCAGCAATCGCGCCTGCGACGCCGTCAGCGCCGTCCCGCAGGTGGCCACGACCGGCTCGATTCCTCCCTGCACGACCTGCGCGAGGTCGAAGTAGCCTTCGACCAGGATGGCGTAGCCGAGCCGGTGGATGGCCTTCTTCGTCAGGTGCAGGCCGTAGAGCGTGCGGCTCTTGGCATAGAGCGGAGTCTCCGGGGAGTTGAGGTACTTGGGTTGTTGGCCCATGCCGAGCGCCCGCCCGCCGAAGGCGACCACCGAGCCCCCGTCCCGGCAGATGGGAATCGTCAGCCGGTTGCGGAAGCGGTCCACGGTCCGGGCTCCCTCGCGCTCGACCACGAGCCCGCTCTTGAGCAGGATGTCGAGCGAGTAACCCGCGTCGAGGAGGTGGCGCTTCAGGCCCTCGCGCTGCCCGGGGGCGAATCCGAGCCCGAGCTGCTCGGCCGTCGCCGGCCGAACCGCTCGCGCGTCGAGGTGCGCGCGGGCCTCTGTCCCGGCCGGCGCGGCGAGCTGCTCCCGGAAGTAGTCGCGGGCCCGCTCGTGCACCGCGAGGAGGGTCTCGCGCTCGGTCTCCGCCGCCGCGTCGCGGGTCGGGTCGTCCGACACCGGCACCTGGACGCCGAAGCGTTGCGCCAGAGCCTGCACCGCGTCCGGAAAGGTGAGGCTCTCGTGGAGCTGGACGAACTTGATGACGTCGCCGCCGGTCCCGCAGCCGAAGCAGTGGAAGAAGCCCCGGTCCCCATTTACAGTGAACGAAGGCGTCTTCTCGGTGTGGAAAGGGCAGAGCCCCTTGTGGCTGGTGCCCGCCCGCCGGAGGGCGACCACTTCCTGCACGACCTGCACGATGTCGGCCTGCGCCTTCAGGTCGTCGAGGAAGCCCGGAGGAAAGCGCGCCACGACTGCCCTGCTAGGCCGGCGAGTTGCCGCCCTCGTCCGCGTCCGTGAGCTCGACGACGGTGACGCCGCCGCCCCCCTGCTCGGGGGCGGCGGCGGCGAAGGTCGCGACCATGGGGTGTCCGTCGAGGAGTCCCGCGATCGCCTTCCGCAACTGGCCGGTGCCGTGCCCGTGAATCAGTCGCACCTGCCGCTGTTCGCTGACGATCGCCTGATCGAGGTACTTGTCGACCCGCGACAGCGCTTCGTCGACCCGGCAGCCAATCACGTTGAGCTCGGCCGGTGGGTCGTCCGCGCGCTGCACGTCGACGGTGACGCCGCCTCCGCCCGCGGCCGGCGCATCCGCGATGACCCGGACGTCCGCGAAGCCGAGGCGCAGCCGTTTGCCACGCACCTCGACTTCGGCTCTCCGCCCGTGGATGGCCACCACCTGCCCCTCCATCCCCAGGCTCTCCACCGCGACCCGGTTGCCGACGCTCGGCGGCGGCGCCGGGGCCGGGGACGCGGCCGGCGGGCGCTCGGCAGCCGTCGCTCCGGAGCCCGCCCCGGGGCTTCGCCCGCGCCGATCGGCGACCGCCGCCAGCGCGGCGGTCGCCTCGCGCCTGAGGTCGCCGGTGTCTCCGGTCGAGAGCTTCGGCCGACCGGCGGCGCGGCGTCCGCCCTGCCGCACGAGATCCGCGGCGCGCGCCCGCAGGCCGGCGACGATCGTGTCGACCTCCTGGCGGGCAGCCTTGATGTCCGCCGTGACGCCGCGCTTGAGCTGGTCGCGCAGCTCTGCCTGGCGCTCCTCCACCTCGCGTCGTGCGGCGGCGAGATGAGAGTCCTCGGCGGTGAGCCGCGCGCGCTCCGTCGCCACTTCCGCGCGCGCGGACTCGAGCTCCCGCAGCGTCTTCTCCGTCCGGGCCAGGTGCTCGGCGAGCTTGGCCTCCCGCGCGCTGCGGCGCCCGCGGGCGTCCTCGATGACCGCCGCTGGCAGTCCGAGCCGGCTGGCGATCTCGAAGGCGAGGCTCCGTCCCGGTACCCCGTAGGCGAGGCGGTAGGTCGGGGCGTACGTCTCCGGGTCGAAGCCGAAGCCGGCGCAGGTCACGCCGTCCGTGGTCGAGGCGTACGTCTTCAGCAGGTCGTCGTGGGTCGTTGCCGCCACGAGCGCGCCGCGGCAGCGAAAGCGCTCGACGATGGCGGCGCCGAGCGCGCCGCCCTCCGTGGGGTCGGTACCCGCACCCACCTCGTCGAGCAGGACGAGCGCCGGCAGCGCCAGCCGCTCCTCCATCTCGACGATGTGCGCGACGTGGCCCGAAAACGTGGACAGGCTGTTGGCGATGGACTGGTCGTCGCCGATGTCCGCGAACACCGACTGGAAGACGCCCACCCGGGCGCTTCGGGCGGCCGGGATGTGGAGTCCGGCCTGGGCCATCAGGATCAGCAGCCCGGTCGTCTTCAGGGCCACCGTCTTGCCGCCGGTGTTGGGGCCCGTGACCACGAGGGCTCCGGTCGGCGGAGCGATCTCGATGTCCACGGGCACGGGACCCGCGGGTTCCGATTCTCCCGGGACCGTGTCGCTCCCGTTTCCGGTCCGCGCGCGGACCGCGGGGATGAGCAGCGGATGGCGCGCCGCCGGCAGCTCGATCCGCGAGTCGGGCGCCAGCGCCGGCTCGACGCCGTCCACGAGCCGCGAGAACCGGGCGCGCGCCTGGATGACGTCGAGCTCGGTGGCCGCCGACACCGTGCGGCGCAGGTCGAGCCCGCGCTTGCGCAGAGCATTCGCCAGGGCCAGCAGGATGCGCCGGATCTCGTTCGCCTCGTCCTGCTCGAGGGCCACGATGTCGTTGTTGATCTCGACCGTGCTCAGCGGCTCGAGAAAGAGGCTGGCTCCGCTTCCGGAGCTGCCGTGCACGATGCCCGGAATCGATCCCCGATGCTCCGAGCGGACGAGGAGCACGAAGCGGCCGTCGCGCTCGGTGACGACCTGCTCCCGCAGGTACCTCGCCGTGTCGCGGCCGCGGAGGAACGAGGCGAGCGTGTTGCGGAGCCGCTGCCGCTGCTTCCGCAGCCGATCCCGGATCGCGCGCAGCTCGGGCGACGCGCGGTCGACGACCTCCCCCTGCTCGTCGATGGTCGACTGGATGTCGGCGACCTCGCGCTCGAACGAGCGGCAACCCTCGACGAGAGCTCGCAGGCCCGGGAACGATGCGGCGTCGGCCTGCCGGACCGCGGAACGGGTTGCGTCGATCGACGCGAGAAAGCCGGCGAGACCCCGCAACTGACGAGGGTCGAGCAGTCTGCCCTCGATGGCCAGGGCGCCGAGAGCTTCTTCGAGGTCCTCCGGGCCCTGCAGGGGCAGGTCGTGGGATTCGAGGAACGTCACCCCTTCGGTCGTGGCCGAGAGCGCCGTCCGGACCGCGCGGGCATCCGTCTGCGGCCCGAGGCCGCTCAGCGCAGCCGCCCCGAGCGGCGTCAGCGCCAGGCTGCGAACCGCCTCGACGATGCGGTCGAACTCCAGCGCCCGGAGCGATCCCTCGTGCATCCCTACATACTAACCAAGCGATCGCTTCCGCCCGCGGCGCCAACCGCTCGCAGGGTAGGAGTTTTCGCGCCAGCGAACGCCCGACGCGCCGGTCAGGGCTTGGCGGGCTGGTCGAGGTGGTTGATGATGCTCGCCAGAACGGCGGCGCCGAAGCCGTTGTCGATGTTGACGACCGCGACGCCCGAGGCGCAACTGTTGAGCATCCCGAGCAGCGCCGCCAGCCCGCCGAACGCGGCGCCGTAGCCGACGCTCGTCGGGACGGCGATGACCGGGACCTGCACCAGCCCGCCGATCACGCTCGGCAGCGCCCCCTCCAGCCCGGCCGCGGCGACGATGACGCGCGCCGCCTGGAGCCGCTCCTCGGCGGCGAGCACGCGATGCAGGCCGGCGACCCCGACGTCGTAGAGCGTCTCGACCCGATTGCCGAGCGTCTCGGCCGCGACGCGGGCTTCCTCCGCTACCGGCAGGTCGGACGTTCCGCCGGTGGCGACCAGGATCGTGCCGCGCCCGGTCGGGGCGGCCGCCCCGCGGGTGATGCACCTCGCCGTCTCGTGGAACGCCGCGTCCGGCACGACCTCCCGCACCGCGGTGAACGCCGTCGAGTCCGTGCGGGTCACCAGCAGCGTCTGACCGGCCGCCACCAGGCGCTCGGCGATCGCCGCCACCTGCTCGGGGGTCTTGCCGGCGCCGTAGACGACCTCGGGGATTCCCTGCCGGAGCGGTCGATGGAGGTCGACGCGCGCGAACCCGAGGTCCTCGAACGGGCGGCGGCGGACGATGTCGACGATTCGCCGCTCGGCCTCGGCAGGGCTCAGCGTGCCGCGGGCGACGTCGGACAGGAGACCGGGGAGCTGCTCGAGAGGCACGGGCAAGGAGTCGGGACCGCGAGGCGGCTTGCGCGTCCGGCGGCAGCGGATGTAACGTCGCGGCCGGATGCCGCCCCCGGTCGACGTGCTGGTCGTCGCGCTGTACTTCGGCGTGCTCGCGTGCCTCGCCGCCTACGGCGCGCACCGAGCGTACCTCGTGTATCTTTACACAACCGGCCGGCGCCGGCCGGTTGTGCCTTCCGCGTCGGCGGACCCCGCGGGCGCATTTCTCCCGCGCGTGACCGTCCAGCTCCCCGTCTACAACGAGATGTACGTCGTCGAGCGCCTGATCGACGCGGTGGGCGCCCTGCGCTACCCGCGCGATCGTCTCGACGTCCAGGTGCTGGACGATTCCACGGACGAGACGAGCCGGATCGTCGACGATGCCGTACGCCGGTGGCGCGCCCGCGGCCTCGCCATCTCGTGCCTTCGCCGTCCGACGCGCGCGGGGTTCAAGGCGGGCGCCCTCGCCGCCGGCCTGCACGCGGCGCGGGGGGAGCTCATCGCGATCTTCGACGCCGACTTCGTTCCGCCACCCGGGTTTCTCGAGCAGGCGGTGCCGCTGTTCCGGGCCGAGGCCGTGGGCATGGTCCAGGCGCGCTGGGGCCACCGCAACCGGCGCGACTCGCTGCTGACGCGGGTGCAGGCGCTCCTGCTCGACGCCCACTTCGTGCTGGAGCATGGCGCCCGCCACCGGGGCGGTTGCTTCTTCAACTTCAACGGCACGGCCGGCATCTGGCGCCGGGAGGCGATCGTCTCGGCCGGCGGGTGGCAGCACGACACCCTCACCGAGGACCTCGACCTCAGCTACCGGGCGCAGCTCGCGGGCTGGCGCTTCGTCTTCGTGCCGGACGTCGTGGCCCCGGCCGAGCTGCCGGTCGAGATGAACGCGTTCAAGTCGCAGCAGCATCGTTGGGCGAAGGGGTCGATCCAGACCTGCCGGAAGCTGCTGCCGCGAGTGCTGCGCGCGCCGCTGCCGCTCCGCGTGCGGGTCGAGTCGGCCTTTCATCTCACCGCCAACTTCAACTATCTGCTCGTGCTCGCCTGGTCGGCGCTGGTGGTGCCGGCGCTGTTCGCCCGCTCGTCCGCCGGCGGCTGGTGGCTCTGGCTCGATGCCCCGATCTTCGGGGCGGCGGGGCTCGCCGCCGTCGTCTTCTACACGCTGAGCCAACGCGAGGTCGGTGGAGACTGGCTGGCGCGCGTGCGGGACATCCCGGCCCTGGCGGCCCTCGGCCTCGGCATGTCCATCAACAACGCGCTCGCGGTGCTCGAGGCGTTGGCAGGACGTCCGGGCGGATTCGCGCGTACCGCCAAGTACGGCCCGCTGGCGGCGAGCGGCGCCTGGACCGGCACCCGCTACCGGCGCGCGGCGGTCGTCCAGCCCCTCGTCGAGCTCGCCTGCGGCGTCTACTTCACGGTCGCCGTCGGCTGTGCCCTCGCCCTCGGCGTGCTCGCGCCGGTGCCGGTGCTCGTTCTCTGCCAGCTCGGCTTCTTCTACGCAGGTTGCCTGTCGCTCGCCCAGCAGCGCGCCGCGGCGGAGGCCGCGTGGCAGGCCGAGGCCGCCGGCGGGAGCGCGCCGTGACTCTGGCCGGGCCGCGGCGGTCCACTTCCTGAGGCACGGAGCGATCCCCATGGCGAGCGGCAGGACGGGCGGAGCGGGGCTCGAGGGCGTCGTGGCCACTTCTTCGGCCATCTGCCACATCGACGGCGAGCGCGGGGTGCTCGCCTACTGCGGCCACGACATCCACGACCTGGCGCGAGAGGCCACCTTCGAGGAGGTGGCCTACCTCCTCTGGCACCGGCGCCTGCCGTCCCGGGCGGAGCTAGGCGACCTGCAGTCCGCCCTGGCCGCCGCGCGCCGGCTGCCGGAGCCCTTCCTGCGGCATCTCCGCTCGTTCCCGCCCGCGGACGCGATGGACGCGCTGCGCACGCTCGTCTCCCTGCTTGCCCACTACGACCCCGACGCCGGCGAGCGGTCGCCGGAGGCGGCGTATCGCACCGCGGTGCGGCTCACCGCGCAGGTCGCGAGCGTGGTCGCCGCCTGCGGGCGCCTGGCGGCCGGGGGCGGCGTGATCGATCCGGATCCGGCCCTGTCGCACGCCGCCAACTTCCTGCTGATGCTGACCGGCGAGCGCCCGTCGGCAGAGGCGGCCCGGGCGTTCGACGTGGCGCTCGTCCTGCACGCCGACCACGAGCTGAACGCCTCGACGTTCGCGGCGCGCGTGACCGCGGCGACGCTCAGCGACCTCCACTCGGCGGTGGTGTCGGGCGTCGGGACGCTCAAGGGTCCGCTGCACGGCGGCGCCAACGCCGAGGTCATGAAGCTGTTGCTGACGCTCGGGGAGGATGCCGACGACGGGCGCGTCGACGGCGTCGTGCGGGGGATGCTGGCCGACAGGAAGAAGGTCCCCGGCTTCGGGCACCGCGTCTACCGCACCGAGGATCCGCGGGCCACGCACCTGCGGCAGATGTCGCAGCAGCTCGGCGAGCGGACCGGCCGGACGCGCTGGTTCGCGATCTCGCGGCGAATCGAGGAGATTATGCGGGCGGAGAAGGGGCTCGACGCCAACGTCGACTTCTACTCGGCGTCGACGTACCACCTGCTGGGGATCCCGATCGAGCTGTTCACGCCGGTCTTCGCCGTCAGCCGCGTGGCCGGGTGGTCCGCCCACGTCCTCGAGCAGTACGCGAACAACCGGCTCATCCGCCCCCGGGCGGAGTACGTCGGCCCGGAGTATCCGCAGGCCCACGTCCCGCTGGCCGAACGGGCGCCCTGACGGGCGCGTTGGCAGTTTCGCTGCGCGAGACTCCTGCGCGCTGGTCTCGCCGGGGGGGAGAGCGCCAGCTCGGCGTTGGTCCTCGTCGTGATCGCCGGGGGGACGGCGGCGGTGGCTCCCGGGCGAGTTGAGAGTGCGCTGCGCGCGACTCCTGCGCGCTCTCGTCCCGGGGCGGCGGACCCGGCGGCGGGTACTCTCCTATAATGAACGGGCCGCGAGTTGCGGAAGGAGTGACAGCATGCGCACCGCGATTTTCGCCGCCGTGCTCGGGTTGACCGGGGCCGGCCTCTTCGTCACCGGCGCCGGCGCGCAGCAGCCGGTCGTCGAGGTCTTCAAGACGCCCACCTGAGGCTGCTGCACCAAGTGGGTGGTTCACCTGCAGCAGCACGGCCTCGAAGTTGCCGCGACGGACGTCCCGAGCCTTGGCGGCCTGAAGCAGCGCGTCGGCCTGCCGCGGCGGCTCTCGTCGTGCCACACCGCGATCGTCGACGGCTACGTCGTCGAGGGGCACGTCCCCGCGGCCGACGTGAAGCGCATGCTCGCGGAGCGTCCCGACATCGTGGGGCTGTCCGTGCCCGGCATGCCGGCGGGCTCGCCCGGCATGGAAGGCCCGCCCCCCGTCCCCTACAACGTCTACGCGTTCGACGACGCGGGCAACATCGAGGTCTTCTCGTCGCACCGTCCGTGAGCCGCCGGGCGGGGAGACGCCCCGACCCGGGTCCACGTGCCGCCCTGCGCAGGGCGCCGGCCGCCGGCGCGCCGGGGCAGGGCGAGCCTCGTCCGCCGGCCCGGGCCGCGCCCCGGACTGCTGAGGGCGCATCCACTCGCCGGTCGATGGATCATCACCGCATCCGCAACTTCTCCATCATTGCGCACATCGATCACGGGAAGTCGACGCTGGCGGATCGATTTCTCGAGAGCACGGGCGCGCTGCGTCCACGGGAGATGGAGGAGCAGGTCCTCGACAGCATGGACCTGGAGCGGGAGCGCGGCATCACCATCAAGGCCCACGCCGTCCGCCTCTCCTACCGGGCACGCGACGGTCAGGCGTACGTCCTGAACCTCATCGATACGCCCGGGCACGTCGACTTCTCCTACGAGGTGACGCGCTCGCTGGCCGCCTGCGAGGGCGCCCTGCTGCTGGTCGACGCGTCGCAGGGCGTGGAGGCCCAGACCGTCGCCAACGCCTACCTGGCCGTCGACCACGGCCTGGAGATCATTCCGGTCATCAACAAGATCGACCTCCCGGGGGCTCGGCCGGACGATACCGCCCTGCAGATCGACGACCTGGTCGGCCTCGACGCGTCGCAGGCCCTGCTCGCGAGCGCCAAGGAAGGCGCCGGCACGGACGAGATCCTTGAGGCGATCGTGAGCCGGCTCCCGCCTCCGACCGGCGACCCCGACGGCGCGCTGAAGGCGCTGATATTCGACTCGTGGTACGACGCCTACCGCGGCGTCGTGATGCTGGTCCGGGTCGTGGACGGCGTGTTGCGGCCCCGCACCAGGATCCGGCTCATGGCGGCCCGCGAGAACTTCGAGGTGGAGCAGATTGGCGTCTTCTCGCCGAAGCCCGAGCCGGTCGGGCAGCTCGCGGTCGGCGAGGTCGGCTTCGTCATCGCGAACATCAAGAACGTCGCCGACGCGCGCATCGGCGACACCGTGACGGAGGTGTCGCGGGCGACCGCCGCTCCGTTCCCCGGCTTCAAGGAGATGAAGCCGATGGTGTTCGCGGGCCTCTACCCGGTCGAGGGCCATCGCTACTCCGAGCTCCGCGAGGCGCTCGAGCGGCTGCGGCTGAACGATGCGTCGTTCTTCTTCGAGCCGGAGACGTCGGCTGCCCTCGGCTTCGGATTCCGCTGCGGCTTCCTGGGCCTGTTGCACATGGAGATCGTGCAGGAACGGCTCGAGCGCGAGTTCGACATCGACCTCGTGACGACCGCGCCGGGCGTCCTCTACCGGGTGACGACTACCGACGGCGAGGTCTGCGAGATCGACAGCCCGGCCAAGCTCCCCGACGCCGGCCGCATCGCGGTGCTCGAGGAGCCGGTCATCGCCGCCACGATCCTGACTCCGGCCGATCAGGTGGGCGCCATCCTGCAGCTCTGCCAGGAGAAGCGGGGGGTGCAGAAGAACCTCGAGTACCACGCCTCGAACCGCGTGCTCATCTCGTACGAGTTGCCCTTCAACGAGGTCGTGCTCGACTTCTACGACCGGCTGAAGACGATTTCGCGCGGCTACGCGTCGCTCGACTATGATGTGACCGGATTCTGGGAGTCGCCGCTCGTCAAGCTCGATCTGCTGGTGAACGGCGAGCCGGTCGATGCCCTCTCGATCATCGTGCACCGCGATACGGCCGCGGCGCGCGGTCGCGCACTGGCCGTCAAGATGCGCCAGTTGATCCCGCGGCAGATGTTCGAGGTCGCGATTCAGGCCGCCATCGGCAACCGCATCATCGCGCGCGAGAGCGTCAAGGCGTTGCGCAAGAACGTGCTGGCGAAGTGCTACGGCGGCGACATCTCGCGCAAGCGCAAGCTGCTCGAGAAGCAGAAGGAAGGCAAGCGCCGGATGAAGCGGGTCGGAAGCGTCGACATTCCGCAGGAGGCGTTCCTCGCCGTCCTGAAGGTGGGCGATGACTGACCGGACCCGGCGCGCAGGAAAGCCATGAAGCGACGCAGGAAGGCGGAGCGGGTCGCGGCGCGCGGCCGAGCGCCCGCGCCGGCCCCGGAAGCCCGCCCGGTGGCGGCCCCCGCGCCTCTCCGCAAGTCGACGACGCGCGAGTACGTCGAGTCGCTGCTGATCGCGGTCATTCTCGCCTTCTTCATCCGCACGTGGGTCGTGCAGGCCTTCAAGATCCCGACCGGCTCCATGGAGCACAACCTGTTGATCGGTGATCATCTCCTGGTCAACAAGTTCGTCTTCAGCCCGGCCGAGTCCGGCGTCGAGCGCCTGCTCCTGCCGAACCGGGGGGTCGAGCGCGGCGACATCGTCGTCTTCAAGTACCCCGTGACCCCCGACCGGGACTTCATCAAGCGCGTGGTCGGCCTGCCGGGCGAGTCGATCGAGGTTCGCGACAAGACGGTCCTCATCGACGGCGCTCCCCTCGACGAGCCGTACCTGCCCGAGTGGATGACCCGTCTGACCGCGGGAGCCTACGCGGTCGACGGACGCGACAACCACGGACCGGTCGCGATTCCGGAGGGGCACTACTTCGTCATGGGCGACAACCGGGACAACTCGGAGGACAGCCGGTACTGGGGCACGCTGCCGCACGACCACCTGAAGGGCAAGGCGGTGCTCGTCTACTGGTCCTACGACGCGGAGCGGCCCGAGCTGATGACCCAGACGGGCATCGGCGCGACGGTCCGCCGCATGGCGTCCGTCGTCACGCACTTTTTCACGCGCACGCGCTGGAGCCGGATGTTCCGTCCGGTGGGTTGAGCGGGGGGCCTGCGCCCCCCGGACGCCGGTCCGTGGGCGGGGGGCAGGGCAACGCGGCGGAAGCCGCTACGGCTTCCTGTTCCCGGTTCGGAAGCTGACTTGCGGCGGCAGTCACCACGTCGACCGCCGCCGCAAGGCACGCTGTGGCTCGACCTCAGTCGTTCGACGTCGCCGGCACGTCGCGGAGGCGCTCCTGCACCGTTCCCGGAATCCCGAGGCGGGTGTTGGCGCCGAGGTCCGCGAGCAGTTCCGCCGTCTCCGGCCAGCTCTGGAACTGGAACGACTGCTTGGAACCCTCGGCCATGCGGTACGCCGTCCGGCCGCGGAAGTCGCGGGCGTCGATGTCGGCCCCGTGCGAGACGAGGTACTCGATGACCTCGTTCATCCCGCGGAACGCCGCGCCGTGGAGCGCGGTGAAGTTGGCCTCGTTGGTGGCGTTGATGTCGGCCCCGGCCTCGTGGAGGAAGCGAACCGCCTCCTCCGAGCTCACGGCGCGGACGCCGCGCGGCTGCCGCGGCGTGTAGGTGGCCGGCCCCAGCCCCGCCGCCGCCATGAACGGCGTCGTGCCGTCGACGGTCGTAACGTGCTGGTCGGCGCCCGCCTCGATCAGGATCCGGAGCACGTCCACGGTGCTCGACGTGAAGCTCGGCATCACGGCGAAGACGTGCGACTGCCCTCCGGTGCCGTTCAGGTCGTAGGCCGCCACCCAGAGCGGCGTCGCGCCGCGCAGGTCGCCCGTGCCGCAGGCGAACGGCTCGAAGGCGCCCTTCTTGGGGTAGCCGATGTAGCTCATCACCATCGCCGAGGTCGTGATGCGGCCGTTGGGGTCCGCGCCCGCGTCGAGGAGCGCCTGCACCAGCGCGGGCCGCTGCGCCGGGGCCAGGCGCCTGGCACCCAGCCCGGCGTAGAGTCCGCCCCGTCCATGCCGCCGGTACCAGTCGTCGAGCCACATGCTGACGTTGCCGGCGGCCGCGTGCAGGGCCGGGATGCCGTTGATGGTGGAGTTCGGGTCCGCCCCGTGCTCCAGCAGGAATCGCGCGAAGGCGTCCTGCGCGCTCACGATGGCGAAGGGCAGCACGAACGTGCCGTCGGCGCTCGGCTCGTTGACGTCGACGCCGGCCTCGAGCAGCGCCTCGGCGGTTGCGATGTCGCCGTTCCGGGCCGCGAACATGAGCGGCGTGAAGCCCTTCACGGTCGAGAGGTGCGGGTCGGCGCCGGCGTCGAGCAGGAGGCGCACGATCTCGGGGTGCGGCTCGGACACCGCCCACATCAGGGCGCTGCTCCGGGTTGCCGCGGTGACCGCGTTCACGTCGGCGCCGTGTCCGGCGAGCGCGCGCACGACATCGGCGCTCCCGGTTCGCGCGGCGATCATGAGCGGGGTGAGGCCGCTGGCCTGGGCGGCGTTCACGTGGGCGCCGGCATCCAGCAACCGCCGCACCGTCGGCAGGCTGGCGTTCTCGGCTGCGCGCTCGAGGGGGGTGACGCCGTGGTCGTCCGCGGCGTTGACGTCCGCGCCGGCCCCGAGCAGCAGGTCGACCGTGTCGAGGTCGTCCCAGTGGGCCGCCCAGAGCAGGGCCGTGGCGCCGTCCGCGCGCGCGGCGTTGACGTCCACCCCTTCCGCGACGAGGCGGCGGACCTCGACCGCATCCTGTCCGGCCGCCGCGGTCACGAGCCGGAGATCCTGTGCGTGGGTCGTGGCCGCGCCGGCAGCCCAGACCGCCAGCAGGCAAGCCAGATGACAGCTTCTCATGTTGACCAGCATGGCCTTACTATATGCAAGGGGCGGCGCCGCCGTCTACCGGGCGACACCCACGCCGCGCGCGTGCCGTTTCGGCGTCGCCGGGCGCACCGGGCAGGTCGGTTGCCCGGGCTCGGCGCGAGCGTCGTTCCGGCTCGGGCGGTCCCCGCGCCCCCGCCCCGATCTTTTCGAGTTCCGGGACGCGCGTCGAGGGGTATACTGTGGGCTCAGAACGTAGGCTGCCACCGTTTCGGCCGTCGCGTGCTTGAGGAGTTGGGACCATGTCGAGAAAGCTGATCGCGCATCTCGTCGCGCCGGTCGCGGTTGCCGCGGTGGGCGTCGCCCTGCCGTCGATCGGGGTCGGAACCGCCGCTGCGGAACCGGCGCAGGCGGCGCAAGCCGCAGAGGCACCGCAAGCCGCAGAGGCCGGGGCCCCGTCGCGGGCGATTCTCGATCGCTATTGCGTCGCCTGCCACAACGAACGGCTGCTGACCGGCGGCCTGACGCTCGTCGGGCTCGACCTCGGCGACATCCACGGCAACGCGGAGGTCCTCGAGAAGGTCGTCCACAAGCTGCGCAGCGGCCAGATGCCGCCGGAGGGGCGGCCGCGGCCCGACGCCGAGACCGTCGACGCCTTTGCCGCCGCCCTCGAGACGGCGCTCGACCGTGCCGCGGCCGAGGATCCCAACCCCGGCCGGGTGGCGTCGCGGCGGCTGAACCGCGTCGAGTACGTCAACGCCGTCTACGACCTGCTGGCTCTGGAGGTCGACGGCGCGACGCTGCTGCCCAGCGACATGGCCGGCTTCGGCTTCGACAACAACGCCGACGTGCTGTCGATCACGCCCGCGTTGATGTCCCGCTACATCGCGGCCGCCACCAAGATCAGCCGCGCCGCGATCGGCAGCCCCGACAACCGGCCGGTCATGCAGGTGTACAAGGTCGGCTACGACCGCCGCGACGCCCGGGCCGGCGAGGACGTGCCGTTCGCCACCCACGGCGGCCTGGCCGTCCGGCACAACTTTCCCCTCGACGGCGACTACACCTTCGCCATCCGCCTCAAGCGCAACGAGACGATCGAGACGATCGACGGGATCGGCGAGGACGAGCACCAGATCGAGGTGCGCGTGGACCACGCCCTCGTCCAGCGGTTCGACATCGGCGGCCAGTTCCCCGGCCCGGACCCCGGACAGTTGATCGCGGTCCCGGAGGACGACGTCGAGGGCCAGCGGCTCCACGAGTACCGCATGACGGCCGACCATGCGCTGGAGATCACGGTCCCGATCGACGCCGGAACGCGGCTCGTGTCGGTTGCCTTCACCGACTCCGCTCCGTCCCCGAGCGTATCGACCGACCTGCCCGGGATAGACACGGTGTTCATCTCGGGACCGTTCGACGGGAGCGTGCCCGAGTCCACCCCGATGCGGGAGCGGATCTTCGCCTGCCGGCCGGCCGCGGAGACCACGGCGGCGGAGGAGGCCTGCGCCCGCGAGATCATCGGCACTCTGGCCCGCCGCGCGTACCGCCGGCCGGTCGTTGCGACCGACGTCGATCCGCTGATGGTGGTCTACCGCGAGGGCCGGGCGGACCGCGACTTCGAGTCGGGGATCGAGCGCGCGCTCGAGGCGCTGCTCGCCATGCCGAACTTCCTGTTCCGGCTGGAGCGGCAACCGGTCGACACCCGCCCCGGCGACATCTACGAGCTCACGGACCTGGAACTGGCCTCGCGGCTGTCGTTCTTCCTGTGGAAGAGCATTCCCGACGACGAGTTGATCGACGTCGCCGCGGCCGGCGAGCTGAGCGATCCGGAGACGCTCCGGGCCCAGGTGCGGCGCATGCTCGCGGATCCGCGCGCGGCCCGCTTCATGAACGATTTCGTCGGGCAGTGGCTCCAGGTCCGCAACATCCACTCGCAGGACCCGGACGGCGCGCTCTTCGCGGGGTTCAACGATTCGCTCCGCGACGCGATGGTGCAGGAGACGGAGCTGTTCTTCCAGAGTCAGGTGCGGGAGGACCGCCCGATCCCGGAGCTGCTCCTGGCCGACTACACGTTCCTCAACGAGGACCTGGCCCGGCACTACGGGATCGACGACATCTACGGCAGCCGGTTCCGGCGCGTGACGTGGGAGGACGACCGGCGCCACGGCCTGCTCGGGCAGGCCAGCCTGCTGACCGTCACGTCGTACGCCAACCGGACGTCGGTGGTGCTGCGCGGCCTGTGGGTGCTCGAGAACCTGCTCGGCGCGCCGCCGCCCCCGCCGCCGGCGAACGTGCCGCCGCTCGCCGAGAACGACCGGGCGAACCCGACGTCGCTCCGCGAGCGGATGGAGCAGCACCGGGCCAGCCCGGTCTGCGCGAGCTGCCACCGGCGGATGGACCCGCTCGGCTTCGCCATGGAGAACTTCGACGCCATCGGCCGCTGGCGCGAGACCGACGGGGGGGCCGAGATCAACTCGACCATCACGCTGTCCGGCAAGACCATCGACAGCCCGCGGGCGCTGCGCGAGGCGCTGCTGGTCGAGGGGCACAACGAGTTCATCCGGACCGTCACCGAGAAGCTGCTGACCTACGCACTCGGAAGGGGCGTCGACTACTACGACGCACCGACCATTCGCCGGATCGTGCACGACATCGCCGACGACGACTACCGGTGGTCGGCGCTCGTGCAAGCGGTGGTGGAGAGCCAGCCGTTCCTGATGCGGCGGGCTCCGCGGACCGACGAGCTGGTCGCGAACCAACAGTAGACGGGCGTCATCTCACGCGGAACGAATGCTGAAGAGGAGTTCAGGGATGTTCATCACCAAGAAGTCTCTGCCGCGCCGCACGGTGCTGCGCGGACTCGGCGCCACCATTGCGCTGCCCCTGCTGGACGGTATGGTACCGGCGCTGACCGCGATCAGCCGGACCGCCGCGGCGCCCATCCGCCGGTTCGGGGTCTTCTACGTCCCGAACGGCATGTCGATGCCGTACTGGTTCCCCAAGCAGGAGCAGGCGCTCAAGGCCGGAGAGCTCCCGCCGACCCTGCAGTCGCTCGACAAGCACAGGGACCGGGTGCTGCTGATCGGCGGCCTCGACGACGAGCCGGCCAACCTCGTCAAGGGCGGCGGAGACCACGCGCGCTCCGCGGGAACGTTCCTGACCGGCGTGCCGTTCAAGATCACGAACGGCGCCGACGTGTTCAACGCGGTGTCGGTGGACCAGGTGGCGGCGCGGGAGCTCTCGAAGGAGACGCAGATCGCCTCGCTCGAGCTCGGCATCGAGTCGAACGCGATGGTGGGCAACTGCGACGGCGGTGCGAGCTGCGCCTACACGAACACGATCGCCTGGCGCACGCCGACCACGCCGCTCCCGATCGAGAACGACCCGCGCGCCGTGTTCGAGCAACTCTTCGGCACCACCGGCAGCACGGATCCCGAGGCGCGCCGCGCCCGGATGCTGCGCGACCGGAGCATCCTCGATGCGGTCGGCGATGAATTGAAGGGGCTCGTGAGCCTCATCGGACCGGGCGACAAGGTGAAGCTGGACGAGTATCTCGACGCGCTGCGCGACATCGAGCGCCGGATCACGATGGCGGAGGAGCAGAGTGCGCGCGAGCTGCCGGTCGTCGATCAGCCGGTGGGCATGCCGAACGACTACGCCGAGCACGCCATGCTGATGATGGATCTGCTGGCGCTGGCCTACCAGACCGACCTGACGCGTATCAGCACCTTCATGCTGGCGCGCGAGGTGAGCGGGCGGGCCTACCCCGAGATCGGCGTCTCCGACTCGCATCACCCGCTGTCGCACCACCAGGACGAGCCGGCCAAGCTGGAGCGGCTGCACAAGATCAACGAGTACCATCTCGTCGACAAGCTGGCGAACCTGCCCGAGGGCGACGGCTCGATGCTCGACTCGACCCTGTTCCTGTACGGGACCGGGATCAGCGACAGCAACACGCACTTCCACGACGACCTGCCGATCGCGCTGGTCGGCGGCAAGGCGGCAGGCATCAAGGGCGGCCGCTACATCCGCTTCCCGCAGGACACGCCGCTCTCCAACCTGCACGTCACCATCCTGGAGAAGCTCGGCGTGCCGGTGGAGTCGCTGGGCGACAGCACCGGCCAGCTCAAGGGCCTCACGGGGGTCTAAGGGATGCGC
>JAGWAJ010000012.1:0-717 GCA_021296475.1 Acidobacteriota bacterium
TGGGAAGCGTGGCCGCCAAGGGCCGCATGGTGGCCGTCATCTCCCACGTCCGCGCCGTCGCCGAGCAGATCGACCACGTCCTCGCCGTCACCCGTGGCCCCGCCGGCAGCCGCGCCGAGTGGCTCACCCGCCGCCAGCGCCAGCGCCTCTCGGAGTCCGACACCGGGCTGGAGGCGGCGTCGGCGCTGGCGGGGCTGTTGGAGTGACCGTCACTTCCTGATCCGAGTCGAGACGCCGAGTGCGCCGGGCTGGACAACCGAAGCGGCGGAACCGGCCGATTGACACGAAGCCGGGGCGACGCCACACTGATGGCAATGACAACGCTTCGTTGAAGGCCTCCCGATGGCACAACTGACGGTTCGCAACCGGAGCGAGCAGGTGGTCCGCGCACTCAAGCAGCGGGCCGCCACGCACGGGCGCTCCGCGGAGGCCGAGCACCGGGAGCTGCTTCGGAAGGCGCTCGTGCCGGAGCAGGAGGGATTCGCCGCCCGCGCCCGGGCCCTGCGGCAGCGCCTCCGTTCGTCCGTCGACAGCCGCGAACTGATCCGCGCGGATCGGGATAGCCGATGCGCAACGCCGACGGCCGGCTCGTGTTCTCGGCCACCGACCTCAGCCGCCACCTCGCCTGCCCACACCTGACGACGCTTCGCCGCGCCGAGGCGTTCGGCGAGATCAACCCGCCGCTGCGCTACGACGATCCGCGCGCGGAGGCGCTGA
>JAGWAJ010000012.1:832-1368 GCA_021296475.1 Acidobacteriota bacterium
CTGGACGCCTTGCGCCGTGGGGTCGACGTCGTCTACCAGGGACGCCTGGAGGGCGGCGACGGCGGGTGGGGCGGCTACCCCGACTTCCTGATCCGGGTCGAGACGCCGAGCGCCCTGGGCGCGTGGTCGTACGAGGTAGTGGACGCGAAGCTCGCCCGCGTGGCCCGCGGCACGGCGCTCCTGCAGCTCCTCCTCTACTCCGACCTGCTCGCCACGGTGCAGGGGCGCGAGCCCGAGTCGGTGCACCTGGCGCTCGGCGGCGGCGACGGCCGCATCGATGCCCGCTTCCGGGTCGTCGAGTACGCCGCGTACTACCGCGCCGTCCGCCGCGATTTCGAGTCGCACGCCGAGGCGCCGCCGGAGACGTATCCGGAACCGGTCGACCACTGCCGGCTCTGCGAGTGGGACGGCCACTGCACGGCCCGGCGACGCGCCGACGACCACCTCTCGCAGGTGGCCGGCATCACACGCGGTCAGCGGCAGCGCCTGATCGCGCGCGACATCCCGACCATGGGCGCGCTCGGCGGGCTGCCGCT
>JAGWAJ010000012.1:1511-10175 GCA_021296475.1 Acidobacteriota bacterium
GGCGACCTCTTCTTCGACCTCGAGGGCGACGCCTTCGCGGGCGAGGGCGGCCTGGAGTACCTCTTCGGCTTCGCGGAACGGAACGGACGCTACGAGGCGCGCTGGGCGCTCGACGCCGAGGCCGAGAAGCGCGAGTTCGAGCGCTTCATCGACTCCGCCATGGCGCGCTGGGAGCGGCATCCGGGCTTCCACATCTACCACTACGCCCCCTACGAAACCACCGCCGTGAAGCGCCTCATGAGCCGCTACGCGACGCGCGAGGAGGAGGTCGACAAGCTGCTGCGGGGCCGGGTGTTCGTCGACCTCTACCGCGTCGTGCGGCAGGGGCTCCGCGCCTCGGTCGAGAGCTACTCGATCAAGAAGCTGGAGCCGTTCTACGGCTTCGAGCGGGACGTGGACCTCGGCGAGGCGACGCGCTCGCTCATCGCGTTCGAGGTGCGCCTCGAATCCGGGAGCGGCGCTGCCGTGCCGGACGAGTTGCGGGCCGAGATCCAGGGCTACAACCGCGACGACTGCCTCTCGACGCTGCGCCTCGCCGAATGGCTGGAGTCGCTCCGGACGGAGCTCGCGGCCCGCACGGGCGAACCCGTGCCGCGGCCGGCGCTGCGGGAAGAGGAACGCGAGCGGGAACGGGCGTCGGCAGCCGAGGTCGCGGAGTTGTTCGACGCGCTCGTCGAGGGATTGCCCGAGAGCGAGGAAGACCTCGACGACGAGCAGCGGGCGCGGCGGCTGCTGGCCCACCTGCTGGAATTCCACCGGCGGGAGGACAAGTCGACGTGGTGGGAGTTCTTCGATCGCTGCAAGATGGGGCCGGAGGAGTTTGTCGAGCACCGGGCCACGCTGGGAGGGCTGACATACGCGGGCGCAGTGGAGCAGATCAAGAGATCCACGGTCCATCGCTACCGCTTCCTCGAGCAGACCCACGAGATCGAGGTCGGGGGTTCGCCGAAGAACCCGGAGACGGCCGAGACGGAGAATCTCCAGCGCGGATTCTGTGGAACCGTGCTCGCTCTCGACGAAGCCGGCCGCACGATCGACCTGAAGCGCGGCCGCAACTCGCCGGTCCCCCACCCCGCGGCGCTCGTGCCCCTCGACACCGTCAACACCAAGGTGTTGCGGGAGAGCCTGCTGCGGCTGGCCCGGGAGGCGGTCTCCAGCGGCTTCGCACCGGACAGCCCGCGCCGCGCGGCGTTCGACCTGTTGCGCCGCGTGCGGCCGCGCCTCGCGCCACCGGGCGGATCGAGTCTCGTCGCAGCCGGGGAGACGCCGCTCGACGCCGTGCGGCGGATCGCCTCGCAGCTCGACCGCTCGGTCCTGCCGGTGCAGGGACCGCCCGGCAGCGGCAAGACGTACACGGGCGCTCGGATGATCGTGGACCTGCTCGCGAGCGGGAAGCGGGTCGGCGTGACGGCCAACAGCCACAAGGTGATCTCCAACCTGCTCGGCGCCGTCTGCCGGGCGGCGGACGAAGAAGACGCCGAGAGGCGAGCCGTTCGCGAGCCGGCGACGACATCGGCCGGACGCGGGCCGCTTGGCCCGTCGGGCGGGCGCGAGCCGAACGGCGCGGCGGCGGGGCGAACGCCGAACGGCCCGCCCGGCCCGCACACGGCCCCCGTCCGGGGGATCCAGAAGGCGAACGCGGGCGACGGTTGCCCCGACGAGCGCATCACCGAGACCGGCTCGAACGAGGCGGTCGCGGCCGCACTGGCATCGGGCGAGGCGAACCTCGCGGGCGGCACGGCGTGGCTCTGGGCGCGCGAGGAGATGGCCGACACCGTCGACGCGCTCGTCATCGACGAGGCCGGCCAGATGAGCCTCGCCAACACGCTCGCCGTCTGCCAGGCGGCGCGGAGCCTGGTGCTCCTCGGCGACCCCCGGCAGCTCGATCAGCCGATCCAGGGCGTGCACCCGCCGGGCGCCGACGTCTCCGCCCTCGGCCACCTCCTCGGCGAGTCGCCGACCGTCGACCCGTCCCGCGGCGTCTTCCTGGACCGAACGTGGCGCATGCACCCGGACGTCTGCGCATTCACGACCGAGCAGTTCTACGAAGGGCGGCTCGGCACGCGCCCCGAGCTGGCCCGCCAGACCGTGCTCGGGCCGGGGCCACTGACGGGCCACGGCCTGCGCTTCCTGCCGGTCGAGCACACCGGCAACACGAACGTCTCGGAAGAGGAAGCCACGTGCGTTGCGGCGCTGATCCGCGAGCTGCTCGACGCCGGCGCAACCTGGGTGGATCGGGATGGCGTCCGGCATCCGCTCACACTCGAGGACGTGCTGGTCGTGGCGCCCTATAACGCGCACGTCGCGGCGCTCCGGGCGGCGCTGCCGGACGGGGCACGGGTCGGAACGGTCGACAAGTTCCAGGGCCAGGAAGCGCCGATCGTCCTCTACTCGATGGCCACCTCGTCGGCCGACGACGCGCCGCGCGGGATGGAGTTTCTCTACAGCCTGCACCGCCTGAACGTCGCCACGTCCCGCGCCCGCTGCGTCGCCGCGATCGTCGCCAGCCCCGCGCTCCTCACGCCGGATTGCCGCACCCCGGAACAGATGCGCCTCGCCAATCCCTTCTGCCGCTTCCTGGAGCTGGCGCGACCTCGCGGTCGCGTTGGGAGTCTGCGCTCGCAGGAAGTGCTCCAGAACTGACGTTCCGCGGCGCAGACGCCTGGCGCGCCGTCGAGGTCGACTTGGAACCCGGGCAGGGTGGGAGAGGTCAAGGTCTGTCCCGCGGCGTAGCGGGCCGCTACCTCGAACTGTCCGCCGGCGAGTCGCATGACCGCGACCGTTCGGGCCGCGGCATCCACGAGCCAGTACTCCCGGACGCCGTGTCTGGCGTACAGATCGCGCTTGAGCGTCCGGTCCCGCTCCGCCGTGGAGGGCGACAGGATCTCGATGACGAGATCGGGAGCGCCCCGGACGTTGTCGCCTCCGCCCAGGATTCGCTTCCGCTCCCGCGAGACGAAGAGCAGGTCGGGCTGCACGACGTCGGTAGCGGACAGCACGACGTCGCACGGGGCGGGGAGGACGTCTCCCAGACCTCGCGCTTCCACGAACAGGACCAGCCGCGCCCCCAGCCGCGCGGCCACTCTCTGGTGCTGGAGGTTCGGCGCGGGAACCATGACCAACTCGCCGTCCAGGAGCTCGTAGCGCTTCTCGTCCGGCGTGTTCCGGTAGTCGTCGTACGTGAACCTGACCGCCGGGTTCGAGTGGACCATGTCTCAACCCTTCGCGCCGTCCAACGCCTACTGCGGCCGCTGCGCCTCCCGGATGGCCCGGAACTCGCTGGTCTCGCTCCACGCCGGCCACTCGTCGCCGTCCGCCAGCCGCGCCCCCATCCGGTAGAGGAAGGTCAGATCCTCGAGGGCGCCGGACAGGTCCCAGTCCGGCTTCACCTCGTCGGACACCTGGTGGTAGTCGTTCGCGTTGTACTCCGCGCGCTTCTCGATCCCGTAGCCCTCCGGCTTGTCGAGGTACTCGACGCCGGGGTCGGCGTAGAAGGCCGGGATGCCCGCCTTGGCGAACGAGAAGTGATCGGAGCGGTAGTAGAAACCCTTCTCCGGCTCCGGGTCGGGGGCCAGCGTGCGCCCGAGGCCGGCCGCCACCTCGGCGGCGACGGCGTCGAGACCCGACTGCCCCATCCCGACGATGGTCAGGTCGCGCGTCCGCCCCCACTGGTTGAGGACGTCCATGTTGAGCGCGGCGACGGTCTGCCCGGCCGGATAGAGCGGGTTCTCCCCGTAGTGGCGCGACCCGAGCAGCCCTTGCTCCTCGGCCGTGACAGCCAGGAACAGGATGGACCGCCGCGGCGGCTCCGGCGCCTCCCTGAACGCCCGCGCGATCTCGATGAGCCCTGCGGTGCCGGTGGCGTTGTCGGCCGCCCCGTTGAAGATCTGGTCGCCTTCGAGGCTCGGGTCGACGCCCATGTGGTCCCAGTGGGCGACGTACATGACGACCTCGTCCGGCGCCCCGCTACCCTCGATCCGGGCGACGACGTTCTGCGAGTCGATGCGCCGCAGCTCGTTGCGCACGCGGAGCGAGCCGGTCACGCCGAGCGGGACCGGCTGGAAGGCGCGCTCGGCGGCCTGCTGCTTCGCCGTCTCGAAGTCGAGCCCCGCCATCTCGAAGAGCATCTCGGCCGTGGCGCGCTGCACCCAGCCCTCGACCGTGGCCCGGCTCAGGTTGTCGTCGGCCGCCACGAGGTCGAACGCTTCGGCGTAGGGCGTGCTCCCGACCACCCCCCACGGATAGCCGGCCGGCCCCGTCTCGTGGATGACGAACGACCCGGCCGCCCCGAGCTCGGCCGCGATCTCGTGCTTGTAGGTCCAGCGCCCGTAGTAGGTCATCGCCGGGCCGCCGAAGATATCGTCCAGCGGCGGGTCGTTGACCAGGAAGAGAAGGATCTTCCCGCTCAGGTCGGCGTCTCCGAAGTCGTCCCAGTCGTACTCCGGCGCCCGCGCCCCGTAGCCGACGAAGACGAACTCCGCATCCGACACCGACACCTCGTCGACGACGTGCTTGGTCGACGCCACGTAGTCGGCGGCCGGCTCCAGCGTCCGGCTCTCGCCGCCCGCCGTCACCACCAGCCTGTCGCCGGGCAACGGCGTGATGCCGACCAGCGGCACCTGCTGCACCCACGTTCCGTCGGGGTTGCCGGGCGTCAACCCCAGCGCCGAGAACTGTTCCGTCAGGTAGGCGACCGTCTTCGTCTCGCCCTCCGAGCCGGGCGCGCGCCCCTCAAACTCGTCCGAGGCGAGCGTCTCGGTGGCGGCCAGGAGCGTCTCGGCGCCGATGCCGGGCGCTATCTCCGCCGGCGGCGCGCCGGCCCCGGAGCCGCCGGCTCCCTCCTGCGCCGCCCCGCCACCGCACGCGGCCGCCACGGCCGCCGCAGCCGCCACCGCCGTCGCCGCCGCCGCAACCTTGACCATCAGGCTTCTTGCCATGACTCTCACCACCCCTCGTCCACGTTCGTCGATCCCGCCCGCCGCGCGGCCGGTGCCTCGTACTACTTCACTCGCGGAACGCGCGCGACGTCAAGACAGCCCGCCGACACCGGGCCCGAGCTCGCCATCCGGTCAGCCACCCCCCGCCGCAGGGCCCCGCCCCACCTGCCAGAGGAGGAAGCCGAGCGTGTCGACCAGCTCGTCGATGCGCCGGCTGACGGGCTGGCCGCCCGAGTGGCCCGCCGCGGCGTGGTAGCGCAGCAGGACGGGCCGGCCGGAGCCGCTCCGGGCCTGCAGCAGCGCGGTCATCTTCCGGGCGTGGAGCGGCGCGACGCGCGTGTCGCCGTCGCCCGAGACGTAGAGCGTCGCCGGGTAGTCGCCGCCGGGGATCACGTTGTGGTACGGCGAGTAGGCGCGGAGGAACGCGAACTGCTCGGGGTCGTCGCTCGAGCCGTACTCCGGCACCCAGAAGGGGCCGGCGAGAAAGCGGTGATAGCGCAGCATGTCGAGCAGCGGGTTGCGGCTGACGACCGCGCCGAACAGGTCCGGGCGCTGGTTCGACACGGCCGCCACCAGCAGCCCGCCGTTGCTGGCGCCGCGAATGGCGAGACGCTCGGGGCTGGTGAAGCCTGCCTCGATGAGGTGCTCGGCCGCAGCGATGAAGTCGTCGAAGACGTTCTGCTTGTTCGCGAGCCGCCCGGCCTCGTGCCACGCCTGCCCGAACTCGCCGCCGCCGCGCAGGTTGGCCAGGGCGTAAACGCCGCCCGCCGCCAGCCACGCCGTCGCCAGCGACGAGAAGCGCGCCGTGCGGAGGTAGCCGAAGCCACCGTAGCCGGTCAGCAGCGTCGGGTTGCTGCCGTCGAGCACCACGTCGGGCCGGTGCGCGATCCACATCGGCACCCGCGTGCCGTCCTTCGACCGGTACCAGCGGCGTGCGACCTCGTAGTCGCCGGGCGCGACCGGCAGGTCGGGGCGAGCCCAGACGGCGAAGTCGCCGCTCTCGACGTCGTAGCGATACACCGTGCGCGGCACGTGGAAGGTCGCGAAGGTGACGAACGCCTCGGCGCTGCTCCAGCGTCCGCCGCCGACGGCTACCGAGCCCGCCGCGTCGAACGCGATGTCGCGAACGTGCGTCCCTTCCAGGTCGTACACCGCGGCCCGCGGCTGCGCGTCCTGCAGGTACGACACCACGAGCCGGCCGCCGCGGCCACGCGCCGTTCGAATCACGGCGTCGTCCCGCTCCGGGATCAGCTCGCGCCAGGAATCGACCGTCGGGCGGGCGGGGTCGGCCAGCATCACGCGCCGATTGGGGGCGCCGCGGCTGGTGACGAAGACGAGCCGGTGGCCGGCGAACGCCACCGCCGACTCCGACGCCGGGTCGTCGATGGCGGTCACGAAGGGTCCGTCGCGGCGCAGGTCCTTGACGTGGACGGCGATCGGTCCGTACGAGCCCTCGAAGATCTGCACCGCCATCCAGGCGCCGTCGTCGGACACCACCGTGTCGGGAATATGGCCGCGACCGTAGGGCCCCTCGAACACCACCTCGTCGTCCCCGACCGGAGTCCCGAACGCGTGGTACATCACCCGCGGGGCTACGTCTCCGTAACGGTCGTAGTAGAGCCCGCGCCCATCGGCCGCGAAGTGCACGCGGTGGTAGCGCGCCGGCGGCAGCACGTCGGGCAGATCACTGCCCGTCTCGACCTCGCGAACGTGGATCGAGACCTCGTCGACGCCACCGGCGCGCATGGCGTAGGCCACCAGCGCGCCATCGCCGGAGACGTCTCGCAGGGCGACGCTGGTCGTGTGGTCGGAACTCAAGGGGTGCGGATCGACCAGCACGCGGTCGTCGCCTTCGAGGCCGTCGCGCACGCGGATGACGGACAGCTCGTCGCCGGCGCGGCGCCGGTGGTAGAAGTAGCGCCCCCCGCGCTCCACCGGCACGCCCGTCGAGCCGCGCTCGAGCACCGCCGCGGCCAGCTCCCGTAACCGGTCCCGGCCGGGCAGGGCGTGGAGCACGGCGTCGGTGTAGGCGTTCTGGGCCGCGATCCAGGCGCGGGTCGACGGGGCGTCCTGGTCCTCCAGCCAGCGGTAGGGGTCGCGGACCTCGACGCCGTGAAGCGTGTCCACGACCTCGCGGACCGCGGTCCGCGGCGCCGCCGGCTTCGGCGCCGGGCCGGCGACCTGCGGATGCCGGGGAGACCCCGCCGGCGGTGGCGCCGCGGGCGCTGACGTCGCGAACGCCAGGGCGGCAACCACAACGAGCACCGCCCGCAGCAGCGGCCCGAGTGCGCGCGCGAGGCGTGGCGGTCCGTCGCCGGCCGACGCCGGACCGCATTCGCCTGCCAGCCCCGGCGGGCGGATCTCGTTCATGCCGCCAGAGCCTCGACCCGCCGGCCCCGGGCGGAGCGCCTCACTCCTCCTCCCGGCCCACCTGCCAGAGGAGGAAGCTCACCGTGTCGACCATCTCGTCGATCTGCTGGCTGACCGGCTGCCCGCCCGAATGGCCCGCCTGCGTGTGGTAGCGCAGCAGGATGGGATTGTCCGAGCCGTTCTTCGCCTGCATCAGCGCCGCCATCTTGCGGGCGTGGAGCGGCGCCACGCGCGTGTCGCCGTCGCCCGAGAGATACAGGGTCGCCGGGTAGTCGCCGCCCTCGATCACGTTGTGGTAGGGCGAGTAGGCGTGGATGTAGGTGAACTGCTCGGGGTCGTCGCTCGAGCCGTACTCCGGCACCCAGAAGCTGGCGACGAGGAACTGGTGGTAGCGCACCATGTCGAGCAGCGGATAGGTGCAGACCACCGCCCCGAACAGGTCGGGCCGCTGGTTCGAGACCGCCCCGACGAGGAGTCCCCCGTTGCTACCGCCGCGGATGGCGAGGTGCTCGGGGCTGGTGTAGCCGGCCTCGATCAGGTGCTCGGCCGCGGCGATGAAGTCGTCGAAGACGTTCTGCTTGTTCGCAAGCATCCCGGACTGGTGCCACTCCTCGCCGAACTCGCTGCCGCCGCGCATGTTCGCCAGCGCGAAGACGCCGCCGGACCGCAGCCAGGTGGTGGCGAGAGCGGAGAACGCCGGCGTCATGGCGTTGTTGAAGCCGCCGTAGCCGGTCAGCAGCGTCGGGTTCCTGCCGTCGAGCGCCACGCCCGGCCGGTGCACGACGAACATCGGAACGCGGGTGCCGTCCTTCGACGCGAACCAGCGCTGCGTCACCCGGTAGGCCGGCGCGTCCACCGGCAGGTCGGGTTCGGCCCAGACCGTCTGCTCACCCGTGGCCAGGTCGTAGCGGTAGATGGCGCGCGGGATGTGGAACGTCTCGAAAGTGAAGAACGCCTCGTCGCTGGTCCAGCGCCCCGCGCCGCCCCCGACCGAGCCGATGGTGTCGAACGCGATGTCGCGCACGTGCGTGCCGTCGAGCTCGTGGATGGCCACCCGTGGCTGGACGTCCTCCAGGTACGACACCGCGAGGCGGCCGCCGAGCGCCGTCGCCGTCTCGATGACCACATCGTCCCGCTCGGGGATCACCTCGCGCCAGCGGTCGGCCACCGGGGCGGCGGGATCGGCCAGCACGACCCGCTTGTTCGGGGCGTCGAGGTTGGTCACGATGACGAGCTCGCCCCCTGCGAACGAGGCCCACGACTCCGAGACGCCGTCGGCGATGGCGGTGACGAACGGCGTGTCGTCCGCGAGGTCCTTGACGTGGATCTCCGTGGGGCCCGATGAGCCCTCGATGAC
>JAGWAJ010000012.1:10242-10646 GCA_021296475.1 Acidobacteriota bacterium
TCGTCGGCCATCGGCCTCCCGAACGCGTGGTACAGGACGCGCGGCGTCACGTCGCCGTAGCGCTCGTAGTAGAGGCCGCCGCCGTCCGGAGCGAGCGTCACCGCGCCGTAGCGCGCCGCCGGCAGCACGTCGGCGAGGTCCTCGCCGGTGTCGACGTCGCGGACGCGGACGGAGACCTCGTCGACGCCTCCCTCGCGGACCGCGTAGGCCACCTGCCCGCCGTCGTCCGAGATGTCGCGCAGCTCGACGCTGGTCGTGTGGTCCGGGCTCATCGGATGCGGGTCGATCAGCACCCGTTCCGCGCCGTCGAGCCCCTCGCGGACATAGAGGACCGCGAGATCCTGATCGGCGCCGCGACGGCTGTAGAAGTAGCGTCCGCCGCGCTCGTTCGGCAGGCCGACGGC
>JAGWAJ010000012.1:10746-15074 GCA_021296475.1 Acidobacteriota bacterium
CTCCTGGTCCTCGAGCCAGCGGTACGGATCGGGCACGTCGACGTCGTGCAGGGTGTCGACGACTTCCCGGACTTCGGTCGGCGGTGGCGGCGGCACGGTGACTCCCTGCTGTGCGCCGGCCGCGGCGGCGAACAGCACCGCGCCGACGATCCCTGCGACGGCTCGCAATCCGGCCATGACTCCTCCTGAAGTGAGACCCCAGCCTACCGCAATCCGCCGCGCTGGGAACGCCCGCAGCCCCGGCATCAGCCGACCGGCCGCAGGCGTGCGGCTCTGCGCCAGGAGCCTGCGCCGCAGAACGGGGCGAACTCCTGGAGGGTGGTCGGGCACCAGGCGGAGCCGTCAGGCGACGAATGGTGGGCTAGACTGCGCGGAGGGTTGCTCGCGACAAGCGAGAGGGAGGACATCATGCACGCGGCCCCGACCTTCACCCGGCGCGAGTGGCTGGCCACCGTCGGCGCGGCGACCGCCGTCGGCGCGGCTGCTGGAGCCACGGCCGCGTTCGCCCCGTCCCGGCGCCTCCGGGCGGCCGAGGCCAAGCCGATGCGCGGCGCGTTCATCATCATGAGCACGCCCTATACCGAGGCGAACGAGGTCGACTACGAGGACCTCGCGCACCAGGTGGACTTCCTCGACCGCTGCGGCGTCCACGGGCTGGTCTGGCCGCAGAACTCCAGCGAGCAGCGTTTCCTGTCGAAGGCCGAGCGGCTCCGCGGCTTCGACGTCCTCGCCGAGGCCGTCGAGGGCCGGCGTCCGGCGCTCGTCCTCGGCGTGCAGGGCGCCGACACGCAGGGCATGCTGGAGTACGCCCGCTACGCCGAGGCCCTCGCTCCCGACGGCATGATCGCCATCCCGCCGACCGAGGCGACGACGCTCGGGGAGTTCCGCGACTACTACGCGGCCCTGTGCGAGGTGACCGGCCGCCCGATCTTCTTCCAGACCAGCGGGGGCGCCCCCGACGTCGTCCCCACCGTCGACTTCATGGTCGGGATGGCCCGCGAGTTCCCCAACCTGGCTTACGTCAAGGAAGAGCGCGACCCGGTCCACGAGCGGATGCTCGCGCTGAAGGAGCACCGGCCCGACCCCGTCAAGTCGATCTTCGGGGCCGCCTTCGGCCGGCAGTGGCTCTACGAGATGCGCCTCGGCATGGACGGCGTGATGACCGGCGGCGCGATGTACGCCGACGTCTACGCCCGCCTGTGGGAGCTGCACGAGGCCGGCAGGCAGGACGAGCTGCGGGACCTCTTCGGCCGCCTGCTGCTGATGCTGAACCTCGACCGCACGATCCCCGGCATCCGACTCTACGTGCTCCAGAAGCGCGGCATCTTCAAGACCACGAGGTCGCGCCGCGGCGAGTACTCGTTCACACCGGACCAGGTAGCCGAGATCGAGTACCGCCTCGACGCCATCCGCCCGTACTTCCGGGCGTAGGCCGACCGCCGGCCGACCCGGGCTGCCGCGACCGCGCGCCGACGGAACCTGGAAAGTCGCGGGCCGCGTCAGGTCAGCACGCCGGTGAGCCAGTCGCCGATGTCGCGCACCTCCTCGGCGCAGACCTGGTGCGCCATCGGGTACTCGTGGTACTCGACCGTGCAGCCCGCCTCGACGAGGCGGTCGCGGCAGCCGCGGCCGAGGTCGGCCGGCACCATCGGATCCGCGGTGCCGTGGGCCTGGAAGACGGGCACGCTCCGATTGGCGGCCGACGCCTCCGCGGCGAGCGTGTCGGGCAGCGGCAGGTAGGCGGACAGGCACATGAGACCCGCCAACGCCTCCGGATGCCGCAGGCCGGCGAAGAGCGCCATCGCGCCGCCCTGCGAGAAGCCGGCCAGGACGACGCGACGCGATGCAACGCCGCGCTCGACCTCGCGCGCCACGAGCTCGTCGAGCCATCCCGCCGACTGCCGGATGCGCCGCTCGTCCTGATCGCGTGCGTCGAAGCCGTAGACGTCGTACCAGGCCCGCATGATCAGGCCGCCGTTGATGGTCACCGGGATGCGCGGGGCGTTGGGAAAGACGTAGCGGACGCGGAGCTCGGCCGGCAGCCCGAGCTGGGGCGGGATGCCGTAGAAGTCGTTCGCGTCCGCGCCGAGCCCGTGCATCCAGATCACGGACGCATCGGCCGGACCCGCCGGCTCCACCGCGAGCGTCTCCAGATGGGGCTTGTCGGTCAACGGGCCTGGTCGGGAGTCTTGACGCTAGTCGACGAGGACGGCGTCGCCGATGCGCGAGATCCGGGCGTCGAAGTGCTCCACCAGCAGATCGCGGCGCGCCAGCACCCGTTCCCGCTCCTGTCGCGAAAGGATGTCGTCCATCGCCTCCTCCAGCAACTCCGGGGTCAGAGCGCGCATTCCCTCGAGCAGGCTGCGGCCGATACGGGTCAGGCGCTCCGGTTTCGAGATCTCGACGTCGGGGCGGAACGCCCGCGTGTGGTCGATGAGCCACAGCTTCCAGTCCGTCGTCCACAGGGAGTTGCCCGGGTTGCGGTCCCGGTTCTGGATCAGCTCGTCGAAGGCGTACATCGCGTAGAACTGCGAGTAGGCAACCTGCGGGTCGGGCGGGAACGCACGCTGCTCGATCCGGTCCCGCTCGCTCATCGCCACGTCGTCGACCCACCAGGTGACGGCGGCCGGCTCGCCGTTGATCCTCCGCAAGACGGACATCGGGACGTTGTCCATGCCCAGTAGCACGGCCAGTCGATAGGCCGCAATGTTGAACCGGTAGCTGTCGCGGAAGTTGATCTCCACCCGCGCCCCGGCGGCGGCGAACGTGTCGCGCTGGATGTCGACGGTCTGTATGTGAACGTCGTGCGTGAGCCGCCCGTCGGAGGCGCTTGCGCGCCGCGAACCGGTCACGCCGACGTCGACGCGGTCGAAGTCCGAGAGCTCGGCGTTGAGCAGGAACTCCTCCATCGCCTCCGGCGAGAGCGGAGGCGCCCCCGCTTCCTGGGCGAGCGGTGCGGCCAGGCAGAGGAGGGCGAGGACGACGGTGAGCGGGAAACGCGGCTTCCGCATGAACAGCCTCCCTGAATCGACCGGGGACCAATCGGCACGGGACGGGGGCGCGCTGCCCGGCCCTGGCGCGCCCTGACGGGCGCGCAGGGCGTCATCGAGCGTCATCGGAGGCGCCAGGCTCCCCCATCGCAGCTCCTGCGGGGCGGGCTCTCATGCTCCCGTCGCGCCCGCGGACTCGCCCGCCGCACCGGCGGTCTTCGCGGCGGCGGCCGAGACTTCCGCCGCGAAGATGCCGCTGAACAGATCCTGCAGCAGCGTCGTGCGTTCGGACAGCACCGTGAACACGTCGTCCCGCTCCGCCCGGAGGACGCGGCACGCGCGCACCGCGGTGCCGTTGCAGCCGGCGAGCGCGCCCGCGAGCGTCTCGGCGACCAACAGCATGCCGCCCGGCCCGACCACCAGCGGCCCGTCGCCGTCCGCCTCGAGCTGCACGATGCCGTCGAGGACCAGGCAGAGCGACGCCGCGTCGTCGTCGCGGAACAGGGTCTCCCCCTCCCAGAGCGACAGCTCCCGCGCCGCGCCGACCAGGGCCAGCAGGTCTCCCACCGCGGCGCGCGACAGCAGGGGGTGCTGCCGAACGAGCATCGCCTTGTCGAACGGCTGCAGATCGGAGCTCGGCAACCCCACGGCCGGAAGATGCGCGGGACCTCCGTTGCGGCGCCCGTCGGCGGAGCCGAGCAACAAGCGGAACAGCCCCTGGGCGAGGCGGATGTCGTCCGCCACCATCGCCATGAAGTCGTCCGCCCGGATTCGGAAGCAGACGCAGGGCTCGCGCGCCAGCGACGGGTGCAGCGTGGGGGCTCCCTGAAGCACTTCCTCCAGGCCGAGGACGCCGGGGGCGGGAAGGTCGCGTTGCTCGTCGAGACCGACGACCTGGCGGACCGTACCGTCGATGAGCAACTCGACCGCCTCGGTCGCGCCCTCCACTCCGACGGCCTGCCCCGCGGCGTAGCGCACCTCCTGCCCCGACTCGATGACGCGGAACAGCTCGTCCACCGACACGAACTCGAAGATCGGGATGCGCCCCAGGCGGTCCGCCAGCTCCACGACCGGGAGTCCGTCCCGATCCGTGCCGGCGCGAGCCCGTCCGCGGTCGCGCGTGGCGAGCACCCAGTCCGCCGCCGCGCTGACCCGCGGGTGGGTGGCCGCCCGGTGCCGGCTCACCCATTCGATGTCGTCGATGAGCTGCGGCAGCAGCGGCTCGCGGCACGCCACGTAGTGGACGGCGCTCGCGGCGACCACCGGATTGTCGTCGTGGACCAACTGCGCCATCGTGTCCTCGAGGTTGCGCGGACGCGTGCCGAGGACGTGGTTCGC
>JAGWAJ010000012.1:15095-41235 GCA_021296475.1 Acidobacteriota bacterium
GGCAGGATGCGCTTCCGTACGTTCGCGCGCAGCAGGTTGTCGAGGTACTCGATGGCGCGGGCGCGGCGCTTGGCGCTGCCCCGCTCGATCGCATGCCGGGCCGCGGTGACGTCGTCGACCTCGTGGAGCACCCCGAGCAGCCGGTAGATCCGGTCGAGGATTCGGTCGAGACGCTCTTCGAGGGCGCGCTCCAGGACGCTGTCGTGCGGCGCGGCCGTCTGCAAGAGGAGGTTGTGGCGCAGCGTCAGGACGTTGCAGTAGACCGCGGACTGCCGCATCAGCAGTTCCTCGACCCCGGCCCGCGGGACCACGAGATCGGCATGGTCCCGCCGCAGGCGCTCGAGCGCGGCGATGATCTTGTAGCGCAGGAAACCGTCGCCCGTGCCGAGGCTGCCGACGAGGGCGTCCACGGATGCCTGGGTCGGCACAAGGGCCAGGATGCCCGGGATGTTGCGGCGCACCCAGAAGTGCTCGTGCGGGTTTTCCAGCGCGTAGCGCAACGCCGGGACGATCTCCTCGCCGCAGGCGACGAGCGTCTCGCGCGCCGCGTGCCGCAGGACGCGGTGCCCGAGCCGGGAGAAGAGCGCCGGCAGGAACAGCCCGTCCGAGGCGCCGAGGTCGCGGGCGCTGCGGATCGCCTCCAGCGCGACCTCGACGTTGTGGTCGTGCAGCAGCGGCAGCAGCAGGACGCGGAAGCGCGGGTTGTCGATGCGGGACAGCGCCCGCGCCGCCTCCATCCGCCCGTCGACCGCGGTGCCCCGCGTGTCGTCGATGAGCCGCCGGAGCGTCGACTCGGCCCGCTCGACGTCCGCTTCCTCGGCCGAACGTGCCAGGGCGGCCGCCGCCGCCACGACCACCCGGGGCTCCGGCACGTCCAGGTGGTCGGGCATCACGGCCGCGGCGTCCCGGTGGTCCAGGGCGGCCAGCGTGACCAGCGCGGCGGCGCGCACGTCGACGTCGTCCTCGCGCGTCATCCGCTCGACGGTGCCCTTCCAGCGCTCGCCGACGCGCGAGCGGCCCGACGCGAGCGCGCGCAGGGCCCGCACGCGGACCGCCCCCGACTCGTGGCGCAACAGCAGCGGCGTGATGAGATGCGGCTTGTCCATCGCCTCGAGCATGTCGATGGCGTAGAGCACGGACGTCGCGTCGGGATTGGACAACTCCTCGACGAGCATCTCGACGGTGGCCGCCTCGCCGGCTGGCGTCATGACCGCGTCGGGCGTGATGGCCTGCGTGTCGATGCTCTCCCGGAACGAGCGCAGGTACTCCTGCCGCGCCCGGAGCGCCACCGCCACCCAGAGCCCGGTGATGGCGAGCGTCGCGTAGCTCAGCCGGCGCCAGTCCAGCCCCAGCCCCCACGGCTGAATCAGGACGACCAGCACCACCGCCGTCACCGCCTTGGCGAAGCGGTCCATCGTGACGTCGATGAACGGCTTCACGCGGTGCCGCAGCGCGGCCGACAGCGGCAGGAACAGCACCTCGCGCGTCGTCTTGTCGAGCGTGTAGCGCAGGGTCGTGCCGAGGACCCGCGCTCCGGCGACCGCCCACAGGGCGCCGGTGGCGAGAATGACCGCGGCGCTGGCGCTGAAGCCGAGCGGGAGGAGGAGCAGGGCGACGCCGATGCCGAGCGTCCGGTGGATGCGGCTGATGAGGGCCACCTGCACCACGAAACCGGCGACCGACAGGTAGACCGTGACCTGGGCCAGGAAGGCGGCGATGCTGTCGCCGCTCTCGCCGCTCAGCGCTTCGGCCGCCATGTTCAGTTGCTGATCGACGACCGCCGCGCCGGCGGCGGCGCAGCCGACCGCAAGGGCCAGGATTCGCAACGACCGCGACTCCGTCACGAGCCGGATCGCCTCCTGCCCCCCGATGCCGCGCTCGTAGGCCTCGAACGCGGCGTCGTCCACCTCGTGGCCGCGGAGCACGTACAGCACGATGCCCGTGCACGCCGCGAGGACGGCCGCGCTCACCAGCAGGAGCTGCGCGGAACCGACCGCCTCGACGACCGTCGCCGTGATGCCGGCGCCGAGGGCGCCGCCCAGGCTGGCGCCGCCGCCGATGAAGCCGAAGAGCCGCTTCGCCTGCCGCGCGTCGAAGATGTCGTTCGCCAGCGTCCAGAACTGGCTGATCAGCAGGATGCCCAGGATCAGGCCGAAAAGGTAGAAGGCGATCGTCACCCAGACCGCGCCGGTGCGCAGCAGCGCCCAGAAGACGACGAGCATCACCGCGATGGCGGCCTGCGTCACCGGCACCACGTGCTGCCGCGGGACGCGGCGGACAGCGCTCGTGTAGAAGTGCATGATGACGCCGATGGACACACCGGCGGCGAACAGCACGTAGGGCAGGTTCTCGGCCCCGAGATCGGCGATGAACTGCGAGCGGGTGATCGGCTTGACGATGTTGTACGACGTCATCGCGAGGAACGAGTAGGCGAACATCAGCAGCGCCGGTGTCGTTTCCTCGCTCCGGACGGACGCCACGGAGCTCAGCAGGCGCGAGAAGAGAGTCCGCATCCTGTGCGTCGGAAGGTCAGAGGGCCCCGTCGGCCCACGGGCCGGTTATCGCGATCGTGACGCCGGGGATCTGCACGTTGACGAACAGCCAGCGGCCGTCGGGACTGAACGTGGCACCCGCGAACTCGCTGGAGCGGAAGTCGCCGGAGATGCCGTTCGGCCGGCCGTCGAGGACGATGTTGTTGCGGGCGAAGGGAAAAATCCGGCCGTCGGTCCGCAGGCCGCGCACGAAGTTGCCGTCCCGGCCGTCCTCGCAGAGCACGATGCCTCCCCGCGGGCTGACGCAGAGGTTGTCCGGCATGTCGAGGACGTCGCTCCCGGGCGACTCGAACAGCAGGCGCAACCGCTCGCGGGCCGGCTCGTACTCCCAGACCTGCCCCATCCGGACGTCGCCGCCCTCGGTCGAGACGACGTAGATCCGGCCGCCGCCGTACCAGATGCCCTCCAGCCGGCGGAAGGTGGCGCCGCCGGCCTCCCGGCCCTGGGCGAAGACGGTGTTCGGACCCGCGTCGGCCGGATCCGGGTCGTCGATCGGCACCCACTCCACCCGCCGCCAGTCGCCGGTCGCCTGCCCCGCGCGCAGATCCGCCTCGGGCGCACCGGCGACGGCCAGCATCTCGAGTCGGCCGCCGGCCGGGAGGTTGCCGGGCTCCGTGGGCAGGAAGCGGTAGAAGCCGGCGGTCTGCTGATCCTCCGTCTCGTAGACGATGCCGGTGTCCGGATCGACTGCGATCGCCTCGTGCACGAACCGGCCCATGGCACGCAGCGGCTCGGCCTCGGAGGTGCCGTCCGCCGGCACCTCGAAGACGTAGCCGTGCGGCTTCTCGAAATCGTTCCCGCCTCCCGGACCCAGCACCGTCTCCTCGCAGCTCAGCCACGATCCCCAGGGGGTCGGCCCCCCCGCGCAGTTGACCGCGGTGCCGGCGAGGCTCACCCAGCCGTCGACCACCGAACCAGTCCGCGTGTCGAACTCGATGGTGGTCGTGCCGCCGCAGCCGTTCGGGTCGTAGATCGGGCGGCTGGCGAACGCCGGGCCGGCGCGGAGCTCGTGGTTGCGCACGAGGCGGACGCGGCGGCTGCGGGCCGGGAAGGCGGCCATCCCGTCGTGCAGGCCGGGTGTCGCCAGACCGCGCGCGAGCGGATCGCCGATCCAGCCGAACGAGCGATAGCGGAATCCGGACGGGAGCTCGAGCAGCGGGAGCCTCGTGGTCTCGTCGCGGACCGGTGCGAGCGGTCCGTACCCGACCCGCGAAGGGGACGACGCGGCGTCGACGAGGCCCGGCGGAACGTCGCGCCGGGCGGCGCGGCAGGCGAGCGCGTGAAACGGCGCCGCTCCGAAGGCAGCCCCCGCGAGAGAGAAAAAGGCCCGTCTGTCCAGCGTACGCGGGCGCCCACGCATCGCGACAGTCTGACAGTCGCCCCCGGCTCCGTCAACACGCGCGGGGGCGGGCGCCGGGCACCGTGAGCCCGCCGTCACCACGGGAGGCGTCACGGGACGATGAATTCGAGCGCCAGCAACGTCAGGTCGTCGTCGAGCTCCTCCCGGCCGCGCCATCCGCCGACCGCGCGGCGGATCTCCTGCACCGTCTCGTCGAGAGGCCGTCCCTGCGTGCTCGCGAGCGACCCCACCAGGCCGGGCACGCCGAAGTCCTCGTCGGTCTCGTTCATCGCCTCGGTCAGACCGTCCGAGTACAGGTAGAGGCGGTCCCCGGGCGCGACGTCCGCCGTGAACTCGTCGTACTCCACGTCGGCGAACCAGCCGATCGGCACCCCGGCCGCCTCGAGGGCAACCGGCGCACCTTCGACGGGCACGTGAATCGGACCGGGATGACCCGCGCTGGCGTAGCGCAGGCGGCCGGTCGACAGGTCGAGCATGCCGCAGAGGAAGGTGAAGTACTGCCATACCTCCGGATCGACGGGAAACTCCGTGTTCAGCCACTTGGTGAGCTGCGCCGGCGAGGACAGCGCCTGCGCGGTCCACGTCGAGGCCAGGACCCGGGTCAACGCCACCGACTGGAGCGCCGCCACCATGCCGTGGCCGGTCACGTCGAGCATGTAGAAGCCGACCAGACCCTTGGTGACCTGGAAGGCGCTGAAGCTGTCGCCGCCGAGCTTCTCGCACGGCTCGTAGAGCCACTCCACGTCGACGCCGGGGATTCCGGCCGGCCGGGCCGGGAGCAGCGATTCCTGGATCTTCGCCGCCGCGGCGAGCTCGCGGCCGAGCTTCTCGTTCGCCGCCCGCAAGGCTCCCTCGATGTGGCGGCGCTCGGTCATGTCGCGCACCGCGGCGATGACCAAGTGGCCTTCGTCGGACTCGATCGGACTCAGGGAGATGTCGACCGGGAACTGGCGCCCGGTGTTGTGGAGCCCGAGCAGGTCGGACCCCGAGCCCATCGCGCGCATCCCGGGCGCCCTGGCGTAGTCGGCGCGGTGGCCGTGGTGCCGGCCGCGCGCCGCCTCGGGGACCAGGACCTCGACCGGCCGGCCCACCAGCGTCTGGGGCTGGTAGCCGAAGAGCTCCTCGATCAGGCGGTTGGCGTAGACGATGGTGCCCGCCGCGTCGACGACCACCACGGCGTCCGGCGTCGTCTCCAGCAGCGCGAGCGTCGACCGCGTCCAGTGTCCCGTGTCAGCCATGTGGGGTGCCGGTCGGCTCGGGTTGCGCGTCAGTGCGTCATCGCGTGCACGACGGTGTTGATGCCGACGGCGTAGGCGTTGATGGAGAAGCGGTAGAAAAACTCGTAGTCCTCGCCCTCCCGCTCCCAGCCGTCCGCGATGTCGGTGTTGTGGCTCATCAGCACCATGAGGCGGCCGGCCTTGTCGGCGATGCCGCGAAAGTGCACTTCGTGGCTCCGGGAGCCCCGCTCCGACGTCGTGGCCCCGCCGCTGCGGCGCCAGTGCTGAATGGACGGGATCTGGGGAATCTCGGGGACCTCGAACATCCCGTGGCGAAGCGGGTGGTCGGGCGTGATGTCGAAGATGGGATACTCGGCCGCGGGGAGCGCCTTGGCGATCTCGCCGATCCACTGCTCCCACGCCCACGGGCCCCAGAAGTCGTCGACCCAGAGGAACCCGCCCTTGAGGAGATACTGGCTGAGCCGCTGCGCCTCGACGTCGTCCAGCCAGAGCGTCCCGACGTCCGACATGAAGATGAACGGATAGTTGAAGAGGGCCTCGTCGGTGAGCCGCACGACGACGTGATCCGGCTCGTCGTGCTCGTCGAACCCGACGCTGGTGGTCGTCAGCTCGGAGAGCCGGATCATCAGATTCTGGTCTGCCGTGGGGTAGTCGGTGTACCAGCCCTGACCGCCCGGCTCGCGCCGATCGCTGTCGTAGAGGATGCGCGAGAACGTGAAGGCCCGATGCTCGGGCGCGGCGACCGGGAACTTGGGCGGCATGCGGGACCAGCCGCCCCGCCAGCCGCGCTGCGCCACCGTCGCCGTCCCCCCGGCGATCACGACGAGGACCAACGCCGCCGTCAGCCTGCCGCGCATGTCGCGTCCCCGATCCGGGAAGACCTACTGGCCCTCGGACAGGACGCGGAAGTACTCCTCGACCAGCTCGCGGAACTGCGGCGGCATCTCCTCGTTGCCGGCGAGGAAGAGCTCCTCGGATTCCTCGGTGATCTCGCGGCGCAGGCGGTACTCGAAGCGCTTCAGCTCCTCGAGGACGAACGTCTGCAGCCGGGCGATCTCCTCCGCATCCTGATACGTGCGGAGGTCGTCGAGCTCCCGCATGCGCTCGATGATCTCGCTCAGGTCGGCGGCGGCGAAGTCCTCCTGCTCCAGGAGACGCCGCAGCTCCTCGACCTCGCCGGCCCGCTCGCGGTACTCGCGCTGCCACTGGCGGATGTCCTGCGGATCCCACGCCGTCGCGCCGGGCCGGCGGTCGTACCCGTAGCGGCCGCCGAACGGCCCGCCCCAACGGCTGCCGAGGGTGGCGGCGTCGCCGTCCGCGGGGCCGGCCTGATTGCCCGCCTGCTCACCGCCCTGCTGGCCTTCCTGGCCGGGCTGGCCTTCCTGGCCGGGCTGGCCTTCCTGACCGGGCTGGCCTTCCTGACCGGCCTCAGATCCTGCCTCGCCGTCCTCCGCCTCCTGGCCTTCCTGCCACATGCGGTGGTCCAGCGACTCCAGGCTGCGCATCAGGTCGCGCGTCTGGTCCAGCGCCTGCGCCATCCGGTCGCCCTCGGACTTGCCGACGGCCGACGCGGCCTCGGCCAGCTTCTCGGCGAGCTCGCCGATGTCGCTGCCGATCTCGGTTTCGAACGCGTTGGCGGTGTCGCCCGGACGGCTGCGCATCAGGCCGCGGGAGTAGCGGATCTTCTCCTTGAGCTTGTTGTCGCGGATGGTGCCCGCGGCCTCCTGCAGGCGCCGCGCCGCGTCCCGCTCGTCCCGGCGGAACTCCGCCGAGGTCGAATCGATCTGGCGCTCGAGGTCGGCCACCTCGGACTCCATCTCGTTCTTCCGCTCCAGAAGCCGGCGGAGCTGCGTCATCCGCTCCTCGTTCTCCATCCCCGGCAGTCCGGCGACGTCGGAGCGCACCTCCCGCTGCTCGTCGGCGAGGCGGTTCGCCCGCCGCAACTGATCCTCGATGTCGCGCTGCAGGCGGCCGCTCTGCTCTCCCTGCAGGCGCTCCTGCACCTCGCGCAGCCGGTCGAGGGCCGCGCCGGCCTCGGCGAACCCGAGGTTCTCGTCGTTGGCGGCGGCCCGCCGCATCGCGTCGGCCGCCTCCTGCAGGCGCCGCGACGCGTCCATCATCTGCGGCGAGTTCATCTCGCGCGCCAGGCGCTCGAGGCGCCGGGCGGCTTCCTCGGCCTCCTCCGCCAGGGCGCGCTGGCCTGCGCCCCCACCCTGCGTCGACTGCTGGCCTCGCGCGCGCCGACGCTGCCGCTCGGCCTCGCGCTCCTGGCGCCGCGCCAGCTCCCGCAGCCGCTCCATCAGCTCGTCGATGCTGTTGTCCGCCTGCTGCTGCTCGCCGCGCTGGAGCGTCTCGTACTGGTTCCGCAGCTTGTCCAGCTCCAGCTCGAAGAGGTCGGCGAGGTCCTCCGCCGCCTGGCTGGCGCGGCTCCCGCCGCCCCCGCCTCCGCCGCCGCCCATCGTGAGCAGCACTTCCTCGTAGGCTTCCTCCGCGCGCTGCAGGTGCTGGAGCGAACGCTGCTCGTGCGGCAGCGCCGCGTCGACGTCCTGTTCCTGCAGGGCTTCTTCGGCGTCGCGCATGGCATCCGCGGCCAGCGGAAGCATCTCGGCGATGCTGCGGAACGCGCGATCCGCCGGCATCACGCGGCTGTTCATGCGCCGCAGCAGGGTCTCGACCTGCTCGCGGAGCCGGCCCTGGGCCAGCGTGAGGAACACCACGTTCTCCTGGAACTCCTCGTCCGTGAACGTGGCCCGATCCCGGATGACGTTGAAAGTGGCCGAGATCACCTGCCGCTGCGCCTCCGAGAGGGCGCGGGCGTCCCCTCCGCCGGCGCCTCCACCTCCACCGCCGCCGCCCCCCGACGGGCCGGCGCGGTAGTCGCGGCTGAAGCGGCGTACCTGGATGAAGTAGAGATCGCTCTTGATGTCCGCGTCCTGCTGCGCGAGGTTCCGATCGACCGCGCGGGCGTAGTAGGAGAGGAAATCGCCCGGCTCGAGCTCGAGCTCCTCGAGGAAGAACGTGTGGCCGGCCGACACCTCGCGCAGCGTGTCGTCGCCACCGTTGTACAGCGAGACCTCTTCTTCCGGGCCGCCGTTGACGGAGTAGACCAGGTCGAGCGAGCGCAGGCCGAAGTCGTCGTCCGCCCGCGCCTCGACGAAGAGCTCCTCGATGGCGCTGGCCGTGGTGTCGCGCCCCGGCCGGATGAACATGACCGCCGGCGGCTGATCCGTCAGCACGTCGACCGTGTATTGGGGTGAGGCGGTAACGAACTGTCCGTCGGGAGCCCGGAGATCGATGCGGTAGAAGCCCTCTTCCTCGACGACGAAGCTGCTCGTGAGCGAGCCGTCGTCGCCGAGCGCCAGATCCGTCCGATTCTCTTCGTCGAGCACGAGCTGGCCGCCGGCGGTGCCCATCGTGGGTACCGCGCGCAGCCGTACCTCCGTGCCGCGCAGCACCGCGATATCGCCGCCGTTCTCGACGAGCCGCGGCTCCAGCCCGGTGTACTCCGGGAACACGTACTCCAGCTCCAGCCGGTCGACGTACGGCAGATCGACCACCTCGAGGGTGAACGTCGACGACTCGACGCCGGCGGCCTCGACGAGGTACTCCGTCTCTTCCTGCAGATCGAACAGGAGCACCTCGAACGCCCCCGGCAGTGCCTCGCCGTCGTCGTTCTCGAGCGGAATCAGCGCCAGCCGCTCGAAGGCCCCGTCTGCCTCCGACCGCATCAGGAGGTCGACCTCCTCCGCGTCGAAGCCGACGAGCTGCGCCGTGATGGACTGATCCGCGCCCCTGGCCACCGTGGCGTCCCCGGGCGCGACGTCGATCTGATAGGGGCTGGCGGCCTCGACGCTCCCGGTCGGCGTCAGCAGGGCCGAGATCCCGTGCCGCAGGTACGCCGGCCCGAAGACGAACAGCAGCACCGCCGCAAGACCGGATGCGAGCAACAGACCCGAAGATCGCCGCAAGGATCCCTGCTCGACGCCGCGCCCCATGTCGATGGCGCGAATCCGCGTCGCCGCCGACTCGATCAGCCTCCGCACGAGCTCCGGCGAGTGGTCGGCGGCCGCCTCGCGCTCGCCGCGGCGACTCTCGTCGACGGCGCTCAGCACGGTGGCCTTCAGCGACGGCTCGTGCTCCTCGATGTAGAGCGCGACGCGCTGGTCGGACACCCGGCGAGACACGGGCCGGATGAAGAGCCACCAGCCGGCCGCGAGCAGCACGAGGTAGGTGGCGATCCGGAAGCCCACGATCGCGCCGGGGTCGAATCGCAGGAGCTCCAGGCCGAAGGACGAGGCCAGCAGCGTGCCCAGAGCCGCGGCCAGCAGCACGGCGACGCCCCGCAGGGCAACGCGCAGGCGCCAGCGGTTCCTGACGTGACGAACGGCGCGCAGTACCTCGTTCCGGTCACCGGTCAGCAGCGGTTGATTGCGCATTTGGGCCTCAGGCTCACGACACTACGCGTGCCAACGCTCCGGGGCGTGCCCGCACTCTCGGTATCGCACGAGACGAGTCCAGACGAGAGCACGAACGAGCACCCGTTGGGAAACGTGAAACAACGGCGATCATTACATTCGCGTTACTTGCGGTCAACCGCCGCGCAGACTCCTAGTCGGCGGTGAGGACGGTGCGGGAGAGGCGGTTCGACACCACGGTCTCGCCGACGAGCAGCAGGAACGCGGCCACCAGCAGGTACCACCAGACCGACTGCCGGCGCTCGAGGTCGCCGGCGCTGATCTCGCGCACGGGGGCCGACGCCTCGCGTCCCTGCCCCACGCGCCCGGTCACGGTGGCCGCCAGCTCCTCGGGATCGACGGCGGTGAGGTCGGTCTCGGCGAGGTCGACGTTGACGGCCAGCGTGAGCGGTCGGGGATCGGCCGCACGGGCGTCGTGGACCTCGTAGAGCCCCTGCTCGGCCAGATCGATGAAGCCGGCGCGAGCCCCGGCGCTCACCGGCATGCGCCGGCCGGAGGGTGACATGACGACGTACTCCGCCTCGGCCAGCCCCCCCGTGCCCAGCGCGACTTCCTGCTGCGACAGGTTCAGCACCTGTCCGGCCGGGAACCACGGCGACGGCGGGCTGTAGTCGGCCAGGTACTCCGTGAGGCGGTGCACGAACGGAAGGTAGACCGGCTTCTTGGCCAGGTCGTTCCAGAAGCTGTCGAGGCTCGAGCCCCAGAGCAGCACGTTTCCGCTGCCGACCCGCCGCTCGACGAGGGCCGGCTGGCCGTCGTCGAAGCGCGCCAGCGTCACCGCCTCCGCGTGCGCCTCGATCGGCCGGTAGCGGAAGAAACGGGCGGTGGTCACGTCGCCGCTCCGCGGAGCCGCGAACACCTCGAAGACCGGATGCGTGTAGTCGACGTAGCCGAGCGCGCCGCCCCGGCCCGCGCGATCCTCCGGGCTGCCGACGGCGCCCGGCAGCAGGTCGGGTGCGCCGGCCGGCCACGCGCTCCGCTCCCCGGCCGCCACGAGGAGCCCGCCGCCGGCCGCGACCCAGTCCGCCAGTGCGCGGCCGGCGTCTCCCGACGGCGCGCCGGCGTCGTTCAGGACCACCACCTGCCGGTCGGCGAGGTCGGCCGCCTCGAACGCCGCGAGCGTCGTCGTGCGGACGTCGAAGGCCGGCGCGGAGCCGATCCCGAGCGCGCGCGTCAGGTAGAGGTCGGCTTCCGGAGTGGCCCGCTCGTTCCCGACGACGAGGACCCTCACGACCTGCCCCGGCGAGATGACGAAGTAGAAGACGTCGTCCGCGGGCAGTGTGTCCGCCTGCACGCGGACCGCGCCGGTCACGCGCACGTCGGTGAGGGTGACGGCCGCGAAGTCGACCGTCACCGACCCGTTCGCCGGCAGGTCCGCGGTGAGCGTCTCGACCGGCCGCCCGTCCATCTCGAGCGTGACCTCGATGCCCTCGACCGCCGCCGCGCCGCGGTTGGTGAGCCGGGCCCCGACCGCGACCCGCTCGCGCCCGGAGAAGTACTCGCGCTGGAAGAGCACGCCGGCGACGCTCACGTTGTCCGCCGCGACGTCGCTCCCGATCGGGACCGGCGTCAGCACCGCCCCCTGGGGGAACCGGATGCCGGCGGCGCTGTCGACGCCCGAGCGCTGGAAGTCGCTGATCAGCACGGCCTCGAGTCGGGGCAGCTCGGAGCCCTCGAAGATCCCCTCGGCCAGCTTCAGCGCCGGCCCGTAGCGGGTGACGCCGGCGCTGAGCTCGGCATCGCGGATCAGGCCCAGCAGGCTCGCCCGCTCGGTCGTCGACCGCGGCCCGGCCGCCGCCCCGCTGTCGAAGAAGATGAGCGTCGCCCGATCGTCCGGGGCCAGCCCGTTGACGACGTCGCGGGCCGCATCGCGAGCGCGCTCCCAGTGGTCGCTGAAGCCCATGCTGTACGACCGGTCGAGGAGGACGACCACCTCGCGCGCCCCGTCCGTCACGGCAGCCAGCGCCGGCGAGCGGACGAACGGCCGCGCGAAGGCGAGCACCAGCAGGGCGAGCGCCGCGCACCGCAGGAGCAGCAGGAGCCAGTGGCGGATCCGCTGGCGCCGGAAGGAGTGGAACGGGATGCGGCGGACGAACATCAGCGAGGGGAACTCGATGACCTCCTTCCGCTCGCGCTGGATCATGTGAATGACGATCGGCACGGCGATCGCCGCGAGCCCCAGCAGGAACAGCGGCGCAAGCAGCCCCATCAGCGGACCCTCGTCAGTTTGTGCCGCATCGCCAGGTACTTGAACAGCGCGTGGTCGAGCGGCTGCGACGTGTTGAACATCGCGTAATCGATGCGGTTCTCACCGCAGAGCTTCGACAGGGCGGCGACGTGCTCCTGCACGAGCTGCCGGTACTGCTCGCGCAGCTTCTCGGGCACGACCGGCAGCTTCCGGCCGGTCTCCAGGTCCTGGAAGCTCGTGGCGTCGTCGTACGGAAAGTCGATCTCCGCCGGATCGAGCAGGTGGAAGACGAGCACGTCGTTGCCGCCGTAGCGGAACGGCTTCAGCGCATCGACGATGGTCTGCGGCTCGTCGTAGAAGTCGGAGATGAAGAGCAGGATGCCGCGGCGTTTGAAGAACTCGGTCGCCTTGAAGAGCGGGCGCGCGAACGATCCCGGACGCCCCGCCTCGATCCGGTCGAGCGTGTGGAGCACGACCTCGAGGTGCTTCGCGGAGGGGGGGACACGGGTGACGATGTCGTCGTCGAACGTCACCATGCCGACCCGGTCGCGCTGCTTCGTGGAGAAGTAGGCCAGGCACGCCGCGAGGTAGCGGCCGTAGTCGAGCTTCGAGACGCCTCCGCTCGTGAAGCTCATGGACCGGGACACGTCGAAGAGCACCGAGAAGTTGGCGTTGGTGTCGGCCTCGAAGGTCTTGACGTAGAACCGGTCCGTCCGCGCGAACACCCGCCAGTCGATGAAGCGGATGTCGTCGCCGGGCATGTACATGCGGTGCTCGGCGAAGTCGATCGACACCCCCAGATAGGGCGCCTTGTGCAGGCCGTTGATGAAGCCGTCGACGACGGTCCGCGCCAGGAGCTCGAGGCTCCCGATGCGGGCGAGCGCCTTCGGGTCGACGAAACGGGCACCGGGGGCGCCGTGCTGGGCGTCCACGCTACATCCGCGAGGCCGGCTCCGGCACCGCCTCGAGCAGATCGTCGACGACCTGGTCCGACGTGATGCCCTCGGACTCGGCGTGGAAGTTCAGCAGGATCCGGTGCCGCAGCACGGGATGCGACAGCGCCCGGATGTCGTCGAAGCTGACGTGATAGCGGCCCTCCATGATCGCCCGCGCCTTGCCCCCCAGGATGAGGTACTGCGCCGCGCGGACGCTTGCCCCGTAGGCCACCCACTTCTTGACGAAGTCGGGGGCGTTCGATTCCTTGGAACGCGAGGTGCGCACCAGATCCAGCGTGTAGCGCAGCACGGCCTCCGACACCGGAACCTTGCGGACGAGGTTCTGGAACCGGACGAGGTCGGCGCCGGTCACGGCGTGCCGGAAGTCCGGATTCTGGATCACGGTGGTCGTCCGCACGACCTCCATCTCCTCGTCCAGCGGCGGGTGGTCGATGACGATGTGGAACATGAAACGGTCGAGCTGCGCCTCGGGCAGCGGATACGTCCCCTCGAGCTCGATCGGGTTCTGCGTGGCGAAGACGAAGAATGGCTCCTCCAGGGGATAGGTGCGCCCCTGCACGGTGACGCGATGCTCCTGCATCGCCTCGAGCAGCGCCGACTGCGTCTTGGGCGGCGTCCGGTTGATCTCGTCGGCCAGCAGGATGTTCGTGAAGACCGGTCCGGGTGCGAAGACCATCTTCCGGCCGCCGGTCTCCGGGTCGTCCTGAATGATGTCCGTTCCCGTGATGTCCGACGGCATCAGGTCGGGCGTGAACTGGATGCGCGAGAACCGCAGGTCCAGAACCTGCGCCATCGTCTGGATGAGCAGTGTCTTGGCCAGCCCCGGGACCCCGACGATCAGGCTGTTGCCGCCGACGAACAGGGTCAGCAGAGCCTGGTGGATGGTCTCGTCCTGCCCGATGATGAGCTTGTGGAGCTCGGACAGGATCTGCTCGCCGCCGGCCTTCAGCCGGTCGGCCAGCGCCACGTCGTCGGGGGCCTCGAGCTCGGCCGGTGCCTCGGGGCTGGTCGTTTCAGGTTGCACGCCTCTCTCCTTCGATACGAACCGCTTCGCTACGAACGGCTTCGCTACGAACCGCCGGCCGGCGCGCCGCCGCCCGTGTGCGGACCATCGGAGCGGACACACTCGGTGCAGCGGTTGCTGCAGGTCAGTGGGTCATCGCATACATCAGGTAGTTCACGCCGAACTTGTACGCCTCGTTGGACAGATCGATCGGGACCCAGCCGGTGTCGGAGTATTCCCAGTACTCGCCGATGTCGTTGTTGTAGTTCGCGATCGCGATCAGCCGGCCGGCCGGATCGTTGTCCTCGAACACGCCGTGGAACTCGACCGGGAGCCCGTAGTACATCGGCTCCATCTCGAGGCTCTCGATCTCGAAGAACGACTGGAACACGGGGTGCGCCAGCTCCACCGGCAGCAGCCGGGCGTCGGGCAGGACGCGCCGCATCTGCGCCTCGAAGTTCTCCCAGTGGGCGCCCCAGAAGTCGTCGAAGATGAGGAACCCCCCCTTCTCGACGTAGCGCCGGAGGCCGAGTACCTCGGCCTCGGACGGGTACCAGTGGCCGGGCTCCGACATGTAGGCGATCGGGAACTTGTGGAGCTCCGGGTCGTCGAGGGCCAGGACGTTGCCCCCGTAGGGGCCCTGGAAGGGGTCGATGTAGGTGACCGACTCGAGGATCCTCGTGAGGTTCCGCTCGGCCCGGGGATAGTCGTGCGCCCAGGTGATGAACTGCGGGAACGGGCCGCAGCGGCGGCCCTGCGCGGCGTCGTAGCGCAGGCGGACGAAGACCAACTGGCCAGTGTACGCGGTGTTGCACGGCGCGACGTCGGCGACGGCGAGCCCGGCTGTGGCGGCCAGCGCGCCGAGCGCCGCCGCGCCGGCGACGACGGCGGCCCAGCGGCGGCCCAGCCGCCGCCCGGTCGACACCGGCATCGCCTACCGCTCCTCCTGCGGCGCGCCCCGCGCCGCCTCGAGCTCACGTATCTCGCGGCTCTTCAGGGCGAGCTGGACGAGCAGCGTCTGCAGCTCCTGCTCGTACTGCTCGGCGTCGAGGCCGTCGCGGAGCCCCCGGAGCGCCTCCACCTGTTCCTCGATCGCGGCCCGCTCGTCGTAGAGGGGCCGGAGCTCCGGATCGTCCGGAAACGCCATGGCGGAGGCCGTCTCCTCGCCCGACGCCAGGAAGAGCGTCCGCGCCAGCCTCCCGTCGCCCTCGAGCGGATCGGGCTCGAGGGCGCCCGTCCCATCGCCGTCGTCGTCGAGGAGCGCATGCTCCGTGAGCAGCAGCCCGTCCGCCTCGTAGTCCCGGGCCACCCGGATGCGGGCGTAGGTGAAGGCCTCGAGCATCGAGACGCGGCTGTCCTTGTTCACGTCGGCTTCGGACTCGCCGCCGGCGAAGGCGTCGACGAAGTGCCCGCCGAAGAGCGACGCGTTCCATTCGCCGCCGCTGCGAGTGGCCGTCATCACGAGCCGATCCGGACCGGACAGCGTTTCGACGAACGGCCCGCTCGAGCTCGCGGTGTTGACGAACGTGATGCGCCGGCCGTCGAGGCGATCGAGCAGGTCCGCGTAGTCGTCGGCCGACAGGTCGCGCCCCGGCAGGTTGACACGGGGCGCGCCGCTCATGCTGCCGTGCCCGAACAGCACGATCACGACGTGGTCGCCGCTCGCCGATCGCTCAACGAGCGCGTCGACGGCCGCCGCGATGTTCTCGCGCGTCGAGCGGTCGGCGATGCGCTCGGGATCGACCTCGGGATCCTCGCCGAGGTAGGTGATGCGCTCCGGCGGCAGGTCGTAGCGCGTCGTCGCCGCCCCGACCAGCGTCGTGGCCCACGCGTGGAACTGCTCGCGGTAGGTCGGATCCCCGCCGAGGCCGGCCACGACCAGCAGGTGCGCCTGCTGCGCGCCGGCGCTCGCCGCCGCACCGAGCAGCAGCCCCGCCGCCAGGAGGACGGTCCTCACGCGAGCCCCCGGAAGCGCCGGTAGCCCCACTCGCCGAGGACCAGCGTGCCGAGCAGCAGCAGCAGCGCCGGCATGTCCCACAGGTCGCGCTCCTCGACGACGGTCACGCCGCCGCCCACGAACTGCACGTCGTCCGCCAGCGAATCAACGGTTTCCGGCGTGTACCGCCGCCCGCCGGTTTCCTCGGCGATGCGGTCGAGGAGCGCGGTCCGCATCGTCGAGTCGTAGTACTCGGCGTCGCTCGGCGCCACCTGCAGGTAGGTCACGTCCTCGCCGATCAGCTCGTCGCCGCTCAGCGCCTCGACCCGTACCTCGTAGAAGCCCTCCGTCGGTGCGATGAACGTGGCGCGGTACTCGCCGTCCGCCTCGGCCGTCCACTCCATCCGCCGGTCGGTGAAGTCGCCGTCCGGATGCGTCACCGAGGCGATCACGGCGCTGTTGTTGATCTCCTCGAAGTTGGCGTCGCCCACCGTGGCGAGGATCGTCACCGACTCGCCCGGCTCCACCTGGTCGGCCGGCAGCTCCACTGTCACCTGGTCGGGCACGCCGTCAACCAGCCACCGGAGCATCCGCCGCCAGAACGTCTCGTGGGTCATGTCGTCGACCGCGATGTCGGCGTGCATCTGCCACATCCACGAGTCCTGCACGGGGAACGCGAGCGACTTGCCGGCGCCGTAGCGCTGGAAGGCGAGCACCACCAGATCGTCGGCCGCGCTCGTGAGCAGCGCCGTCGCGGCCGGCTTGACCTCGGTGATCGGGTTGACGATCGTGATCGGCGGCAGCTCGCTCCAGCGGTCGACCGAGAGCTCCTCGGTCTCGGCAATCTGGGTTGCGGCGTGCGTGGCGCCGGCCCGCGTCGTCTCGACGGCGACCTCTACGAAGAAGTCCTCCTCGCCGTCGGCGCCGCGCTCGTCGAGCACCACCGGCAGGACGTCTGCTACCGGGGTGCCGGCGTAGCCCCCCTCGGCGAACGACCGCTGGCTGCCGAGCATCATGAGGCCGCCACCGCGGTCGTTGACGAAATCGGCGATCATCCGCAACTGATCCGGCGTGAAGTAGTTGGCCTCGATGCTGCCGAGCACGAGCCCGCTGTAGCGGTACAGCTCGGCGCGCGTGGTCGGGAACCCGCCGACGAGGTCATCCGCGTCCTCGACGTCGAGGCGCATGAACTTGTTCTCCGCCGTCCGCTGCAGGATCGAGACGTGGAGGTTCTCGTCGTCCGCCACCGCGCGGCGCAGGAACTTCACCTCGAAGCGCGGCTCGCCCTCGAAGTAGAGGACCTTCTCGCTGTGGTTCTCGACCAGGATCAGCGCGTCGCGCACGTTGTTCTGCGTGACCATCTCGCCCGGCCGCGGCGAGACGCGGAAGGTGAACAGCCGGGGCCCCTCCTCGGCCGCGGTGAACCGCAGGCGCACGGTGCGCGGCTCGCCGGCGCCGCCGAGCTCGACCTCCTCGGTGCCGACGATACGGCCCTCGTCCTCCACCTGGACGGTCACCGTCTCGCCCCGGTAGCCGCGATGCGTGACGACGGCGTCGACGACCAGCGCGGCCCCCCGCAGAACCCGGCGCGGCGTCTCGACGCGGCTCAACTGGATGTCGCGGTCGAAGGTCTCGCGGCCGAGGCCGACCGTGAACACCGGGATGCCGGCGGCCTGAATCGGCAGGAGCGACTCGCCGAGGCCGCCGTCCGCGTTGTCGGCGCCGTCGGTCACCACCACGAGCCCGGAGAGCGGCACGCCCGTCAGCTCCTCGTGCGCCCGCTCGAGCGCCTGGCCGAGCTGGGTGCGCGTGCCGCGGTAGGTCAGCTCGTCGAGGTCGCCGAGCCGATCCGTCTCCGTCGAGAACCCGAAGAAGCGCAGCGCGAAGCGCTCCTCGAGGGCGGTTCTGAGGTCGCCGCCGGCCCGCAGCCGGTCCTCGACGAAGCGCAGCCGCTCCGTCTCGTCCCGGTCCGCGATCTGCATGCTGCGCGAGTCGTCGACCAGCACGCCCAGGAAGTTCTGCTGCGGAACGACGGACGAGAGCACGACGACCGGCTGCAGCAGGCAGAAGGCGACCACCGCGATAGCGCCTAGCCGGATCGCCGCCAGCACGCCGCGGTCGAGCGGGCGGCTGTTGCCCCGGACCCGCCCGTAGGTCCGCAGCGTGAGGGCGCCGGCCGCGACCGCTGCGGCGAGCGCGATCGCCCACGGAGCCCGGATGGCGAAGTCGCCCTGCTCGAACACGAGCGGGCGGTACTTGAACAGGAACTCGAAGATCGCCTCGAACATCGGTCTTGGGGGTCGGAACCCTGCAGGAGCCCGCGCCGTTCCGCGGCGCAGACTCTTAGTGGCTCATCGCATAGACGATGAAGTTGATCCCCATCTCCACCGCGAAGGTCGAGAACTTGAGGGGGTACTCGGGACGCTCGGCCCACTCCCAGGCATCGCCGAGGTCGGTGTTCCAGTTGATGACGACCATCAGGCGCCCTTGCTCGTCGAAGATCCCGCGGGCGTGGGCCTCGTAGCCGTCCTGCTCCCAGGTGCGGCCGCCCCAGAAGTTGCCGATCGCCGGCACCTGCAGGATCTCGTCGATCCGGTAGACCGCGTTGAAGATCGGATGGTCGAGCGGGATGTCGACGATCGGGTGCTCGGGGAAGACGCGCCGGATCTGCTGCTCGAAGTGAGCCCACTGCCAGGAGCCCCAGAAGTCGTCGATGACCAGGAACCCGCCCGCCAGCAGGTAGTTCCGCAGGCCTTCGATCTCGGCCGGGCCGAGCGCGATGTCCCCCACCTCGAGCGCGTAGAGGAAGGGGTACTTCCGAAGCTCGGGGTCGTCGAGCCGGATGGCGTTCTCGAACTCCGACGCGTCGATCTCGATCAGCCGGTTGACGATCGTCATGAACTGCTGGTCGGCCTTCGGGTAGTCGATGGCCCAGCGGTTCCAGCCCCAGCCGCTCGAGTAGATGGCGCGCGTGAAGTAGAACTCGTGGGGACGGGCAGGTCGCCGGAGGGTGCCGCGGCGCCGGTCGAGCAGGGCCCGCGGATCGAACGCCCCGCGCTGCGCGGACGCGGCATGGAGCGCGGCAGCCGGCGGAGGCGCCTCGCCGAGCCCCTCCGGCACCGCGCCGCGGGCTGCCGGCCGGGAGGCCGGAACGGCCAGCATGGCCACGGACAACGCCACGAGCACCGCGATCGGTCCGCCGCGTAACGGCCGCATCTGCTGCTCCCGTGTCTTATAAGGGCCTGCGCGCGCCGCGGACAGCGCCCGGGCACCGGCCCGCGACGAGCCGGGAGGAGCTGGGACAGCGATCCTCCGGACGGCGGCGCCGGCCCGTGGCTCGCAGCATAGCACAGCCTGCCCGTATACTCTGGGGCGACGCGCAGCCGGATCCAGCGGCCGAAAGCCGCAAGGCGTTGCGCGGCAATCCCGAGGAGGCGCCAAATGCGGATGTCGTCGTGCTCCCTGCTCGTCCTGTTCGGCGCGGGCGGCGCCGCGCCCGTCGGACGAGCCACCGGCCTCGCCGCCCTTCTCTGCGCGACCGTGCTTGCCGGTTGCGCGACGCCCTCGCTCGAGGGCGTCGAGACGGGGCAGACCGGACGCGACGGCGCCCCCTCGCTCTCGATTCCGGTGCCGGCGGGCGAGCCCGGCGAGCTCCTCGTCGCGGCGCTCGGCATCAAGGCCAATCCGAACACCCAGGGCCCGGAGGGCTGGACGCCGATCGCCGGCTTTCAGGGTTTCAACGGCGCGCTCTGCGGGGCGGACTCGGAAGGCGTCTCCTGTCAGTTGAGCATCTTCTACAAGGTGACCGACGGCTCGGACACCGCGGCCGAGTTCCGCTGGGGCTCCCGGCGGCACGCGGCCGGGGCGGTGCTGCGCTACTCGAACATCGACAGCCTCGCGCCCATCGGTGCGACCACCACCGCCCGCGGAACGTCCGCCGCGCCGACCGCGCCGGTGGTGGTGACGACGAGGGCCAACTCGCGCGTACTGCGTCTGGCCGTGGTGGAGACCGACGACGCCCGCAACTTCCTCATAGGCTCCGAGGTCTTCACCGACGCGCCGAACACCGTGCGCTTCAACGTGGCGTCGTTCCCGTCCGCCGAGGACGGCGGGTGCGGGCCCCCGATGGCGGACTGCAGCGCCACCGACAACGCCGTCGCCCTCGCGGGGTCCGACAACCGCAACGGCGCTCCCGGCGGGTCCGGCACCGCGGACTGGGAGATCCCGGGAGGCGACCAGTGGCTGGCCGCCTCCATCGAGATCAAGCTCGCCAGCGGCGGGTAGCGCGCCCGCGCGGGCGCGTCTGCGGAAGCTGGCCGGCCGCGAAAACGGATTCGGGCCGGCCTTGCGCGCCGCAAGACGGTTTCGCGCTGGCCCCTCGCGCCGCGAGATGGACTTGAGCTGGCCTTGCGCGCCGCAAGACGGTTTCGAGCTGGCCCTCGCGCCGCAAGACGGATGCGAGCCGACGTTGCGCGCAGAAGTTTCGCGCAGCGAAACTTCCAACGCGCCCGAAGGGCGCGCGTCCTCCAGTCGGGACAGGTGTCCGCGGGCCGCGACCAGATCCCGCGCGCGAATCGCAGCCGGGCCGCGGAAAACGGGACGCAATGGCCGGTCCGGATCTTGCTGTCACACGAGACATGACCTCGCATCACAGTCAGCACCGGCGACGGAACCGCCGCCGAACCCTGCGGCACCTCACCCGTTGCCTGGCCGTCCTTCTGGTTGCCGGCGGCCTCCCTGCCGTCGCCGCAGCCGAAGAAGGACAGACCGCGCGCGGGACAGTGCAGGGCCAACCAGACTTCCTGTTCGAACGACCCCGCGTGTCGGTCGCCCTCCGCGGCATCTGGAACCGCGCCCGGGCCGACAGCGACATCTACGATTTCGTGCACGAGCAGCTGTTCGTGCGCCGCAACGCCGACGAGGACGAGCGCGACCTCAGTCTGGGGCGGATGAGCTTCGATGCTCCCGGGATCGGCTTCGACGTCGGGTTCGCCGTCACCTCGCGGCTCGACGTCGGCGTCGGCGTCGACCTCACGCGCGCGTTCGCGCAGTCCCAGTTGCGCGCGTACATCGGCTCGGACGGGCTGCCCATCGAGCAGGAGACCACCCTGCGCCAGGTCGACCTGGTCGGCAGCCTGCGGTTCGCGATCACGCCGCGCGGACGAGCCGTCGGCCAGTACGCCTGGATCCCGGCCGCGGTGGTGCCCTACGTCGGGGTGGGCGGCGGCTTCCTCCACCATTCGCTACAGCAGGCTGGCGAGTTCGTCGACCCGCTCACGGACGAGCTCTACGCGGACATCTTCGCCTCGAGCGGCTGGACGCTGTCCGGCCACGCGCTCGCGGGCTTCGACATCCGCCTGACGTCGCGGGTCTACGCCGAGATCGAGGGACGCTACGTCTGGGCGAACGACGACCTGGTCTGCCGGCGGCCCCTGGCGGGGGTGTTCGGGCCTCCGGAGCCTCTCGGGTTCTGCGGGTTCGAGCCGATCGACCTCACCGGACTCCGCGTTCAGGCCGGCGTGCGCTTCGTCTTCTGAAATCGCTTTCTGAGATCGCTTTCTGAGATCGCGGCGGCCGGCAGCGCCCGTTCGCAGGGGCGCGCCGGCGCGGGCGGCCGGGAGTGTGGGCGATGCTACTCCTCGAACGTCACCTCGAACATCGTCGGCCAGAGCTTGCCGGTGATGTAGAAGCGCTCCGTTCCCGGATCGAACGCGATGCCGTTGAGCACGTCCGCGCGGCGGGCCTCGGCCGGGGTCAGGAGTCCGGCCGCGTCGATCTGGTGCGTCACGCGCCCGCTCGAAGGGTCGATCCGGACGAGATGGTCCGTCTGGTAGACGTTGGCGTAGACGACGTCGCCCACGCACTCGAGCTCGTTGAGCTGCAGGAGCGGAAGTCCGCGCAGCGTGACCGCCACGTCGCCGATCGGCTCGAACGTCCGGAGGTCACGAAAGGTGAGCCGGTTGGAGCCGTTGCTCATGATCAGCCGGCGGCCGTCGTTGCACAGGCCCCAGCCATCGCCCCGGTAGCGGAACGTCTGCCGGCGGTCGAAGCGCTCGAGCCCGAAGACGAACGCCCGCTGCGCCTTCCAGGTCAGCATGATGAGCTCGTCGTCGACGCGCGCGAGGCCTTCGCCGAAGTAGGCCGCCTCGATGTCGACGCGCTGCTCGACGGCGCCTGTCGCCGGGTCCAGGCGGCGAAGGTCGGAGGTCCCGTACTGGCCGGTGCTCTCGTAGAGCTTGCCGTCCCACCAGAGCAGCCCCTGGGTGTAGGCGCTCGTGTCGTGCGGCAGGGTCCGATGCACGTTGACCGCGAGCGAGCGCAGGACGGGGGCGGACTGCGCAGCGGCGGGGGCGCCGGATTCCGCCGAGCGGAAGGCCCAGCCGACCGCGGCCAGGGCGGCGAGCGCCAGCACGACGCCGACGAGCAACGGGCGCCGGCCGCGGGGCGAGCGGGCGGGCTGCGAGGCCGCAGCGCGCGCCGACGACTTCCGCTTGCTCTGGGTCCTGGCCCGCACGTCTTCCCCCACCCAATTCTGCCACAGGAACGCTGCTTCGGGAGGCGGGGGCGGGCGGCGGAAGCTCCCGTTCCGCTGGCGTCGGGATCGGGTTCTGAGGCATAGTGAAGCGAGTGCAGGACCGCGAGCGGTGCAGAACGCGAGGGTAGAAGAATGCCGACCATGCGACGTGCGATCGTGATCGCGACCTTCCTGGCCGTGGCGCTTCCGGCCGCGGCGATCCCGGCGCCGGCCGAGGGAGCGGCGGGAGGCGGAGCGCAATCCGCATTCGAGCCCGACGCACGCTGGCTCCCGTGGATGGGTTGCTGGCGGCTCGGGGAGGAGCAGATTGAGCAGGCGCCCGACGGGAGCGAGCTTCCCGGCCCGATGTTCGTCTGCCTGTCGCCCGCCGCCGAGGGCGCCCGGATGACCGCCCGCGCCGGCGACGAAGTGTTCATGGAGCGGACGCTGGTGGCCGACGGAGTCCGGCGCGAGGTGAGCGACGGCGAGTGCCGCGGCTGGGAACGGCGCGATTGGTCGGCGGACGGCCGGCGCCTCTTCACCAGCGCTGAGATCCGCTGCGGCGACGACGACGCGCCGATCGCCAGGTCCGGAATCAGCCTCCTCTCCGACCGGTCGACCTGGGTCGACTTGCAGGTCGTCGAGGTCGAGGGGCAGAAGCACCTTGAGATCCGCCGCTACAACCCGGCTCCGAACGCCGAGTCCGAATCGGCCGAAATGGCGGCGCGGTTCGACGACATCCGTCAGGCCCGGCGGGAGACCGGCTCCCCGCCCGGTCTCGCCGCGGTGCGCGAGGCGGCCGCGACCGCGGACCCGCGCGTGGTGGAGGCGATGCTCACCGAGACGCAGCCGCGCCTGCAGATCGACCGCGACACGCTCGTGGAGCTCGACGACGCGGGCATCGACGCCGGTGTCATCGATCTGCTGGTAGCTCTCGCCTACCCGGACCGCTTCGTCGTCGAGCGGCGTCGCAGCGGCAGCTCCGGGGGCGGCTGGAGCAGCACCGGCGGCGGCTTTGCCTACGATCCGTACTCCTACGGCGCCGCGTATCCGTACTACATGACGCCGTTCGGCTACTACGGCTACTCGCGGTACGGCGGGCTCTACGGCGGAGCCTACTCGCCGTACTACGGGTATCCGCTCTACGGCGGCGCCGGGAGCCCCTTCATCGAGCTCGGGGGCGACCAGGCTCCGCGCGGCGGTGCCGTCAAGGGACTCGGTTACACCCGCGTCCGCCAGCGGACGGCGGTCGACAACACCGGCGCCGCGGTGCCGGCGGGCGCAACGGGCGGCTCGTCGACGGCGCGGCGGCGTGGCGGGACCGGCACGCCCACCGTCGGATCGTCGTCGGGCCGGGGGGGGGGAGCCACGCGGGGCGGTTACACCGCCCGGTCGGGCGGCGGCTCGTCGAGCGGCGGCTCCCGCGGCGGCGGCTCCCGCGGCGGCGGCTCGTCGTCATCGGGCGGTGGACGGTCCGCCGTCCCGCGCCGGTAGCTGGCGCGATACCCTGCCGGCCGCGACGGGCATGTAGATCGGGTGTGGCGCGACACCGGCGCGTCACACCCGCATCAGCACGGCCTCGGCCCGCTCGCCGGTCGCCCGCGCAATGATCTCGGCGTAGATCGCCACTTGGCGCCGGTAGACCTGCGCGGCACCGCCCGTCTCACCCACTTCTCGATCGGTCTTGTAGTCGACGACGGTCCAGACTCCCTCCTCGCGGAACGCGACGTCCACGTTCCCCTCGATGAGACGGCCGTCGTCCGTGCGCATGCTCACCGGCGCCTCGCGCCGGCACTCCCCGCGCCGAGCCGCCGCGCGCGCCCGCGCAAGCAGCGGATGCTCCAGGACCCGGGCGGCCACGCCGGCGGCGGCCGCGACCTCCTCGTCGGTTGCGCCCAGGATGCGGCCGTGGAGGCGCGCGATCTCGGCCACCGACGCCGACTCGGGAGCCGCGAGCCGAGCCGTACCGCGGTGGGGCTCCGCCGCCTCGTCGAGCGGAGCGTCGGCAAGAACGGCATGCACCAGGGAGCCGAAGCGCGGGCCCTCCGGCCGGGCGGAGGCGCGCGGCAGCTCGACGAGGGTGACGGCGGGCGACGGGGACGGCGCTCGGGAAGGGTCCTCATCCCCGGATTCGGCCGGCGTCTCGCGCGCCTCCTCCGTCGCGGTCGCCACCACGAGGCTCGGCCGAGCCCCCTTGGCCACGGTCTCCCCGTGCCTCCGCAGCCAGGCGCGGTGCCGCTGCAGATCCTTCTCCACCTGCTCGCCGGGCGCATCCTTCGACAGCAGATCCTCCCGCCGGATGCCGACCGCCGCGTCGACCTCGAGCTGCAGCAGCGCCGGGTCCCACCAGACCACCGAGTGGCCGGCGGGCGACGGTGCCGGCCCGGCGGGCGACAGTGCCGGCCCGGCGGGCGACGGTGCCGGCCCGGCGGGCGGGACGCCGGCGAAGGGCAGGACGCGTCCCGTTCCGGCTCCGTCCCCGGGGTTCGAACTGGCCGCGAAGGTGTGCCGGCCCGGCGCCACGTTGTTCTCGCAGCCGGGCTCCTCGGGGGGCCGCTCGAGCACCGATTCGCGCCCGAACGCGGGGCACCCCGGCGCGGGCTGCGGGTGGCGCCGATGGTCGAGCGGGGGGTAGAGCGACGCGTACAGCGGGCTCGCCCAGCCGCCCCGCAAGGGATGGCCGGACGGGCCCCCGCGTCCTCCGCGGACGGTCCAGTCGGGGACCTGCGGAGCGTCTCCCTCGGCGGGCACCACCAGCAGATCGCGGGCGCGGGTGGCGGCGACGTAGGCCAGTCGAATCCCTTCCTCGCGATCGCGGGCAATCTCCTCCGCCTCGTGGTCGAGGAGATCGAGCGGCGCCCAGCCCCCCAGCCGCAGCGCGCAGATGCCCCGCGGGGAATCGATGAAGCGGCTGGCCGTGGCCCGGTGCAGCCTGGAGGTCGGGTCGGCGAGGATCACCACGGGGAACTCGAGCCCCTTGGCCCCGTGCACGGTCATGATCCGCACACCGTCGCTCCCCTGCTCGAGGATCGGCGCCTCCCCCGCCTGGCCCTCGGCCGCCTCGTCCCGAAGATCCTCCACGAATCCACGGAACGACAGGCCGCCGGCCTGCTCGTAACGCCGCGCCAGCTCCCCGAGCTGCAGCACGTTGGCGAGCACCTGCTCGCCCGCGCGGCGCATCACGAAGCCGGCATGCGCCCGCGTCTCCTCGAGCAGCTCCCCGATCGTGCGCGCGATCGGGACCTCGTTGCGGGCGACGTGCAGGCGGCGCAGCAGCTCCAGCGCGTCGGCGACCGGCAGCAATCGGTCCGCGCCGTCGATCTCGCCCGCCGCGAGCGCGCGCGGCACCCGGAACGGATGGAAGCGGCCGAAGCGGTGGCGGTAGGCGAGCAGCGTCTCGTCGTCCACCGCGAACAGCGTGCCGCGGAGCGCCGCGAAGACCGACAGCTCGTCATCCGGCCACTCGATGGCCGTCAGCACCGCGCGCATCGCGGCCACCTCCTCACGCTCGTGGAACGAGCGCCCCCCGACCAGAAGGTGGCGCAGCCCGCGGGCCTCGAGCGCGTCGACATAGCCGCGCGTGACGTCACTGCCCCAGGCGTAGAAGCGCCGGAACAACAGCGCGACGTGCCGCGCCTCGATGGGCACCCGCGAGGTCTCGTGTCCGCCCGGCGACGGCCGCGCCTGCCGCTCGGTTACCGTCCAGCCGCTCTTGCGCACGAGCCAGGCGACGAACGCCCCCACCGCGTCCGGGAGCGATGCCTCGATCGCCCGGCCCGTGGGACGCCCCCAGGGCCCGTAGGGGCGCGGCACCGGCAACGCCACCACCGCCGGCTGCCCGGCGTCGTCCGCGCGGTGCGCAGCCAGCGGCACATACCCGGGCAGCCCCGGGGCGCTGCCGGCCGCCGCGCCGCCGAC
>JAGWAJ010000013.1:0-323 GCA_021296475.1 Acidobacteriota bacterium
TCGGCAACAACCTGAACCAGATCGCCCGCTGGGCCAACACCCACGCCTCGCCGATGGACGCCATCGAGATGATCGCCTACCTCGTTCACATCGCGCGGACGCTGGACAAGCTCGCCCGTGTCGGCCGAGAGGCTGACGGTGCACGTTAAGTTCATCGCCCGCGGGACCAGCTCGGCCGGGGCGGCTGCCGACTACCTGCTCGGCGAGCGGGACGCGGCCGGGAACGTGCGCGACGGTATCGAGCTCCGCCGCGGCGATCCCGACAGGGTGGCCGCCGTCGCCGACGCGCTCGAGTTCGAGCACAAGTACACCTCCGGCGTGAT
>JAGWAJ010000013.1:537-33939 GCA_021296475.1 Acidobacteriota bacterium
AGACCTTCGGCCCGCTGCGCGACGCCTTCAACCACGAGCACGGCTGGAGCCGGCCCGACGACCCGGCGCGGGCGCGGACGCAGCAGCCCGGGCACCGCGCCTACCTCGAAGCGGCGAAGCTGCGCGCCGGGCTGGCGGTCGAGACCGACCCGCGCGAGGTCATCCGGGACTACCTGGTGCAGCGCGTCGAGCACGGCGTCGTGCGCGACCGCGCCGATGTTGTCGCCGCGCTGCAGGAAGCGGGACTCGACGTGCCGCGGCAGGGCACGGACTACCTGACCGCCCGCGACCCGGAGAGCGGGAAGCGGTGGCGGCTGAAGGGTGCGCTGTACGAGCAGGACTTCAACCCGGAGCGACTGGTCGGCGCGGCTGCGGCAGAAGTGGGAGACCGACCGGCAGGAGGCGGAACGGCGGAGCTGCGGCGGCGTGGCGAGAGCTGGAGCAACGCTGCGAGCAGCGCGCAGCGTTTCATCGGAGCCGATACGGCGGCGTGGACCGGACGGATCCACGTACCGCCGATGCAGGGGTGGCTCCTGGCCGCGGCGACGGGCCTGAGTCTATTGGTGGCTATCTGCGGCGCCGGCTCGGGGACGATGCGCTGGTTGTCGAAGAGCATCGAGAACCGGCTCCGGACTCTGCCGGTTCTCAACAGGAGCATCGATCAGGACCGCCAGCCCCTGGCCCGGTTCCGGACGGCGGCATGGCGCGTGGAGCGGCGCGAAATCGACGGCGGGCGGCTCGCCGCGCTGCCGGCTGGCTCGATGGAGCGTCCGCCCTGGACCGTGGGCGGGCCGCCTGCCGTGAAGCTGTCGAGCGAGTGAGGGAGGGTACGCCAGTTGTTGACGGCCTTTCGCGCGTTGTCCAGGCAGTACGAGACGGAACAGCAGCGGCACTGCGAGGAGCAGCGGCGGCACTCCGAGCTGGTCGAAGCCTTGCAGCAGCGGGTCGAGCAGCAGGCCGCGGAGAACAGGACCTTGCGGCAGCTGGTCGAACACTTCGGCGGGCAAGTGATGCGCTTGACCGCGGACTTAGGACGCTCGCCGAGACGTTGCGCGGGTCGTGGAACTGATGCAGCGCCACGGCCGGCAGCGCCGGCCGGAGAGGGGCCATGGCCCGAGCCGCTAGAGCCGCAGCGGGACCGAGCGCATCAACGTCCGTCGCGGGCGAGGTACCTCGCCCAATCGTCCATCAGCAGCCGCCGCCGCTCGAACAGGTCCGACCGCGCATAGGCCGCCTCGACCTTGTTCTGGACGTGGGCCAGAGCCGCTTCGATGACCTCCCGCGGGTGGTCGGTCTCCTCGGCCGCCCAGTCCCGAAACGACGACCTGAAGCCGTGTGCAACGGCGGCGATCTCGTGGTACTGGAGCATCTTGGGCAACGCTAGCAGGACGCGACGTTGGGTCGTCGGTCACATCATGTGGCGAGATCCGCAACCGCATTCGCGAAACCAAACGATCTTGCGCGACCGAACACGCGCCGCGAATTTCTCGGTCAGGGTTGTCCCGTCCCTCCACCCAACCGGCACCTCCTCGGTCACCGCCCGCTTCTCCTCATACTGCCAACTAGCTTACGACCCTCCATGTGATGCACGGAGCAGACCACTTCCCTATCTCTTCGGCGCGCAAAGGACTCCCCGGTTGGATACATCGTCAAGATATCCAGGACCGAGGCCTCGTATTCTTGCCCAACGAAGGCTGAGAATCTCTCCAGACACGCCTCCCCAGCAAGGACGGCAATCTGTTCCTGGCCCGGAAATCTGGCAAGGTCCAGATCGAACACGGCGTAGACCTCGTTGTCATGCGGGGCAGTGCAAGGTACGGCTGCGATTCCGGCTATTTCGGTCTCCGATGCCTGCTCGGACGGAGCTGCAAGCGGAACGTCGTCGTTGAAACAGTCACCCAACCGTACCTGAAAAACACTGACTTCGCCTTCGCCCACGATAGCGCCCGTTTGGTCTCGTTCGGCCGGAGTAGGTACGAGGACATACACAAGCGCCACGGCCAACACCGCACCAACCACGAGGCTGTACCTATCCCAAAACGGTATCGACGGTTTGCCTATGACTGACTCAACCTTGTCGGGCGTGAGTTCCCACCCCTGCTCGCAGACAACACAGGATAGCCAGTATTTCTTCTTTGTGACTAACCTGAAGATCCTGTACACGTGGAAAAACCTGTAGCCGAGACTCAACTGAAACGGCTGTATCCTCCCGCAGTTGGCACACTCACGCTCATCTCTGCCCAGGTTCAGCAGCCGTCCGTCCGAACCCCACATGATCACTCGCTACCCCCTTGGGCTTCTGGGTCGCGAAGAGCCTTCGGCGCGATGCCCCCTTCGACGGCGCGCTGCGGGCCTCTGAAGATGTCGAGGAACTCGTTGTAGAAGCTCTGGGTCTCGCCCTTCTCGTACGTGGCGGCAGCCGATTCACGGGCGAAGCCGGCGGCCCGCGTTCGGACTTCGTTCCACGAAAGCCTCATCGCCGCCGTCAGTCGGTAGGGTCGGTCCAAGGGCCGCCCCGTTGCGACCACGCCGCAGACGGTCGAGAATGTCTGCGCCAGCATCGGCGACAGCGTATCACGGCCGGACGTAGAGCAACGGAGCTGAACCACCCCGTCGGTCGGCGCGTCAAACCCGCTCCGCGGGTCCTCCACTGCGTGCCGGCCTTCCAGGTGACCCGCCGTCCGCCGGGGCGGTGGTTGCAGTTGTGCCGCAAGCCAGCTTGCGGCCCTGGAACGGAGCGGCGGGCCGTGCCCCCGCTCCGTCCAGGCGGTGCGCCGATGCGTGACCGCCGCAACCGTCAGGGTGCACGCCCGCGTGTCGCCGGCGGAACACGCCGACTGGCAGGCGAAGGCGGCGGCGGCCGGCGTGCCGGTGTCCGACCTGCTGCGGCAGGCGATAGCGCGGACCCGGACGTGGACCGCGCCGGCCGCCGACGCCGAGCGCGAGCGTACCCGGCAGATCGCCCGCATCGGCAACAACCTGAACCAGCTCGCCCGCTGGGCCAACCGCCACGCCTCGGCCGTCGAGGCCGTCGAGGTGATCGCCTACCTCGTGGCGTTCGAGCGGGAACTGCGCAAGGCCACCCGCCTCGGCGGACACGGCGGCGATGCACACGCGGTGCCTCCCGGCGCGGACTCGGCTCCGGTCCGAGCAGGTCACCGGCCCCTGCGAGCCAGGTAGTCGGCCCAATCGTCCATGAGACGCCGCCGACGCTCGAACAGGTCCGAGCGCGCGTAGGCCGCCTCGACCTTGTTCTGGACGACATGCGCGAGCGCCGCCTCGATGACCTCCCGCGGGTGATCGGTCATTTCCGCCGCCCAGTCCCGGAACGACGAGCGGAAGCCGTGGGCAACGGCGCCGATCCCGTGGTACTGGAGCATCTTCGGCAGCGTCGACGGCGAGATCGGCCTCCCGCTCCGCATCGGGAACACGAGCGGATTGCCGTCGCTGAGCGCCCGCGCCGCATCGAGGACCTCCAGCGCCCTCCCGCACAGCGGAACGCGGTGCTCGCGCTTCGCCTTCATCCGCAGCTCGGGAACGGTCCACACGCGTCCGGCCACGTCCATCTCGTCCCACGTCGCGAGCCTGACCTCCGCCGACCGAGCGGCAGTCAGCACGAGAAACTCGAACGCCAGCTTGACGGCGGGCTGCCCGGACTTCGACGTCCGTACCGTCTCGACGGCCGCACCTACCTCCTTGTGGGGCAGCGCCAGCCGGTGCGTCACGATGTCGTTCTGCGGGCCGAGCACCGGCAGCACTCGATCGCAAGGGTTGTCGTTCCGCATGTCCAGCGCGATGGCCCACTCCAGCACCGACCGGATGCGCTGGCGGACCTCCCTGGCCGTCGCCGCCTTGACGTGCCAGATCGGCGACAGGATCTCCAGCACGTCGGCCGTGTTGACTTCGGAGACCGGCCGGCTGCCGACGCGGGGGAACACGTACCGCTCCATGCTCCGCCACCAGTTGTGCACGTGCCACCGGCCCCGCCAGCCGCCGCGCTTCTGTTCGAGGACCCGTCGGGCAGCTTCGGCGAACGTCGGAACGCCCTGGACGCGGCGTTTCTCCGAGAGGGGGTCGCCGCCAGAGCGGGCCAGCATGCGGTTGGCGAGGGCCTGCTCGCGGGCCTTGGCGAGCGGGACGAGCGTGGCGGCACCGAGTCCGAGTTCGCGGCGGCGGCCGCGGATGACGAGGCGTTGGACCCAGCTTCGCGTCCCGGACGGCTGGACGAACAGGTACAAGCCGTTGCCGTCCGCGTGGCGTCCAGGCGGTGCGGGAGAGGGCCTTGTCGGGGTGGCGTCCCCGGCGCTTGGTTCTGCGGGGCGAGGGGGCGGGTTTGGCTACAACATCCATTCCCCCATTATATGCGGGATTGGGCGGGATTCCGCCACACGTCCTGACCCGCTCAATCCGCGACGACGAATCGTAAACGATTACTGGCCAGTAGTTTGCGGCCTGTATCGCACAACCATCGGACGCTGGCGGACTACCGTTGGGTGTCAAGGAAGCGCGAACACGAAGAGATTGTTGGCCGCGCCGGGCCGGATCTCGGGCGTCAGGACGGTGAATCCCGAGGCGGTGCCCGCGTTGCCGGTGCTGACCGCCACGTACTGGCGGCCGTCGACGGCGTAGCTGATCGGGAAGCCGGTGACGGCGGACCCGAGATTGATCTCCCAGAGCACCTCGCCGGTCTCGTCGTCGAAGGCCCGGAAGCGGCCGTTGACGTCCCCGCCGAAGACCAGCCCGCCACCGGTCGCCACGAGCGACATCGTCGCCGTCCGCTGCGAGTGGATCCACCGCGTCACGCCCGTCTCGGCCGAGATCGCGTGGACCGCGCCGAGGTCGTCCGTGCCCGGCGAGAGCTGGTTGCGCACCGCGAGCGCGTAGATCGCAAGGGCGCCGCCTTCGGTCGCCAGCATCCGCGCGCAGGTGTTGCGCAGCGGGTAGTACATCGTGTTGGTCCGCGGGCTGTAGGCGCCGGCTTCCCAGTCCTTGCCCCCGAGCAGGGTCGGGCAGGCGAGCACCTCCTGGCCCAGGGCGCCGAAGACGACCTCCGAGTTCTCCGAGACCGCGCCGGTCGCCCCGTCGATGTTGCTGACGACGTTCTGGGTCACGGTCGGGGTCGCCCAGAGGAACTCCCCCGTCTCGCGATCCAGCGTGTAGACGATGCCGGTCTTGCCGGGGATGCCGGTCAGCACGCGCCGGATCTCCCCCGCCCGGATGCGCGGGTTGATCCAGCTCACCGCCGCCGGATCGGGCGCGACGGCGGTATCGACCAGCAGCCGCTCGAAGGGATGGTCGAGGTCCCAGTGGTCGTTCAGGTGCTGGTAGTACCAGCGAATCTCGCCGGTCGCGCCGTCGAGGGCCAGCGTCGAGTTGTGGTAGAGGTGCTTGTTGCCGGTGCCCCCGAGCATGAACTTGGGCGCGGGCGAGGTGACCGACGTCCCGATGTAGACGAGGTCCAGCTCCGGGTCGTAGCTCGGCGCCATCCAGGCGCCGACGTGCTTGCGGTCCTCGAAGGGGACGCCGCCCCACGTCTCGTCGCCCGGCTCGCCGGGGGCCGGAATCGTCCGCCGGCGCCACAGCTCCTCCCCCGTCCGCGCGTCATGGGCCGTGATGACGCAGGCGTCCGGCCCGCCGGCCGGCATGCAGCTCCGGCCCGAGATCGCCCGGCCGCCGGCGACGATCGGACCCGAGGTCTGGGTTGCCGGGTTGATCTGGTAGTCGAGGATCTGCGTCTCCCACGCCTGCTCGCCGGTCTCCGCGTCGAGGGCAAAGATGTGGTCGTCCGTGCTGGTGTCGATGATGTAGCGGCCGTGGATGGCCACGTTGCGGTTGGTCTGCAGCAGGTAGGGGAAGACGTATTCCTCCATGTCCTCCGGCACCTCGCGCCGATGCTCCCAGATGAGGTCGCCGGTGACGGCGTCGATCGCCTGGATGACGTCGCTCGGGTTCGGCATGTAGAGCACGCCGCCGTAGGCCAGCGGCGTCCCCTGCTGGCTGCCCGGGCCGAGGGGGCGGGTCCAGACCATCCGCAGGTCGCCGACGTTCTCCCGGTCGATCTGATCGAGCGGGCTGTAGCCCGAGCCGTCGAGCGTCCGGCGCCACATCAGCCAGTCGCCCGGCGCCGGATCCTGCAGCATCTCGTCGGTCACCGGCACGAACCCGCCGTCCGGGGCCTGCGCGCCCGCCGCGGCCGCACCGGCCAGACAGATTGCCGTCACCGCCGCCGCGAACAACAGGCCTCGCATCGATCCGTCTGGCTGGTTCATCTCGCTCTCCAATCCGCCGGTGCCGGCCCCCGGCCCATGCGTGCTGCGCGCTCCGGGCTCGGCACCTGTCGCTGTGACGCGCTACGGTGCCGTAGAATACGTCAAGAGGCCCCGTCCGCAACGGGTGGGGCCTCTTTCTGCGTATTCGCGCGCTCGGACGCCGAGTCCGGGCTCCGCCCGCACGCCGGGAACACGAGGAAGGCGGCAAATGGACTTCTCCAAGCTCGACGGCCTGATCCCGGCCGTCGTTCAGGACGACGAGAGCGGCGAGGTGCTGATGGTCGGCTTCATGAACGAGGAGGCGTTCGAGCGCACCCGCGCCTCGGGGTTCGCCACCTTCTTCAGCCGCACCCGCGGCCGGCTGTGGATGAAGGGAGAGACGTCCGGCAACCGGCTCAAGGTCCGCCGGCTGCTGGCCGACTGCGACGACGACACCTTGCTGCTGCGGGTGGAACGGCAGGGCGACGGCAACGTCTGCCACACCGGCGAGCGCTCCTGCTTCTTCAAGCCGATCGACGCCGTGCCGGCGCAGACCGCGGTGTAACCCGCTGCCCGCCGCGGACTGACCGGCGCCACCGCGTGGAGCCTGCCCCTCCCGCGGACGGCGTAGCCCCCCGAATCGTCGCCCGACGGCTCCGCCTGGTACCCGGGCAACTCCGGTTGACGGCCCTCGCGCGGCTGGGATAGGGTACAGGGTCACTTACCGCGAGCCTCGCCGACTCTGCGGCGGGGCTTTTTTTGTGCTTCGACATGACACTCAGACTCGGGATCCCCAAGGGCTCGCTGCAGGACGCCACGGTGCAACTGTTCGCGCGGGCCGGCTTCAACATCTACGTCAGCTCGCGCTCCTACTATCCGACCGTCGACGATTCGGAGATCGAGTGCACGCTGATCCGCGCCCAGGAGATGGCACGCTACGTCGCCGACGACGCGGTCGACGCGGGCCTCACCGGCCAGGACTGGATCGCCGAGCACCATGCCGCGACCGGCCGCGAGGTCACCAACGTCGCCGACCTCGTCTACTCGAAGCAGAGCTTCCGCAAGGTACGCTGGGTGCTCGCGGTCCCGGAGGACTCGCGCTACCGATCGCCGCAGGACCTCGACGGGGCACGGGTCTCGACGGAGCTGGTGCGCGTGACCGAGGCCTACTTCGAGCGGCTGGGCGTCGACGTCAACGTCGAGTTCTCGTGGGGCGCGACCGAGGTCAAGCCACCCGATCTGGCCGATGCGATCGTCGAGGCGACGGAGACCGGCTCGACGCTGCGCGCCAACCACCTGCGGATCATCGACACCGTTCTCGAATCGAACCCGCAGCTCATCGCCAACCCGCGCGCGCTCGACGACCCCGCGAAGCGGACGAAGATCGAGAACGTCGCGATGCTGCTCCGGGCCGCCATGGAGGCGCAGGGCAGCGTCGGGCTGATGCTCAACGTGGAGCGGACGCACCTCGACGCGGTCCTCGCGCTGCTGCCGGCGCTCCAGCGGCCGACCGTGTCGCCGCTCAGCGACCCCGGCTGGATGGCCGTCTCGACCGTGCTCGAGGAGCGGACCGTGCGCGAGTTGATTCCCAAGATCAGCGCCGCCGGCGGCCACGGCATCGTCGAGTACCCGCTGAACAAGATCGTCCGATGACAGTCCGATGAAGATCGTCGCGTCCTCCAACCGGCGGGCGGTGCGGGCGCTGGTGGAACGGGGCCGGTCCCCCGACCCGGAAGTGGCCGCCCGCGTGGCGGAGATCGTCGACGACGTGCGGCGTCGCGGCGACCGCGCGGTCCGCAAGTACGCGCGGGCCCTCGACCGGCAGCAGGGACCGCTCGAGCTCGACGCGGACGAGATCCGGCGCGGCGCCGCGTTGGCACCGCCGGCCGTCCGCAGCGCCATCCGGAGCGCGGCACGCCACATCCGCCGGGTGGCCGCCCGGCAGATCCCGAAGGGCTGGCGCATGACGGTCGCGGCCGGCGTGGTGATCGAGCAGCGGGTGACGCCGCTCGAACGGGTCGGCTGCTACGTGCCCGGCGGGCGGCACCCGCTGCCGTCCTCGCTCCTGATGACCGCGATCCCGGCGCGCGCGGCCGGCGTGGGCGAGGTCGTCGCGACCTGCCCCGATCCGGCCCCGGCGGTGCTCGCGGCGGCGGTGGAAGCCAGGGTGGACCGGTTGTTCCGGCTCGGCGGCGCGCACGCCGTCGCGGCGCTGGCCTACGGCACCGCCACGGTGCCGCGCGTGGACAAGATCGTCGGTCCCGGCAACGCCTACGTCGCCGCCGCCAAGGCCCGCGTGGCTCCCGACTGCGCCATCGACTTCTACGCCGGACCGACCGAGATCGTCGTCGTGTCCGAGGACGGCAACCCCGACTGGATCGCGTCGGACCTGGTCGCGCAGGCCGAGCACGACCCCGAAGCCCGCGCCGTGCTCCTGACGCCGAGCCGCCCGCTGGCGCGCGCCGTCGCCGCCGCGGTTGCGGCCCAGCTCGAGGATCACCCGGGCGCGGGCCCTTCGATCGCCGCCCATGGGGTCGCCGTGGTGACGAGCTCGCTCGACGAGGCGGTCGAGCTGGCGAACGCCATCGCGCCCGAGCACGCCGCGACCGACAACCTGACCGTCGCGCACCGCATCACGCGCGCCGGCACCGTGTTCGCCGGTCCCTACGGCGCACAGGCCGCCGGCGACTACGCGACCGGCTCGAACCACGTCCTCCCGACGGACGGCGCGGCCCGCGTACGGGGCGGATTGAGCGCGGCGGATTTCGTGCGCGTCCACAGCGTGCAACGGCTGACGCGCGCGGGCCTGCGGCGCCTGGCCCCGAGCGCGATCTCGCTCGCCAACGCCGAGGGGCTGCGCGCCCACGCCGCTTCCGTGGCCATCCGGGTGCTGTAGCCGAAGGACGCAGCAGGAATGTCCGCCCTGCCCGAGTCGGCGAACGCACCGCGGCGCGCCCGGATCTCGCGCGAGACGACCGAGACGCAGATTGCGCTCGATCTCGCGCTCGACGGGCAGGGCCGTTACACGGTCCGCACCGGCATCCGCTTCCTCGACCACATGCTGGAGCTCGTGGCGCGCCACGGCGCCTTCGACCTGACGATCGAGGCCGCCGGCGACCTCGACGTCGATCAGCACCACACGGTCGAGGATGTCGGCATCGCGCTCGGCCAGGCGGTCGCCGGGGCACTCGGCTCGAAGCGCGGCATCCACCGCGCCGGCTACTTCGTCATGCCGATGGACGAGTCGCTCGGCGTCGCGGCCGTCGACCTGAGCGGCCGGACGCACGCGGTCGTGGACCTTCGCCTGCGCGTCCGCCAGGTCGGCGACCTGCAGGCCGAGCTCGTGCACGACTTCTTCGACGGCTTCGCCCAGGGAGCGCGGGCGAACGTCCATCTGAAGGTGCTCTACGGCCGGTCGAGCCACCACCAGGTCGAGGCGATCTTCAAGGCCTTCGGCCGCGCGCTGCGCGCCGCCTGCTCCCGCGACCCGCAGCTCGGCGAGATGCTCCCGAGCACGAAGGAGCTGCTCCAGTGACCGGCGGCCGCCCACACGGACGCGGTCCGCTGGCGACCCACACCCCTGCCGTGCGGCGGGACGGGAACCGCCGGGGCCGCAGCGGAGCAGGAGAAGGAGAGACGGACCGATGACGGTCGCGTTGATCGACTACGGCGCCGGCAACCTGACCTCGGTCCGCAAGGCCCTGACCCACCTCGGGGCACCGTTCGTCACCCCGGCCGGGCCGCACGAGCTGGCCGGCGCGGCCGGCGTGATCGTGCCGGGCGTCGGCAACTTCGAGGCGACCGCCGCGCTCGCCGGCGGGTGGCACGCCGCCATCCGCGAAGCGGTGGACCGCGGACGCCCGCTGCTCGGGATCTGCCTCGGCCTGCAGTGGCTGTTCGAAGGGAGCGACGAGGCGCCCGACGTGCCGGGCCTCGGCGTCATCGCCGGCCGCTGCACCCTCATCGAGAACGATGCCGCCAACGAGGCCACCGCCTATCGGGGCGGCATCTTCAAGGTGCCGCACGTCGGCTGGAACAGCCTCGAGCGCCGGCGCGACGACTCGTGGGCCCTGGACGGGGTGCCCGACGGGGCCCAGGTCTACTTCACCCACTCCTACGCCGCGCCCGTCACCGCCGACTGCGTCGGCGCGACCACCTACGGCCTCTCCTTCGCCAGCGTCGTGGAGCAGGGCCACGTCGTGGGAGCGCAGTTCCACCCGGAGAAGTCGGGCGACGTCGGCCTGCGGGTGCTGGCCAACTTCCTGCGCCGGGTGACGCGGACGAGCTCGACCGCGGCGCCGGCCATGTCCGGATCCTGATGCTCTCGAAGCGCATCATCGCCTGCCTCGACGTCCGCGACGGGATGGTCGTCAAGGGAATCAACTTCGAGGGGCTGCGCTCCGCCGGCGATCCGGCCGCGCTCGCCCGCCGCTACAACCGCGAGGGCATCGACGAGGTGGTGATCCTCGACGTCACCGCTACCCTCGAGAAGCGGAAGGCGCTCGCCCGCACGATTCAGGCGGTGGCGCAGGAGATCTTCCTCCCGCTCTGCGTCGGCGGCGGCATCAAGGACGAGGAGCACGCCGATGCCGCGATCGAGGCGGGCGCCGACAAGGTGAGCCTGAACACCGCGGCCATCGCACGGCCCGAGCTACTGACGGCGCTCGCGCGGCGCTACGGGAGTCAGGCGGTCATCGTCGCCATCGACGCCAAGCGGGACGGCGACCGCTTCCGCATCTATGTCCGGAGCGGGCAGCGCCCGACCGAGCGCGACGCGGTCGAGTGGGCGCGGGAGGCGGCCGACCGCGGCGCCGGCGAAATCCTGCTGACCTCGATCGACCGCGACGGCACGAAGCGGGGCTTCGACTGCGAGCTGAACGCGGCGGTCTCCGAGGCCGTGTCGATCCCGGTGATCGCATCGGGCGGCGCGGGGACGTTCGATCACTTCGTGGACGTCTTCACCGAGGGCAAGGCCGACGCGGCCCTCGCGGCGTCCATCTTCCACTACGCCGAGCACGCGGTCGTCGATCTCAAGGAGCATCTGCGGGACCGGGGCATTCCGGTCCGCATGCTCGCGGGCTGGGAACCCGGCGGCGACGCATCGCCCGGATGACGCCCGGGAGCCTGCGCCCAGGAGCGCGCGATGCCGGCGCCGCGCCGGCGAGACCCCCGGCCCGCCCGTCAGGGGGCCCGCGCGGCCGGAATCGTCGACATCCGAGGAGCCGACCGTGCTGATTCCCTCCATCGACCTCATGGGCGGCCAGGTCGTCCAGCTCGTCCAGGGCCGGAGCGACCGGGCCGCCGTCGCCTCCAACGACATCGATGCCTGGGTCCGACGGTTCCAGCGGTTCCCGCGCGTGCAGCTCATCGATCTCGACGCCGCCCTCGGATCGGGGACCAACGATGCGCTGGTGCGTTCGATCGCGCCGCAGCTTCCGTGCCGCGTCGGGGGCGGGATCCGGACGGTGGACCGCGCGCGGGAAATGCTCGGATACGGCGCCCAAGCGGTCATCGTCGGGTCGTCCCTGTTCCGGGGCGGACGGCCCGACACCGGCTTCGCCGAGGCGCTCGCCGGCTCCGTCGGCCCCGAGAACATCATCGCGGCGGTCGACAGCAAGGGGGGGCGGGTCGTAGTCAAGGGATGGACGGAGGCGACGCCGCTCACGGCGGTCGAGGCGGTGCAGGCGCTCGAGCCGTACTGCGCAGAGTTCCTCTACACTCACGTCGACCGGGAGGGGCTCATGCAGGGCACGGACATGGACGCCATCCTGGCCGTCGGCCGCGCCACGTCCCGGCGCCTGACCGCGGCCGGCGGCATCACGACGCGGGAAGAGATCGACCGGCTCGACGCAGCGGGCATCGATGCGGTGGTCGGAATGGCGATCTACACGGGCCGGCTCGACGTCGCGGCTCCCGGCGGCAAGCCGGACTGAACCCGGCGCTCCCCGGCGGCGGACCGGAGCTCGTTCGCGCCCTCACTGCGCTCCGCCGCCCGAGTCGACGGCGCAGGCCGGTCGGGGAGCACCCCGGAGGCCGCCGCCCGCGGTCGGCGAAGGATGCACGACCGTGCAGACGTGGAACCCGGAGCAGTACGCCACGCACGCGCGCTTCGTCTCCGACCTCGGGCAGCCGCTCCTCGAGCTGCTGGCCCCGCGGGCCGGCGAGCGCGTGCTCGACGTCGGGTGCGGGGACGGCGCGCTCACGGAGCGCCTCGTCGCCGCCGGCTGCCGGGTGGTCGGAATCGACAACAGCGCCGCGCAGGTCCGGGCGGCACGCGCCCGCGGGATCGACGCGCGGGTGGCCGATGCCGCCGCGCTCGACTTCGACCGCGAGTTCGACGCGGTGTTCAGCAACGCCGTGCTGCACTGGATCACGCGCCCCGACGCCGTGCTGGCCGGCATCCGCCGGGCCCTTGCGCCGGGAGGCCGGCTCGTGGCCGAGCTCGGCGGGCACGGCTGCGTTGCGGCGGTTCGCGAGGCGCTGGGCATCGCTCTCGACCGGCGCGGCATCGACGCCGAGGGCTGCGACCCGTGGTACTTCCCTACCGCGGCGGAGTACCGCGCGCGGCTGGAGGAGCACGGCTTCGCGGTCGACACCATCGAGCTGTTCCCGCGGGCGACGCGGCTCCCGTCCGACCTGACGGACTGGCTGCAAACCTTCGCGCAGCCCTTCCTCGCCGCGGTGCCGGCCCCGGAGCGCCCGGCGGTCTGCGCCGAGGTGCGCCGCCGGCTCGAGCCGCAGCTGCGCGGAGGCGACGGCACATGGGTGGCCGACTACGTCCGGCTGCGCGTCGCCGCGAGGAATCTGCGCCGCGCAGCGTGCGACGCAGGAGCTTCGTCCGAGCGCAGACCTCCAACGCGCCCGCCAGGGCGCGGCGCGGCAGCCCGAGGAGGCGCACGATGACCGCACCGTCCCCGGCGGCCGAACCAACCGCGACGCCGGGCCGGATCAGCCCGTGGGTCTGGGCGCTCGCCCGCCTGACCATCCGCATCTTCTACCGCGCCGAGCAGATCGGCGGCAAGCTGCCCGACGGCCCGTTGCTGCTCGTCGCGAACCATCCCAACACCTTGGCCGACCCGGCGCTCATCCAGGCGACGGCGGGCCGGACGGTCCGCTTTCTCGCCAAGTCGACGCTCTTCGCCGACCACGTCGTCAGCCCGCTCATCCGGCGCTCCGGGGCAGTACCGGTGTACCGCAGGATGGATCCCGGCGTGGACACGTCCCGGAACGTGGAGACCTTCGCCGCGGTCGGGGCGGCACTCGATGCCGGCGAGGCCGTCTGTCTCTTCCCCGAGGGCAAGAGCCACGCCGCGGGGCGGCTCGAGCCGCTGCGCACGGGCGCCGCCCGCATGGTGCTTGCGAGCCGCCGGCCGGTGACCCTCGTGGCCGTCGGCCTGAACTTCAGCCGGCTCGCCCGCTTCCGCTCCCGGGTCACGGTGATCTTCGGCCGGCCGTTCGACGCCGGGGACCTGCGCGGGCCCGGTGCCCCGGACGCGGGCGCGGCGGACGCCGTGCGGCGCCTGACCGAGCGGATCGAGGAACGGCTTCGCAACCTGATGATCGAGGCCGAGCCCCGCCGCGACCTGCCGATCGTCGAGCGGGTCGATCGCCTCTACACCGCGGCCAGAGGCGTGTCGCGGGATCCGCGCGAGCGGGTCGGCCGACGCCGCCTGATCGCCCGCGGGATCGAGGAGCTCCGGGCGCGCGATCCCGAGCGGCTGGCCGAGATCGTCGCCCGTGTGGACGACTACGACGCCAGCCTCGCGCGCTTCGGCCTCCGCGACCGGGACATCGACCGCGAAATCCCGTTCGCCGCGGCCGCGCGGTTCACGGTCCGCGAGGGTCTGCTGGCGCTGGTGCTCGTGCCCCTGGCGCTCCTTACCCTGGTCGTCTTCGCGGCGCCGTACTGGGTCACCGGGCAGTTCGCCCGGCGCGCGCCCGACATCCAGAGCCGCGCCACGTGGCAGCTTCTTGCCGGAGCGGTCGCCTACCCGGTGTGGATCGGCACGGTCGCGGCGACGGTCGGCGTCGGGGCTGGACCGTTCGCCGGCGCGGCGACGGTCCCCGGCCTCGCCGGGCTGGCGCTCGCCGGGATGGCCGCGGTCGAGCGCCAGCTGTCCGTGCTGCGCACGGTCCGCGCGTTCCTGGCGCTCCGCCGAGCGCCGCTCGAGGCCCGCGCCGCCCTGCACCGCCAGCGGGCGGCTATCGCCGACGTGCTCGACCGCGCCCGCGAGTGGCTGGACGAACCGGAGCACCGCGCCCTCGGCTCAGCGTCTCCGTCAGACCGGCCTCGATGATCCGGCGATCCTGCGTGAGCAGCGTCGCCCCGAGCAGCCGGGCCGTAGCCACCAGGATGCGATCCGCCGGGTCGCGGAGGAACCGGTCGGGAAGCCCGGCGACCTCTGCCTTCTCCCGCCCCTCCGTCGAGCCCTCGCGGATGCGGCGCGCGCGGGCGCCGCGGACCTGCTGCGAGCCCCGCATTCTCGATGCTGTCAGCACTGGCAGTCGAGAGCGAAGGCCACGACGATGCTGCCGGCGGGCGGCGTGCCGGGAATGTCCAGTCTCCGTGCGGGAGCCTCGAACTGCACCGCGACGTACTGCACGCCGCTGACCGCATAGGTCACCGCGACACCGGTGGGTCCGTGCCGATTCAGGCTGTGCTGCCAGAGCGGCTCGCCGGACCGGGCGTCGAAGGCCCGCAGCGCTCCGTCGACGTCGAAGAAGACCAGGTCACCGGCAGTCGCCAGCACGGAGCCGCCGCGGGTGGGGAACTCGCGGACCCACTCGCGGCGGCCCGTGTCGAGGTTCCATGCCTGCAGCTCGCCGACGTGCCCTGCGCCGTCGCGCTTGAACACGACGTCGTTCCTGCCGTTGCGCTCGAACCGGTCGAGCCTTGCGCCGACGAAGATCTCGCCCGGTTCGTACTCGACCGCTCGCCCTTCCATGATCGAGCAGAGGTTGTTGATGACCGGGACGTAGAGCAGACGGGTCCGGGGGTTGAACGCCTCCGGGCGCCAGCCTCGCCCGCCCGCGATCGACGGGCAGTACAGCGCGCGGTAGCCGATGCGGGGCACGTGCGCCGGATCGTACGAGGGGCGGCCGCTCACCGGATCGATCGCCGTGAACACGTTGTGGTGCACGAACGGCTGCGCCTCCAGGAACCGGATGCCGGCGTCCTCGCGCGCAAGCAGCCACAGGTAGCCGTCGCGCCCCGGGTGCACCAGAGCGGGAACGGGCCGTCCTCCCCGCTCGACGTCGAGCAGCAGGGGGGCGACCGCCTCGTCCCAGTCCCAGGATCCGTTCCAGTGGTACTGGTGGTGCGCCTCGAGCTCGCCGGTGTCCGGGTCGAGAGCGACGGTGGAGTTGGTGAAGAGGTTGTCGCCGGGGCGCGCGTCGCCGGTCCAGGGACCGCCGTTGCCGACCCCCCAGTAGGTCCGGTTGCGCGCGGCATCGTAGGTGCCGGTCAGCCAGACCGCCCCTCCACCCGTGCGCCACGCATCGCGCGGCCAGGTCGCGCTGCCCGGCTCCCCCGGCGCCGGAATCGTGTGCCACCTCCAGACCTCGGCGCCCGTCGTCGCGTCGAGGGCCGCGATGAAGCCGCGGACGCCATGCTCGCCGCCCGACGTGCCGACGATCACCTTGCCGTTGACCACGAGCGGCGCCATGGTGATGTAGTAGCCGCTCCGGTAGTCCGCAATCGCGCGCTGCCAGACGAGCCGGCCGGTCGCAGCTTCCAGCGCCACGACGCGCGCGTCGAGCGTCCCGACGTACGCCATGTCCTCGTGGAGGGCCACGCCGCGGTTCGTCGAATGGGGACGGTTCGCGTCCGCGGGAATCGGATGCACGTACCGCCAGACCGGGACGCCGGTCCCGGCGTCGAGCGCGACCACCTGGTCTGCGGTCGTCACGAACATCGTCTCGCCGTTCACGATCGGGGGCGCCTGCGGTTGCCCGTCGTCCAGGTGGGTCCGGAAGCCCCACACCGGTACCAGATCCGCGACGTTCGAAGAGTCGATCTGCCGCAGGGGGCTGAATCCCCACCCGTCGTAGGTGCGCCGGTACATCAGCCAGCTCTCCGGCTCCGGCTCTCGCAGCCGCGCGTCCGACACCGGCAGGTAGGGCCCCCGGTCCGGCTGGGTCGGCAACTCGGGCGGACGGGGCAGGACCTGTGCTCGGCCGTACGGTGCAGCCGGATCGGCCTGGCCCGGTCCGCCCTGGCCCGGCGCGGCCAGGGCCGGCTGCGTGCCCAGGCCCGCGAGAACAAGAAAAGGAAGGATTCGCATGGAGATCGTCATCGTGCAGGGGCGGCGACCCACCAGCCCGCCGAACGGGTCGGCCGGGCGCCACGCCAGACCCGAGTCCGCACCGTTCCTACGGTGCTCTGTGGCAAGCCCTTGCAAGTGGGGTGCCGCCCGGGCGCCGGAGCCGGAGGAGGGGGCGCCCTCCGTATCACAGGCCGAGCTGGCCCGCCATGTCGTTGAAGTCGGTGGCGACGAGATCGAAGTCGGGGTCGGGAGTGAGATCGCGCTCGACGTGCGGACCGAACTCCGTGGGCCGCGGAACGTAGGCGGTCCGGAACCCGAGGCGGGCGGCAGCCCTGAGGTCGCCCTTGTGGGCGGCAACCATCATCACCTGGTCGGGCTCGAGCCCCAGCAGATCGGCAGCCGTGAGGTACGCCTGCGGGTCGGGCTTGTAGTGGCGGGCGAGCTCCGCCGAGAGCACCGCGTCCCAGGGAATCCCGGCGTTCTTCGCCATGTTGACGAGCAGCGCCACGTTACCGTTCGAGAGCGAGGCAAGGACGTAGCGGCGCTTGAGCCGAGTGAGACCCTCCACGGTGTCGGGCCACGGCGTCAGGCGATGCCAGGCACGGTTCAGGTCGTCGAGCTCCTCCTCGGTGAGGCTCTCGAGCCCGTACTGGGGCACGAGCTCGTCGAGGATCATGCGGTGCAGGACGTCGATCTTCGTCCACCCCAGTTCCCCGCGGCGGACGCGGCCCATCGCGGGTCCGTAGCCGGCCCGCCAGTCGTCAGCGAACGCGGCCCAGTCGGCCTCGATGCCCTTGCGCCGCCCGACTGCCTCGCCCTCCCGGGTGATGCTGGTCCGCCAGTCAACGACGGTACCGAAGACGTCGAACGTCATCGCGCGGACGCCCCGGATGCGGTCGCTGAGATCCTGCCTCCCGCGCGCGCCGCCGGCAGCGGCGGGAGCGGCTGCGGCCGCCATGGCCGTCGAGCCCATCAGAAGGAACGTGCGACGCGGCATGCGGGGGGTGGTCGGCAACATCGGAACCTCCATGAACATCGGCGCACCAGCGTACCGACAGACCGGCCGTTTGTCGAGGCCACGGCGCCGGCCGACTCCGTTTCGGTCCCGCTGCGCAAAGACCTCGCGGCGCCGGTCGGCCGGTCGTCGAGGACGCCCGGACCAGGCCGGGGACGGAAACTCCGGTTCGCATCCACTCGCCCCCCGCCGCGCCGGCGGTACGTCGTGACCGGACGGGACGGCGGCCTCTACGTCCCGCGAGCGACCGCGACGGCTGTGGCGCCCCTCACCGACCGCGATCGCATCCTGCCGCTGGCCCCGGCCGGGCAGGAGCCTGCGCGCGTCCTGGTGCCCGGGTGACGCGAGAGGTCCGGCGCGTCCCCGGAGATCGCCCCCGTCGCGAGCCTCCCGGTTCGGAGTAGAATCTCTGATCGACATGCGGACGAAAGATGCCGCCTCAGGCGGCGCGACGGCGGGCGGCCAGCCCGACCCGGGGCGTTCCGTTGCCGCGAACGACGGTGAGCTGATCCGCCGGGTGGCGGGCGGCGACGCGGCGGCCCTGGCTGACCTCTACGACCGGCACGCCGGCGCCGTGTTCTCTCTCGGCCTGCGCATCGTGCGAGACGAGGCGGAGGCGGGACGCGTCGTCGAGCAGGTCTTCACGTACGTATGGCAGCAAGCCTCACGCTACGACCCCGCACGGGCGTCGGTCGCGGGCTGGCTGCTGGCGACGGCGCGCGGGGCCTCGATCGATCGCGTCCGCGCCGCGCCGCGGGGCGTGGCGACCGCCGCGGAATCGACGGACGGCGGGGCAGCCCCCGCCCCGGGGGAGATGGCGACGCTCCTCCTGCCCAGCCCCGCCGGGACGCAGGGCTACGACGTCTGCTCGGCCGAGGAGGCGGATCGCTTGCGCGGGGCGCTGGCCGAGTTGCCGGCGCTGCAGCGGCTCGCGATCGAGCTGGCCTACTTCGAGGGCCTGACACCCGGCGAGATCGCCGCTCAGCTCGAGCAGACCACGGGTACGATCAACGACCGGTTGCTGACGGGTCTCCAGAGCCTGCGGACCGCGCTAGAGGACGGCACGGCATGACCGAACCGACGTCGGACACGGCGCCGAACGCGTACGACCTCGCGGGCCCCTACGCGCTCGGCGCGCTGACCGAGCAGGAACGGGCCGCATTCGACGCGCATCTCGAGGTGAGCCGGGCGTCGGTCGACCAGGTGATGGCGCTGCTGCCGGTCGCGCATCGGCTGGCTTACACGGTACCCTCGCGCACCCTGCCGCCGGACTTGCGCGACCGCACCCTGCAGGCCGCCACGGGAACCGCGCCCAAGCCCGTTCCCAAGTCCACCGCAGCGACCCGCCCGCCGAAGATTCCGGCAGTGCGCCCGGCCACCGGAGCCGCTCCGAGCGGCGGCCGGCGCTGGCCGCTCGTACTCGCGTTGCTCGTGGCCGTCCTCGCCGCGGTCGGGCTCGGCGGGTTCGCCCAGCAGCAGGCCAGCTACGCCCGCTCGCTTCAGGAGAACCTCGACGAAGCCAACCGGCGGGCGACCATGGCGGAGCTCGACACGGCAACGGCGCGACGGGAGGCCGCGGAGGCCGCACAGCGCGCCGCGGTGCTGGCCTCTCCGGATGCACAGGAGATCGTGCTCGGGAACCAGGCGACCGCCCCCGACGCGAGCGCCCGCGTGTTCTGGAGCGCCACCGAGGGCGTGGTCTTCACCGCCAGCGGCATGCCCCCTCTCGCCCCGGGGCGGTCCTACCATCTCTGGCTCGTCCCCGACGCCACTCCGGTGAGCGGCGGTGAGCTTCCGCTCGACCAGATTGGACGCATCGCCGCCCTCGTGACCCTGCCGGAGGAGGTGACCGAGCCGGTCCCGATGGCGGTCACCGTAGAGCCGAGCGGCGGGGTGGAGACCCCGACGGGCACGGTCTACCTGCTCGGCCGCCCCCCGGCGTAGGCGGCTGCTTCAGGCGGGCCGCCGGACCGCGAAGCGCGTCGGGCGTCGTCCGACGCCGCGTGGAGCTCCCCCGGACCCAACGGCCTGGCGCGCAGGAGCTTCGTCAGCGAACCCACGCGCCCGCCGAGCAGGAGTCGCCGCGCCGCCGAACTCCCCACGCGCCCGTCAGGGTGCGCTGTCGGCGCCCAGGCTCAACAGGTTGGCGAGCAGCTCGTAGGCGCCGGTCGTCCCGGCCGGAAGCTGGCGCCACAACCCCAGCCCCAGGTAGATCCAGCGCCCCTCGCCGGGGTGGGTCTCAACCAACGCGCCGCGCTTCACGCCCGGATTGAACTCGAACGTGTCCTCGATCTCGACCAGGTCGGCGTAGCGCTCGTCGCGCTCGCCCAGAAAGTACAGACCGCGTTCCTGCACCCAGTCGTCCCACGTCGCGGGGCCGATCGCGTTCGGCCAGGCGAACACCGGATGGTCGTTGGCGAGGACGGTGACGGGCGCCTGCTCGTCGGTCACCCGGTTGCGGCTGACGACGGCGGCGTAGGGACCGTACTGCGCCTGGTTGAACTCGAACTTGTTGTACTGCACGACGACCGTCCCGCCGCCCGCGACGTACTCCAGCAACCGGTCGTTGTTCGCCCGCAGGTCCTCGCGCCGCTCGTACGCCCGCACGCCGGTGACGATGACGTCGAAGCGGTCCAGGTCGCCCCACGCCAGGTCGTCCGGGGTGATGAAGTCCAGGCGGGCGCCGAGCTGCTCGATCGCCTCGGGCACCGCGTCGCCGACGCCCTCGATGTAGCCGACCGTCAGATCGGGCGCGATGGCCACGTCGATGACCTTGAACGTGCCGGACGCGGACCGTCCGATGTGCCGTCGTTCGGTGTGGGCGTACTCCACCACCTGATAGCCGCGCGCGAACTCGCGGCCCGCGAGGTCGACGACGGCGCCGACCTCGTACTCGCCCGCCGTACTGCCCGCGGCCGACACGCGGAAGCGCACCGTCCGCGACTCGTCCTCCCGCGAGAACGGAACCGGCACCGACGCCGGGGTGACGGTCCACCCGGCCGGGGCCTCGAGGCGTACGCGGCCCTCGACCGGCTCGCGGCCGGTGCTGGTGACCGTGACCCGTACCTCGCGCGGCGCCTCGGAGCCGGCCGGGATGATCGCGATCTCGGGGGTCATCGAGACCGCGAGCCGCGGCACGACGTGCAGCTCCATTCGCTTCTCGCCGGTGAAGATGTCGTCCACGTAGCGGTGCTCGACCGGGCGCTCGACCGTCAGCCGGGTAGTCCCCAGCTCGAGGTCGAAGGCCGCGCGGAAGGGGGTCGGACGGAAAGCCGCCCCGAACGGCACGTCGGGATCGAAAGCGTAGCGGTCCGCACCCTCGACGTGAGTCCAGTGCACGCCGGTCATCGCGGCGCCGGCGGGTACCGACCCCGCCAGCGAGCACTCGAAGACGCCGCCGGCCGCGACCGGTCCCGCATCGCAGGCGGCGCCGCCGTCGAAGCCCGCCAGCGCGACGCCGCGCACGGCTACCGGCGCGTCTCCGCGATTCGCGGCCAGGAGCTCCACCGTCAGGCTCTGCCCGGGCGTGACCACCCCGTCGTCCGCCAGGGCCTCGAGGCGCACGCCGTGAGCCAGCAGTGCGGCCCGTTCGAACTGGCGCTCCTTCGCCTGCAGTCGGAAGTCGATCTCGCGGCGGGCCGCTTCCGAGAGCCCCATCGCTCCGAAACCGCCGCGCAGGTCGCGCACGGCCTCGAGCCCGGCCACCACCGAGGCCCGAGCCCCCGCCATGCCTTCCGCGTCGAAGCGGCGAAGCGCCTCGCGGGCATGGGCCGCGACTGCCGCGAGCGCCCGGGTGAGGCGGGCCGGCGGGTTTGCGCCCGCGAACCGCGCGAGCCCCTCCAGGGACGTGTCCACGCCGTCGAACAGCGAGGTCTCGCCGACGCTCGTCTGTCCCGGAATGGTGGTGTCGGCCAGCCGGTACTGGGCGCCGACCGCCCCGGCCGGCAGCGCGATGAGCTGCGACATGCCCTGACACTTGTGCATGCTCCGGGCTCGGCTCCCGATCTCGGCGTAGGTCGTCCCGAGCAACGGGTCGTAGCGGCCGAGGTCGACCGTCGTCAGCTCGGGGTCCGGCTCGACGCGGAAGCGGAATCCGGGTGGCAGCAGGCCCAGGCCGAACGGGAATCCGGCTCGGAAGTAGAACTTCTGCGCCTGCCAGGGGTGCAAACCCGCGGCAATCTGCTCCGGGAAGCGCGCCGGATCGGCCGCGGCACGGAACGCCTCCCGCGCCAGCCGGGCCGATGCCTGGTGGTGCTGGCCGCCGCCACGGCCCTCCGGTTCCATGGCGGAGATGACGTCGGGCCGGACGGTGCGGATCACCCGCACGATGTCGCCGAGTATCTCCTCGCGCCCCCAGCGGTCGAAGGTCTCCTCGACGCTGAACGAGAACCCGAAGTCGATGGCCCGCGTGTAGAGCTGCTCCGCGCCGTCGTGCCGATGCGCGGCGCGCAGCTCCTCCGTCCGCAGCACGGCCAGCGCATCGAACAGCTCGGGGCCGATCTCGTTCTGCCCGCCGTCGCCGCGGGTGGCCGAGAGCAGCACGGTGCGGTGGCCCTCCCCCTTCGCCAACCGCGCCAGGAGCGCGTTGTTCTCGTCGTCGGGGTGAGCCGTCACCATCAGGAACGTGCCGGCGCTGTTCAACTGCCGCAGCGCCACCCCGAGCTCGACACGCCCGTCGCCGGCCGCCAACGGCTGCGCACCGGCAAGCGTCGCGCTGACAACCACGCCGGCCAGTGCGACCGGAACCATTCCCACCAACCGGATCAGGAGCTTGGACATCGTCCCGCAGTATACCCGCGCGTCCGCACGAACCGGGGAGCGGCGGCGGCCTGTCGCGTGCCCCGCGCCATGTGCACTGGCGCCCACCACGTGCCGCGGCGCACGGAAAGCGACGACGGCGGCAGGTCAGGCGGCAGGACGGGCCGTGCGGGCGAGCACGGCCTCGTAGAAGGCCTCGTAGCGGGGGACGATCTCCTCCGCGCAGAACTGCTCGTGCACCCGGCGGCAGGCGCCGGCGGCCAGATTGCGGTGGAGCGCGGAGTCGGTCAGCAGCCGCACCGCGCTGTCCGCCATCCCGGCGAGGTCGTCGGGGTCGTGCAGGAAACCGGACTCGCCGTCGACGATCACCTCGGGCAGGCCTCCGACCCGCGAGGCCACCACCGGCACCTCGCACGCCATCGCCTCGAGGGCCGCGACGCCGAAGCTCTCCTGGGCCGACGGCAGCAGGCACACGTCCGCGATCGAGAGCAGCGGGACAACGAGCTCCTGCTCCCCCACCGCCTCGACGTCGCCTGCCAGGCCGAGCTCTCCCGCCCGGCGGCAGGCGGGCGCGAGGTCGGGCCCGTCGCCCACCAGCAACAGCCGGGCCGGCAACCGCTCCCGGATGCGCCGGAAGATGTCGATCACCGCCTTCGCGCGCTTCACCGGCCGGAAGTTGGAGACGTGGATGACCAGCCGGGCGTCGGGATCGCCCCGCCGATAGCGCGCGCGCAGCGACTCGTCCACCGAGCGGCGGTGATACTGGCAGTCGAGGAAGTTGGGAATGACCTGGATGCGGGCGCGCACCGGCAGGTGCCGGTAGGTATCGTCGCGCAGGCTCTCGGACACCGCCGTGACTCCGTCGGAGTGGTCGATCGAGAACGCCGCCGTCTCCAGGTAGGACGGGTCGCTGCCGATGAGCGTCACGTCGGTGCCGTGGAGGGTCGTGATGACCCGCGGCACCTGTCCGTCGCCCCCCGCAGCCAGGATCTGGCGTGCGAGGTACGCGGCCGTGGCATGCGGAATCGCATAGTGGGCGTGGATAATGTCGAGCCGGTAGGCCCGCGCCACCTCGACGATCTTGCTGGCCAGCGAGAGCAGGTACTGCGGCTCCCGAAACAGAGGGTAGCCGGGGGTCTGAACGGCGTGGAACGCGAGGCCGGCCTGGAAGTCGCCGAGCCGGACCGGGGGCTCGCTGCTGATCAGCCGCACCTCGTGCCCGCGGCGGGCGAGCACCTTGGCGAGTTCCGTGGCGACGATGCCGCTGCCGCCGACCGACGCATAGCAGACGATGCCGACGTTCATGCAGCAGCAGCCTCCCGGCGCCCATCCGCGCGGGTGGGCGCCGCGTACGTCATGACGCCCCGCCCGCGGCGCGCGTTTAGGTCGCGCCGCGCCCGGCTACCGCACCGCGCCCGACTACCGCACCGCGCCCGGCTACCGCGCCGCGCTGCGCCCGACCTCGGAGGGCGTACGCAGAAACGCGGCCGCTCCAGCGTGCGAGCTTATGCGGCCGCGGGTCGATCCGATCTCGTGTCGTCCGGGGCCCTACGGCGTGACGGTGACGGTCACGTCGTCCGACACGGCCAAGCCGCCGTCGTGCGCCAGCGCGCGGAGCACGTAGCTGCCCGGCTTGGAGAACGTCGCCTCCACCTCCCACCGGCCGTCCTCGGGGGCTTCCGGAGTGGACCACCCCGGCGACCACGGCGACTCCTCGCCCTCGCGCGTGTCCTCCCAGACCTTGATCTGGGGCGGATCGAACGTGACGTCGCCGGACCCGCGGTACACGAACCACGACATCCGTAGCCCGGTTGCGCTGTCGGTGGTGATGCGACCCGGCGAGCGGGGGCTCGTGGGTGCCAGCGGCCGCGCCGTCGGCAGGCCGTCGTCGGTGACGACCGCCCGCAACGTCAGCGGCTCGCCCGCCGCGACGCTGCGGAACGACTGGCCCTCGACGCTGAGGCCCGGGGGCTCGTTGACCTCCGACTCCGGGGTCGCGCCGGCCGCGCCGGAAGCGCCGTAGTTGGCCTGCACGACCAGGTCGTTGATGTAGTAGTCGCGCTTCAGCGTCGCGTAGGCCCGCTCGGTCTGCCCGTTGGTCGTCAGGGTCCAGATCAGCTCCTTGTCGCCGAAGTCGGCAGGGACGCGAATCCGGAAGACGAACCGGTTGCGCCGCGGGTGAAAGTGCGTCGGCTGTCCCTGATCGGGGCCGCCGGGCTCGATGCGGTTGTCCGGGCCGACCGGAACGTCGATCGTTTCCTCCCAGTTCCGGTTCATGTAGCCGAACACGAGGTTGAAGGAGCCGTCCTCGTTCGGCTCCCACCCCTCGTAGGCCGGCGCGATGTTCTGCCCCGTCGCGAACGACTGTTGGGCGTGAGCGGACGGCGCCCCGGCGAGCGCCGCCGCCCCGACGAAGAGCAATGCCAATGCCGCGCTGCGCACCGTGGTCCTCACTAGTCTTCGTTGTTGTTCGCGTTCGCGGCGTCGTCCGAGGTGCCGCAGGTGATGCAGCCGATGTCGCGCCCGCCGGCCGCCATCAACTCCGCCTCGCGCTCGGCGACCTCGGTCGCGAACTCCTCGTCGTCCATGTAGACGGCCTGGATCAGGTTGATGAACATGTTGTCAACCGAGCGGTGTCCCGAGCCGGACCAGTTGCGCGGGTCGACCACGTTCGGGTTGGTCGGCGTGTTGTCGAAGTAGCCGGTCAGGTGCAGGATGGTGCCCTTCGGCAGGAGCGGCGCCGCGTCGTCCTCGTACTTGTAGACCCGCACCCAGTTGTGGTCGTAGCCGGAGCAGTTGAGGGTCTGCACGGTCGTCCCCCAGACCGCCTCCAGGCACATCCGGACGCCCGGCGCGTGCATGTGCGGCTCGTAGACGCTCAGCTTCGCGTTCTCCGGCAGCGTGAAGTAGGCGTCCGCGCGCTGATTCGACTCCATCGCCCGGATGTCGAGGTCGGGGCCGTTGCCGAAGAAGAGGAGCTGCATCTCCTTCGTCGGCTCGTAGCCCACCGGGTGGAACTTGAAGCCGACGTCGAGGTGCGCCGTCGTGTCGATCCCGTTCGCGTGGAGGTGCGTCGAGGGGAAGATGACGACCGAGCCGGCCTTCATCGGAACTCCCGCCTCCTGATCGAAAACGTCGGCATTGCGCCCCACTTCGTGCACCGGGAGCGTGTACGCCGCGCTCGGGTCCTGCGTGTCCGGGGGCATCAGCGTCGTCGCCGAATGGTGGACGACGAAGAGGCCGCCGACGGTGTCGGACCGCACGCCGCGCGGCAGGTCGTTGCGCTCCTTGTACTCGATGGCGGCGATGTAGCGGTCCTCGGTCAGGCCGCTCTCCACCACGCCGAGGGAGCCCCACCAGTCCGGCGCCTCGCCCGGCACCTCGAACGAGGGCGACGAGACGACGAGATCGGGCTCACCGAGCTCCCACTCGTCCACGTCGATGAACGGCGGCGGCGTCGGCATGTCGGCCGGGTCGCCCTGCGGCGCGCCGTTGTCGGCCCAGCGGGCGATCGTCGCGATCTCGGCGTCGCTCAGCGACCAGTCGTCCTTGAAATCCTGGATGCCGATGTCCTTCTCGATGTACCAGGGCGGCATCACGCCCATCTGATCGCGAAGGCCGGTGCGGTACTTGATGGCCCGCGCCCAGGGGCGGACGTCCTCGTAGCTGATGAGCGGCATCGGGGCCAGCGCGTTCGGCCGATGGCACTTCTGGCAGCTCCGCTGCAGGATCGGGGCGATGTCCTTGCTGAAGGTCGGATGATCGACCGCGGTCTGCGCCGCCGCGGGGGCCGACGCCACCACCAGCGCCGCGAGGCCGACGAGGCCCGCCAGCCGGCTGAACTTGCGCGTGCTCTCCATCATGATGCTGAATCCTCTTTGTGCGAACATGGCACACTGCGTGCCGATTCGGTCCGATCATTCTATCGCAACATCGCGTCGTCGAACGCAAGCCCGAAGCGCGAGGTCCCCTGGGTCGACCCGGCGCGCCCCGGCGGGCGCGCGGACCCCGGGTTCCCCGCCCGCCGCGACGGAGCCGCGGCCTTGTGGCCGGTGATCACGGTGATCGACCCTTCGCTCCAGACGCAGTCGGAGCGGAAGCCGGCCGCCCGCATCGCGGCCAGCTCCTCCTCCACCGGGAAGTAGGTGTCCTCCTCCGCCCACTCCTCGAAGTGCGCGAAGGCCCGCTCCTCGTCGATGCCGCAGGCGACCATGTGATCGGCCCAGCCGCGCCACGTCGCCGCGCGGGCGTCGGGCTCGGCCGGCAGGGTTGCGTCCGCGTTCACGAAGCACCCTCCCGGCTGCAGCGCATCGTGGATCCGCCCGTAGAGCGCGCGCTTGTCGTCCATCGACCGGACGTGATGGAGCGCGAGCGACGCGGCAACGCCGTCGCACCGCGGCAGCGGATCGTGAAACGACCGGGTGTGGAACCGGGCGCGACCTCCGAAACGCGAAAGCCGGGTGCGGGCCTGCGCCAGCATTTCCGCGTCTACATCGATGAGGGCGACAGACCCGACGTCCGGGTGGGCGAGGATGGCCTCCGCCAGCGCCCCGGTTCCGCCGCCGAGGTCGAGGACGAGACCCGCGCCCGGCGAGGCCGTCTCTCCATCGGGCCACGCCGCGCCGGCGGCGACCTCGCGCGCCGCAATCTCGATCATCGCCTCGTAGCCCGGAATGAAGCGCCGGATCGTCTCGTCGTAGGCGGCGATCTCGAGCCGCAGATGGCGGCGGACGGAGTGCGTGGCCATGCCCTGGAGGTCGGAACCCGCGCTACTTCCGGAACACCGCGGCATAGTGGGCGGCCACCGGCCAGTCGGCGGTCTCGACGTGCGTGAACCCGGCCGCGGCGACCTCCGCGACCACCTGCGCGTCGTCGGTCCAGTGCGGCCAGGCCCGGAGGAAGCCGAAGAGGCCGCCGAACTCCAGCTCGATGATCGCCAGGCGGCCGCCCGGCTTCAGCGCCGCGTAGAGGCTGGCGTTGGTCGCTGCCGCATCGGTCAGGTGGTGGTAGACGCGGCGCTGGAAGATCGCATCGCAGCAGTCGGGAGCCAGATTCGTGTCGTGCTCGCCGGCCTCGACCACCGCGACGTTGTCGAGGCCGGCCCCGGCGACCGCATCGCGGATGTCGTCACGCCGGGCAGACGAGAGCTCGGTCGCGAGCACGCGGCCGGTCGGCCCCACCGCCCTCGCGACCTCGATGCTCAGCCAGCCGCTGCCGGCCCCGACGTCGGCCACCGTGTCTCCCGGCTGGAGATCGAGCAGGCGCACGAGCCGGTCCAACTCCGCCTCGCCGCCCCGGCCGGCGAGCAGGAGCACCGCCGCCACCAGGCCGGTCACCACCAGGACGACCGCGCCCAACCCGAGGGCAGCCGGGCTCCGCCGATTCTGCGGACGCTGCATCCGGCCATTGTGACGCGGATCGGCGCTCTCCGGTTCCCGGGCCGGGCTCCGCCCCGGCGCCCGCGCTGGCTGGAATCCGACGACGACCGTGCAGTAGGATGCACGCAAGCGAACGTACACATGAGAGTAGCTGCCTCGCGCGACCCGGCGGCGTGTCTGCGGGCTCACGCGCACCGCCCAGCGCTCTCGGCGCGCGTCCTGCTCGCCGCGGGTGCCCTATCACTCGCCGGCGCCGTTCCGGTGGCCGGTGCCGTTCCGGTGGCCGGTGCCACACCGCTCGCCGCCGTCGTCGACAGTGGGTTGGCGGATGCCGCCGAGCGCCGCGACGTGGGCGCGGTCCAGGCGCTCGTTGCGGCGCAGGCGGACCCCGACGCGCCGCAGGCCGACGGGGCCACGGCCCTGGCGTGGGCGGCGCACTGGGACCATCTCGACATCGCCGAGCTGCTGCTGGACGCCGGGGCGGACCCCGACGCGGCGAACGACCTCGGCGTGACTCCGTTGATGCTCGCGAGCGCCAACGGGAGCGCGGCGATGGTCGAGCGGCTGCTCGGCGCGGGCGCGGATCCGGACACGGCCCGGCCGGCCGGCGAGACCGCGCTCATGATGGCCGCGCGCGCTGGCGCGGCCGCCGTCGTTCGGCTGCTCATCGCGGCCGGCGCCGACGTCGACCGGTCAACGCGCGGCGGCCACACGGCCCTCATGTGGGCGGCCGGGGAACGCCACCCGCGGGTCGTCACCCTGCTCGCCGAGGTCGGCGCGGACGTCCACGCGCGCACCCGCATCCGGACCCGGCAGGGGCGCCCCGTCGTGCGGGAAACGATCGTGCTGAGCCCGTTCGAGGCGGTCAATCCCGCCGGGCTGCCGCGCGACGGAGACCGGGACCCGCCGCGGCCAGAGGGCGGCTTCACGCCGTTGCTCCACGCGGTGCTGGCCGGCGACCCGGAGGTGGTCGGCGTGCTGCTGGCCGCAGGGGCCGACGTGGACGACGCCGGACCCGACGGCGTCACCGCGCTCATGCTGGCGCTCACCAAGCGCCGCACGGCGGTAGCCCACCTGCTGCTCGAACGGGGCGCCGACCCCGACCCCGCCGAGGCGGGCTACACCGCTCTGCACCTTGCCGCGGCCACCGGACAACCGGCCATCGCCGAGGCGCTCCTGGCGCGCGGCGCCGACCCCGACGCCCGCCTCGAGCGGCCGCAGCGCCTGACGAACGCGTTCGAGATCGGGGTGTTCACGTCGCCCGGCTCGGGCCGGCTGACCCAGATCGGCTCGACGCCGTTTCTCGTGGCGGCGAAGTCCGCCGACGCCCCGATGATGCGCGTTCTGGCCGAGGCGGGCGCCGACCCGCACCGGACGACCGACGACGGGACGACGGCGCTGATGCTGGCCGCCGGCCTCGGCAAGCGGGCGGCGACCGACATCACCTACTACGACTGGACGGAGGAGAAGGCGGTCGACGCGCTCGCCGCGGGCCTGGAGCTGGGCCTCGACGTCAACGCGGCCAATGCGCACGGCGAGACGGCGCTCCACGCCGCCGCCTACCACAACGCGAACCGCGTCATCCGCTTCCTCGTCGACCGGGGCGCGGACCTCGACGCGCAGAACGCGGCCCGGCAGACCCCGCTGCGGATCGCGGAGGGGCATCTCATCTGCTGCACCACGTTCGTCCGTCACGCCGAGGCCGGAGCCGAGCTTCGTGCGCTCGGGGCCGACCCGAGTGCCGGCATCCAGTTGACGTTCGGCCTGACCAGCTATGGGGACGAGACCGAGGTGGAGGATCCGCGACCGTGACCCGCTCCCGTCCGGCCCGAGCAACGATGGCGAAGCGCGCGATCGGGGTGGCGGGAGCCACCGCCCTTCTCGTCCTGGCCACCGCGTCGCCCGGCTCGGCCGCGTCGCCCGGCTCGGCCGCGTCGCCCGGCTCGGCTGCGTCGCCCGGCTCGGCCGCGTCGCCCGGCTCGGCCGCGTCGTCCGGCGCTCTCGCGCAGCCCCCTGGCAGCGCCGCGGGCGAGCGGCGCACGGTCGAAGGCGCGCCGGTTGCGGTCGCGTCGACGCGCGCCCTGCTCGACCGGTACTGCGTCACCTGCCACAACGACCGGCTCCGGACGGCCGGCCTGACGCTGGCCGGCGTCGACCCGGCGCACGTGGGAGCCGACCCCGCGATCTGGGAGAAGGTGGTCCGCAAGCTCCGCACCGCCACGATGCCGCCCGCCCCGCGCCCCCGTCCCGACGCGGCAGCCTACGCCGACACCGTCGCCTATCTGTCGGGCGCGCTCGACCGGTACGCGGAAGCCAACCCCGACCCGGGCCGGCCGGCCGTGCAGCGGCTCAACCGCACGGAGTACGTCAACGCCATCCGCGACCTGCTGGCCCTCGAGGTCGACGGCCGGTCGCTGCTGCCGGCGGACGAGTCGAGCTACGGCTTCGACAACGTCGGCGACGTGCTCTCCGTCTCCCCCGGCCTACTCGAGCGCTACCTGCTGGCCGCGGCGCGGATCAGCCGGCGCGCCGTCGGCGACCCGACGCTGCGGCCTATCGGACGTCGCCGCTGCTCTCGCAGGACGACCGCGTGAGCGACGACCTGCCGTTCGGGTCCCGCGGCGGTCTCGCCGTGCGCCACCACTTTCCGCTCGACGCGGAGTACGCGATCCGCGTCTCCCTGCGCGGACGCGCCCGGGCGGGCCATGAGCTCGAGGTGCGCCTCGACCGGGCGCGCGTCGCCCGCTTCGCTCTCGGCTCGCGCGGGCCGCTGGAGGTGCGCGTGCCGATCCGGGCGGGCATGCGGCGCCTCGCCGTCTCGTTCGTCGAGACTCTCGAGCAGACGCTCCCGGTCGACGGGCGCCCGCCGCCGCCTCCGATTACCAGTTTCGCGTTCACGCTCTACCCGAACGCGCCCTCCGTGGAGCAGGTCGCGGTGATCGGGCCGTACGAAGGTCAGGCGCCGGCCGACACGCCGAGCCGCGCCGCCGTCTTCACCTGCTTCCCCGACCGGCCGGCGGCCGAGCGGCCCTGCGCCGCGGACATCCTCGGCAAGCTCGCCCGGCGCGCGTACCGGCGGCCGGTGTCCGAGGCCGACACCGAGCCTCTCCTTGCCGCCTACGCGGCGGGACGGGAGGCGGGCGGCGGATTCGAGGAGGGCATCCGCTGGGCGCTCGAGGCGCTGCTCGTCTCGCCGAAGTTCCTGTTCCGGGTAGAGCGGGAGCCCGCCGGGACAAGGCCCGGCATCCCGTACCGCGTCGACGACCTGGACCTCGCCTCGCGACTGTCGTTCTTCCTCTGGAGCAGCATCCCGGACGACGCCCTGCTCGAGGCGGCGGCGCGCGGAGACCTGCAGGACCGCGAGGGGCTCGGGCGCGAGGTGCGCCGGATGCTCGACGACCCGCGCTCGGACGCGCTCGTCGAGAACTTCGCCGGGCAGTGGCTCTACCTGCGCAACCTGCGGAGCGTGGCGCCCGACGCCGCCCGGTTCCCGGAGTTCGACGACAACCTGCGGCACGCTCTCCGGCGGGAGACGGAGCTGTTCTTCGCCAGCCAGCTCCGCGAGGACCGCAGCGTGCACGACCTGCTGCGCGCCGACTACACGTTCGTCAACGAGCGGCTCGCCCGGCACTACGGCATCCCCAACGTCTACGGCAGCCACTTCCGCCGGGTGACGCACGGCGACGACCGGCGGCCGGGCCTGCTCGGCCACGGCAGCATCCTGACCGTCACCTCGTACCCGCACCGCACGTCGCCGGTCGTGCGCGGCAAGTGGCTGCTCGAGAACCTGCTCGGCGCTCCGCCGCCCCCGCCGCCGCCCGACATCCCGGAGCTCGCCGAGGAGGATGGCGCAGCGGAGCGGCCGGCGACGATGCGCGAGCGGATGGCGCAGCACCGCGCGAGCCCGGCCTGCTCGACCTGCCACGCCAAGATCGACCCGCTCGGCTTCGCCCTCGAGAACTTCGACGCGGTCGGCCGCTGGCGGACCCACGACGGCGACCCGGCGGCGCCCGCGAACGCGGCGCCCATCGACGCGTCGGGCGCGTTGCCCGACGGCGTCGGGTTCGACGGTCCGGCCGCGTTCCGGGATGCGCTGCTGGGCGAACCGTGGGCGAGCGAGCTCGCGGCGACGGTCACGGAGAAGCTGCTGACCTACGCCCTCGGCCGGGGCCTGGACCATCGCGACGCTCCCGCCGTACGGAAGATCCTGCGGGACGCCGAGCCGGGCGGTTACGGCTGGTCGTCCCTGATTCTCGGCATCGTCGAGAGCGCCCCGTTCCGGATGCGGATGGCGGCGGCCCCCGACGCTCCCGTCGCTGCGGCGGCCGGTACCGCTTCCGCAGCGTCCACGAAGGCTGGCTCCCCATGATGATCACGAACAGGACGCTGCCCCGCCGCACGGTTCTCCGCGGCCTCGGCGCCTCGCTGGCGCTGCCGTTGCTCGACAGCATGGTGCCGGCGTTCGCCGCCGGCCGCAGCGCGGCGGCGCGCCCGGTGCGGCGATTCGGCGCGGTCTACGTGCCCAACGGGGTGGAGATGCGCGCCTGGACGCCGCCGGGGCCCGCGGATGGGATCAGCACGCCGCTGGAGCTCACGTCGGTCCTGGAGCCGCTCGCGCCGGTCAAGGACCAGGTGAACATCCTGACCGGCCTCGCCGACAAGGTCGCCATCCCCCGCGAGGGCGAGGGAGTCGGCGACCACGCCCGCGCCGCCTCGACCTGGCTGACCGGCGTGCACGTCAAGAAGACGGAGGGCGCGGACATACGGGCCGGCGTCTCGATGGACCAGATCGCGGCGCGCGCGCTCGGGCAGGAGACCCAGCTCGCCTCGCTGGAGCTGGCAATCGATTCGGTCGAGGTGCTCGGCGCCTGCGACCAGGGCTACAGTTGCGCCTACGCCAACACCGTCGCCTGGCGCACGCCGACCACGCCGCTGCCGATGGAGAACAACCCGCGCGCGGTGTTCGAGCGGCTCTTCGGCGCCACCGACAGCACGGACGTCAAGGCGCGGCTGGCGCGGCTGCGCCAGGATCGCAGCATCCTCGACTTCGTCACCGAAGAGGCCCGCGGCCTCCGGGGCACCCTCGGTGCGGGCGACCGGCTCAAGCTGACGCAGTACCTCGACGCCGTCCGGGACGTCGAGCGCCGTATCCGGATGGCCGAAGCGCAGAGCGACCGGGAGTTGCCGGTCGTCGAGCAGCCGGTCGGCATTCCGGACACGTTCGAGCAGCACTGCCGCCTGATGTTCGACCTGCTGCTGCTCGCCTACCAGACCGACCTGACGCGCGTCAGCACGTTCATGTTCGGCCGGGAGGTGAGCGGCCGGTCATTCCCCGAGATCGGCGTGCCGGGCGGCCACCACGGCTACTCCCACCACCAGAACGATCCCGAGAACCTGGCGATGCTGGCCCGGATCAACACGCACCACATCCGGCAGCTCGGCTACTTCCTGGAGCGGATGCACGCCACGCCGGACGGCGACGGCTCGCTGCTCGACCACTCCCTGTTCGTGTACGGGTCGGGCATCAGCGACGGCAACCTCCACTTCCACCTCGACCTGCCGACGCTGCTGGCCGGCGGGGCGGCCGGCCGCGTCGCCGGCGGGCGGCACCTGCGCTACCCGTCCGACACGCCGCTCACGAACCTGCACGTCGCCGTGCTCGACAAGCTGGGCCTGCCCGTCGAGCGCTTCGGCGACAGCACGGGAACGCTGGGGTACCTGTCGGAGGTGTAGCGGGC
>JAGWAJ010000013.1:33986-40501 GCA_021296475.1 Acidobacteriota bacterium
GGCTCGCAGCAACGCTTCGCGAGCACCGGGCCGGCGGCGCCGGCTCGCCCGCGGCGGAATTGCCCGCGGGCGCAGCGCCGCCGCGTGCCCCGGGTCGATCACGGCGCCTCGGGAGCGTTCACGACGTCGAACAGGTCCAGCTTGTCCTTCCGCACCCCGGTCGTGGTTCGAAGCTCCGATCCGAACTCCAACCACTCGTCGGCCGTGGCGGCATAGCGCGGCCACGCCGGCAGATCGCCCCCGTTCGGGTCGCCGGTGCGCGCGAAGTTCACCCAGTACTGCGACATCGCGTCCGACAGCTCGTGGTCCCAGTCGGACCAGTCGATGCCGACGAGGCGGGTGTTGGCGAAGACGTAGGCCAGATCGCCCGAGTGGTAGGCGCCGTAGCCGCGCGGTCCGTCCGGCAGGTCGATGGCGGCGCGCTCGGGGACGTAGATGCGGAAGACCGGGGGCGCCTGGCTGAAGAAGTACAGGTACGCGTCGTTGCCGGCCGCCTCCACCGCGCGAGCCCAGGTGCGCATCTCCCAGACGAAGCTGCGGTCGGCCTGGATGGCCTGCGCGCCGCCCTTGGTCGACCGATCCAGCTCGGGGCCGTAGGCGTCCAGCACGGCGTTGGCGTGGTCGCCGTACTCGGCGCGCAGGGTCGAGGTGAGCTCCGCCTCCGTGCGCTCCGGCATCCCCGCGTACAGCGTGGTGCCTTCGTCGGCCAGCGCGCCGACGATGACCGGCACGTCGTTGTGCTCTCGGGCGTCGAAGATCGCACGCGCCGCCCGCGGCATGAACCAGCCGTCGACGATGGCCCCGGAGCCCAGCTCGGAGTCGAGCACGGCCGGAGCGTCGAGGGCCCGGAGCGCCGCGAGCGCCTCCGCGCCGTCGCCCTCCGCGCCAAGCGCGGCCGCCGCTGCGAGACCCTGCGCGTGCGCGGACTCGAGATCCGGGCGACCGCCCCGGAAGCAGCCCCCGGAATGGCCGACCGCCTTGTGGAAGAGCTCCGCCGCCAGCGGCGACGCCATCAGGTAGCAGACGCTCCACGAACCCGCCGACTGCCCGAAGATGGTGACGTTGCCGGGATCGCCCCCGAAGGCCCCGACGTTGTCGCGCACCCATTCGAGCGCCGCCACCTTGTCGAGCAGGCCGTAGTTGCCGGACGCATCGTGCGGCGACTCCGCGCTCAGCGCGGGATGCGCCAGGAAACCGAACGCCCCGAGCCGGTAGTTGATCGTGACGAGCACGACGCCCTTCTGCGCCAGCGCCGTCCCGTCGAAGACCCTCGCGCTGCCCCATCCGCCGCTGTGCCCGCCGCCGTGGAACCAGACCATGACCGGCCGCGCCTCGGCCGCATCCGACGCCGCCGTCCAGACGTTGAGGTAGAGGCAGTCCTCGTCGCGCTCGAGGTCGCCGCGCGTGTAGATGGAGGTCTCGGGCGTGAGCCCCTGCCAGCACGCCGGCCCGAACGTCGCGGCCGCGCGCGTCCCGTCCCACGCCCCCTTGGCGATCGGGGGCCGCCAACGGGCGTCGCCCACCGGCGGCTCGGCGTACGGGATGCCCCGAAAGACGAGGACGTCGTCGTGGCCCGCGACCCGCTCCCCCGCGAGCGTCCCCAGGCTGGTCTCGACGACCGGGCCGAGCGGCTGGCCTGCGGCGCCGGGAACGGTCCCGGCCGACAGCACGAGCAGCGCGGCGACCCTCACGAGCATGGGGGCGGTACGCATCGGCAACTCTCCTTCTTCCAGCCCATGTCCGCCAAGTGGGTCCAACCGGCGGCGCAGGGGCCGAACCGTCGTGGTCACACCGCATCCGCGACTCGGCTCCAGGCCGATCACGATGCCTACCATGGGCCGCGCGGGAGGCGGACGTCAAGGGCCGCGTCGCGTGAGACGCTGTGATACTGTCGTGCCGGCCCGACGCGGCAGCGCTCCCTACCCTGCGGGAGGCAGCGGAGTCGGAACGGGAGGGACCCGATGACCAGCGCGGCTCGGCCCACGAGATTTTCCCCGCCGCGAACGGCAGTCCTGCTGCCGGCGGTCCTGCTGCTGGCCGCAGGCGCGCAGCCGGCAGTGAGCGCGGCCCCGGCCCAGACGTCCGACGTCCGCCTCGCCATCACGGAGCCGGCGGACGGCGACGTCGTGGGGCGCGAGCTGACGGTGGCCGGGACGTCCGCCGGGATCGCCACAGAGCGAGTCATCGTGTTCGTCTTCGCCCCCGCCGCCGACCGGTGGTTCTTTCAGGGCGAGGCGGCGGTGGGAGCGGACGGCGCGTGGCGCGTCCACCCGGTCATCGTCAGCGACGGGGCCCTTTGGTCGGCGCCGGTCAGGGCGGAAGGCGTGCGCATCGTGGCGACCGCCATGGAGGCGGTGCCCGCGGGGCTGTCCGGCATCCCGGCCGCGGACTTCCCGCCCGAGGGAACGATGGCGCAATCCCCGATCGTCGTCGTCAGTCGTGGCGAGTGACGGAGGCCAGGTCATGCACCGCAACAGGACGCCGCGCGGACTCCCGGCGCTCATCGCCCTCTCTGCCCTCACCGCGAGCATGCCGCTCCTGGCCGAGGACTGGACGCAGTTCCGCGGCCCCGGCCGCCTCGGGGTCTGGCACGAGACCGGCATCGTGGAGACGCTGCCGGACGAGCTGAAGGTGACGTGGCGCACGCCGATCGGCGGCGGCTACTCCGGGCCGGCCGTCGCGGACGGGCGCATCTTCGTCGCCGACTGGTTCGAGGATCCCGAGTCGCGCACCGTCGACGGCACCGAGCGCGCCATGGCCCTCGACGAGCAGACGGGCGAGATCCTCTGGACGCACGAGTGGCAGACCACGTACCGCATGCTGGTCTACTCCTACGCCGTGGGGCCGCGCGCCACGCCGACCGTCGACGGGGACCGCGTCTACGTGCTCGGGGCCACCGGCCGGCTCTTCTGCTTCGACGTCGAGACCGGGGCGGTGCGCTGGGAGAAGGACTACGTCGCCGACTACGACACGAGCGTCCCGGTCTACGGCGTCGCGAGCGCCCCGCTCGTCGACGGCGACCGGCTGATCGCGCTGGTGGGCGGCGAGCCGGATGCGCTGGTGGTCGCCTTCGACAAGCACACCGGCGACGAGCTGTGGCGTTCGCTGCCGGTCCGCTCCGAGATGGGCTACGCCCATCCCGTGATCTACCAGGCGGGCGGCGTCCGCCAGCTCATCATCTGGCACCCCGAAGCGCTCGCCTCGCTCGACCCCGAAACGGGCGACGTGTACTGGGAGCATCCCTGGGAGGTGCCGGCCGCGGTATCGGTCGCGACGCCGGTCCGGAGCGGCGACTACCTCTTCGTCTCCCAGTTCTTCAGCGGCTCGATGATGATGCGCCTGAACGGCGACCGGCCGGCGGCGACCGAGCTGTGGCGCGGCGGGAGCCGCAGCGAGCTCCCGGACCAGAGCGAGGGCCTCCACGCCCTGGTCACGACGCCCGTCATCGTCGGGGACACCATCTACGGAGTTGGAAGCTACGGCGAGACGCGAGGGCTCGATGCCCGGACCGGCGAGCGCCTCTGGATGAGCCGCGACATGACCGTCGAGGTCCGCTGGAGCAGCGCCCACCTCGTCCGGCACGAGGACCGCTACTTCGTCAACAACGACGTCGGCGACCTGATCCTCGCCCGCTTCACGCCGACCGGCTACGTCGAGCTGGCCCGCACGAAGCTGATCGAGCCGACCAGCAGCTCCGGCACCCGAACGCCGCACGGGGCCATCGCCGAGCGCATCGTCAACTGGACGCACCCCGCGTACGCCAACGGCCACATCGTGCACCGCAACGACCGCGAGATCCTGCGCGCCTCGCTCCGGGCGGCGGACTACTGATCGGCCGCGCGCGGGGGCTACCGCTCGAACTCCGCCCGGCGACGGGCCAGCTCCGTCAGGATCTCGGGCGCTTCCTTGAGCACCGCCAGCGGTGCGAGACGCGCGTCGATGTAGCTCCAGTCGAGGGCTCCGGCCTGCCGCACGATGACCCCCTCGATGTCGACCCAGTCCCGGCCGCGCGCGGCGAATGCCTTCAGGACGATGAGGTCCTCGGCCGAGCAGGTGCGCAGGGGAACGTCGCCGGGGAACGGAAACGGGCTCGCGCGATCGACGACCTCCTCCTCGAACGGCAGCCCGCCGAGGGCGACGTCGATGCCGACGCCGGAGTCGCTGCGCAGCAGCAGCACCCGGTTCGTGCGGGCGAAGGCGGCCGCGTCCTGGACTCTGCCCGCGTACCGATCGAGCAGCGCCCCGATGAACGGCTCCTCGCCGCCGAAGCCGGTCAGGAGGGTCACGTCGACGTCGACCGTCTCCCGGGGCTCTCCCCAGCGCTGCAGGGCGAGGCCTCCGATGAAGCAGAAGCGCCAGCTCCGGCCCTCGCAGAACGTCTGCACATCCGCGGCAACCCGGAACAGCTCAAACACGGCGGGAGGCGGCGGCCCGGCGGAACCAGCGTTGCTGCTCGACGAGGCCCGACGTCGGCCGCGGGGCGCGGGGCGGCTTCGTGTAGTCGGCCTCGCCGCAGAGCAGAGCGACCGCGCGCTGGGGATCGAGCCGGCGCAACTCTTCGCGCCGTACCCGCTCCAGCCGCGGGCCGGCCTCCTTCCAGGCTTGCACCCATCGCCGGGCCGCCGCGACCTGCGCGGGACTCCAGTCGGAGAGGCTAGGCTCCTTCACGTCGCGATCCTCGTGCATTGGCCTGATCGTTGGGATCCCGGGTTGCCGCATCCGGCTACGCCAGCGGGGCTGCCGTGGTGCCGATGATGGCCCTGGTGTCACCCGTCATCGTCACGACTCTACTCCTCCGGCTTGCCGCTACGCCACATGGCGGTCTGGGAAACCGTCGGCCGATACGGCCTCGCTTCACCCTCGACACCGCCAAGGGAAGCAAGTCCGGTACCGCCTGCCCGTGCGATTCACGGGAGCTGCTGCAGGAAGTTCACGACGTGCCAGATGTCCGACTCCGACAGGCGATTGCCGAAGGCGTCCATCGCGAAGTCGGGGGCGATGCCGTCGCGGATGGCGACGAAGATCTCGCCGTCGCTGCCGCCATGCTGCCAGACCGTGTCGGCGAGGTTGGACGGACGACCGCCGTAGGCGGCGGTGGCGGCGGCCAGGGGACCGTCGCCGCGGCCGGTCGGCCCGTGGCAGGATGCGCAGTGCCGGGCGTAGGCGGCGGCTCCCGTGGCGACCGACTGCGGGGTCGGGGCGGCGGGGTTGGTCAGCCCCCGGGCGACGGAGTGTTCGTGAGGCGCGGCCGGATGCCGATGCGGCGTGGCCGGGGATTCCGGCGGTGCGGCCGCGCGCGCGGCGGGCGCGGCCGGGGGCTCCGGTGGCGCGCCCAGGGGCTCTGCCGTTGCGCCGGTGGCGGCGCCCGCCAGGGAACGGAGCAGATCGGCCGTCGATTCGCGGACGAAACGGTCGCCGGCAATCCCGTCCGAGTAGACGGCCAGCGCCAACGGCGTCTGGCCGCGCCCGTTCTCCGCCCTCGCGTCGGCGCCGCGGGCCGCCAGGAGCTCAATGACGCTGTTCATGCCGTGGGAGGCCGCGGCGTGCAGCGCGGTGTCGCCGGCGTCGTTGGCGGCATCGGCGCGGGCGCCCAGATCCAGGGCCGCGGCGACCGCCCGGCGCGCCTGGCGCTCCTCCGCGGCCGGGATCGTCGAGCCGAGCGCCGCCGACTCCGCGGGGTTGTACGACGAGAAGTCGCGCCGGTCGCGGATGAACGCGCTCCCGCCACCGCGGTTGTAGCCGAGCCCCGCTGCGGCCATGAGCGGCGTGGTGCCGCCGCGGCTCGGGGCGCGCGGGTCGGCGCCCGCGGCGGCCAGGACGTGCATCATCTCCACCTCGAGGAAGTGGGCGGCGAGCCAGAACGGGGTGGCTCCGACCCAGCGGTCCATGAAGGCGAAGTCGTGGCTCCAGCGCCGCACCGGTGTACCGCGCAGCAGTCTCGCGTGCGGGTCGGCGCCGTGCGCGAGCAGCGCCCGCACGAGAGGCACCCCGGCCCCCGGATCGTCGTTCGAAACCCCGCGGTCGCGCAGCGTGCCCCGGAGCACCGCCGCGTGGAGGGGCGTGTAGCCGAGCGGCGCGGCGTTCGGGTCGGCGCCCCGCTCCAGCAGGAACATCGCCAGCGAGCCGTGGCCGCTGTGCGCGGCGATGGCGAGTGCGGTGTTGCCGTCGGCCGCCGTGTCGTGCACGTCTGCGCCGGCCGCCACGAGGAGGCGGGCGGACTGCAGATCACCCGATCGCGCAGCGAGGAGCAGCGCCGTGCTGCCGCCCTCCGTCACCTCCTCGAGCGCGATGCCGCGGGACGCGGAGCCGGCGGAACGGCTGCCTCCCATGTTGTAGACGCGCCGGCGGGTCCGGGTGCGGGCCGCGAGGTCGGCCCCGTGGGCGAGGAGCGCGCGCGTGACGGCGGGGCGCCGGTTCGCGACAGCCCACATGAGGGCCGTCTGGCCGCGCGTCGCCTCGGCGGCGTTGACGCGAGCGCCGCGCTCCAGCAACGCCTCGACCGCCACCACGCTGCC
>JAGWAJ010000013.1:40530-44932 GCA_021296475.1 Acidobacteriota bacterium
CCGCGTTCGGATCGGCTCCCGCCGCCAGGAGCCGCTCCACCAGCACGCCCTGTCCACGGCGGCACGCCATCAGCAGCGGAGTCACCCGGAGATCGTTCGCCGCCCCGACGTCGGCCCCCGCCCGGATCAACTGCTCGACGGTCGCGACGTCCTCCCGGTGCACGGCCCAATGGAGCGCCGTCGCTCCGTCCGGCTGCGGCACGTTCACGTCGACCCCCGCCGCCAGCAGGGCCCGCACGGCGGCCCCGTCGCCGGCCCGCAGGGCACCGATCAACGCCGGCGTGCCCCCGGTGTCGCCGACTTGGCCTCCGGCGTCGGCAGGCGCCGCCAGAAGGGCCGCAGCCAGTGCAAGCCCCAGGCGGGCCGGCCGCCGGCTCCTGCTTGGCACTGCCTCCCGTCCCCTACAGGTCCAGGCGACCCGTGCTGTCGTGGATGCGGTCCAGCCGCATGTCCAGCTTCTCCAGCACGCTGAGGTGCAGGTTGGCGAGCGGCGTGCCCCCCTCCACCGAGCGGCCTCCCCCGGTTCCGGCGTCGTACCGCAGGTGCCGGCCGCCCGCGAGCCGTCCCCCNNACCAGCGGCAGGTTCCACGGCTGGTGGTCCCCCTCGGCCATGCCCGCCCCGTAGTAGAGGAGGACGTGGTCCAGGAGCGAACCGTCCCCGTCGGGGGTCGCGGCCAGCCGCCCGAGGTAGTAGGCGAACTGCTCCGCGTGGTGGGTGTTGATCCGGATCAACTGCTCCCGGCTGGCCGCGCTGTGCTCGTGGGACAGCGGGTGGTGGCCGCCGGGGGCGCCAATCTCGGGGTAGGTGCGGCTGCTGAACTCGCGGCCGACCATGAAGGTGATCACCCGCGACAGGTCGCTCTGGTAGGCGAGCACCTGCAGGTCGAACATCAGCCGGGCGTGGTCCGCGAAGCTCGCCGGCACGCCCGCGGGCTGGTCGAACGCCGGCAGCTCGCGCGCCGCCTGCGCCTCGACCCGCTCGATCCGCCGCTCGATGTCGCGGACCGCGTCGAGGTACTCCGTCAGCTTGGCCCCGTCGTCCGGCCCGAGCGTGCGCGCGAGGGCGGCCGCCTTCTCGCCGACCGAATCGAGCAGGCTGCGGCTGTGTCGAGCCCGCGCCCGCCGGGCCGCGGGATCCGTGCTCCCACCGTCGCCGAACATCCGCTCGAACACGACGCGCGGGTTGTGCTCCATCGGCAGCGGCGTGCGGGGACCGCGCCAGGCGATGGTGTGGCTGTAGGTGCAGCTGTAGCCGCCGTCGCAGGTACCCGCCCCCTTGTCTCCCGACTCGAGCGACAGCTCCAGGGAGCCGAGCTGCGTGTCGCGGCCGATCTCGCGCGCCACGACCTGGTCGAGCGAGACGTCGGCCAGAAAGTCGTTCCCCTCTTGGCCGAACGGCCGCGGGATGGCGCCGGTGAGGAACTTCGTCGCGCAGCGGCCATGGACCGCGCCGCTGCGCGCGGTGAGCCCGCGAAGGTTCTGGGTGAGCCCGGTGAGGACCGTCAGCCGCTCGCGGAACGGCTCGAGCGGCTTCAGGATCGGCGGGAAGGCGAACCCGCTGCCGGTGGAGGGCGGGGTCCACTCGTCGATCACTACGCCGTTCGGCACGTAGACGACGCCGAAGCGGCGGACGGGACGCGCCGCCGTCCGCCCGAGCGCCGTGAGCGCCGGCACCATGCCGTCGAGGAGCGGCAGCGCGACCGCCGCGCCGAGACCGCGCAGCACCGTGCGGCGCGGCAGCGCCTTGCGGGTGATGATCATGACTCCGTCCTCCGCATCCGGAACGGCGTGCTGTCGACGATGCCCAGGATCAGCGACGACCAGCGGTGGTCGTCAGCCGCCGCCGCGCGCACGATAGCGCGGATCACCGGCCGGTCGTAGTGCTCGATCCCGCGGCCGAGAGCGTACGTCAGCAGCTTCTCGGCGACCGTCTCGACGAACTGCTCGGACCGGTCGAGCAGCACCCGCCGCAGCCCGGCAGGCCCGTCGAAGCGCGTCGTCCCGTCCGCGAGGACGGCCGAGGAATCGATCGGGACGCCGGCGTCGAGCGTGCGCCAGCCGCCGATGGCGTCGTAGTTCTCGAGCGCGAAGCCGAGGGGGTCCATCGGCGCGTGGCAGATGGCGCAGGCGGCGCTCTGCCGGTGCCGGGCGAGGCGCTCGCGGACGGTGCGCGGCTCGCCGGCCGCCGCTCCGCTCGCCGGCAGCGGCGGGATGTCCGGGGGCGGAGGCGCGGGCGGCGTCCCGAGGACGTTCTCGAGCAGCCACTTGGCGCGCAGGACCGGCGACGTCCGATTGCCGTACGACGTGACGGCAAGCACGCTGCCGTGGCCGAGCAGCCCGCCCCGCCGCTCGTCCGCCAGAGTCACGCGCCGGAAGTGGTTCCCGGTGACGTCCGGGATGCCGTAGTGCCTCGCCAGCCGCTCGTTGAGGAACGTGTAGTCGGCGCGCAGCAGGTCCACGACGCTCCGGTCCTCGCGGAGCTGGCTCTCCACGAACAGATCGGTCTCGCGGCGCAACGCCTCCCGCAGGTTCTCGTCGAACTCCGGGAAAAGGTTCGGATCGGGCGCGAGGCCGTCGACGCTGCGCAGCGCCAGCCACTGGCCCGCGAAGTTCTCGACGAGCGCCGCCGCGCGCGGGTCGGCGAGCATGCGCCGCACCTGACGCTCGAGCTCGGCCCCCTCGGACAGGCCTCCGGCTGCCGCAACGTCGAGCAGCTCGTCGTCGGGGATGCTGCTCCAGAGGAAGAACGACAGCCGGGACGCGAGCTCCAGGTCCGTCAACCGGTAGGGAGCCCGGGGCGCGAGGCCCTCCGGGTCCCGCTCGATCCGGAAGAGGAACTCCGGGTCGATCAGGAGCCGCTCGAGCGCCATGCGGATGCCGGCCTCGAAGCCGCCCGCCGCAAGGCCTGTCCGGTAGAAGCCGAGGAGCGGCGCGATGTCGCCGTCGCCGACGGGGCGCCGGTAGGCGCGCCGGGCGAGGCGGGCCAGGATGCGCCGCGCGCAGGAACCGTCGCCGTCTTGCGCTTCGGGGCGCGGGCCCCCGACTTCCCGGACTGCCCGGCGGCGCGTCCGGCTCGGCGATGCCGCCGGTGCCTCCTCCCCCCCGCCCGCACTCTCGCCGGGGCGGCACGCGAAGATGCGGGCCCGGCTGGCCGTCTCTCCAGGTCCCGACGCCCGGTACGGCCCGTCGATCGCGACACTCCCCACGCCGGGCCCTTCCGGCCGGGCCGACGTGTCGGTGGACTCGGTGACCGTGGCGCCGTATTCCCGCAACGGCGGTTGCAGCACGCCCTCGTGCTCCCACGACCTGCCGGCGAACGACACCCCGACCACGCGCGTGCCCGCGCCAACCTGGACGCGCACCGCGAGGTCCTCGTCCGCGCCGGTGCGATAGTCGTCCCACGCCTGGCTCGGGTAGCCGCGGCCGCCGGCCGCCACGAAGGTGCCGGAGAAGCTGACCGGCGCCGGCCGCCCCGGAGCGTCCCCGCCGACGGTGAAGCGGGCGACGCGCCGGCCGTCGATGCGCACGTCGAGATCGTGCGACTCGTCGAGGTTGACGATGTACTCGTACACGCTCCGCTTCAGGCGGATCGTGAGGAGGTACTCGCCGTCGAGCGGAAACCGGTGGCGCACGGCGAGGCCGGCCCGCGATCCGAAGGGCAGGTCCTCGCTCATGCGGTCGTTCTGCGCCAGGTCGATCGGCATGACGTAGGTCTTCGACGTGAAGCCCGGGCCAATCGCCGGGTCGCCGACCGCGAGGCGGCTGATGCGCCTCGCCGCGGACAGGTAGCGCTCCATGAGGGCCGGCGAAAGTGCGAGGGTGCCCGCGAGGTTGTCGAAACCGTGGCCCACGTCGTCGGCGGGCAGGAGCTCGGCACCGTCGATGTCGAGCGCGAGGGCGTTCGCGTACTCGGCGCGGTTCAGGCGATGCGTCGGCACCCGGCCCGGCTCGGGCCTCGACGCCGCGGCAAGGTCGAGCTCGGCCTCCAGCCAGGAGCGGAACCGGTCGTACTCCGCGGGGCCGGGCCGCGGACGGCCGACCGGCGGCATCATCCCGCCGCGCAGCTTCAGGACGACGCGCTCCCAGACCTCCGGCGCCTCCGCGACGCGGGAGACGTCGAGCGTGTCGAGGGCCAGGCCGCCCGTGCGACGACGCTCGTTGTGGCAGGCGACGCAGTAGCGGTCGAGCAGCGCGCGCTGCGGCGAGCCCGCGGGGAGCGGAGGATGGGTAGCCTGATGCGTCTCGACCGCGGGCGCCGCCGGGCGCGGCTCAGCCGTCTGGGCGCCACCGGAGCCGGCTCCGGCCAGGGCGGCAGCCAGGCAGAGGACGCCTGTCCGTACCATCGACCGAATCTTACACCCGCGTTCCGGCACCCCCGGTCGGGCGCTCCCGCCGCTACCGC